>JAFUOR010000054.1 GCA_017481825.1 Clostridia bacterium
AGATGGTCATGCCCGGTGACAACATCGACATGGAGATCACCCTGATCACCCCCATCGCCATGGAGCAGGGCCTGCGCTTCGCTATCCGCGAGGGCGGCCGTACCGTTGGCTCCGGTGTTATCGCCAAGGTCATCGAGTAAGGGGTGCCAGTCGGGCTCCGACCTTCGACCCGTTTCTCCGCCAAAAGCCTGGGAGCATGCCTTCCGCGATTGGTGTTGACCGTGGTCAGACAACCGCTACACACTTACCGCCTGTCAGGCGAGGCAGCTACTTGCCTGGCAGGCTATCCCCTGATTTGTGATATGGCAGGAGGTGTCCCAAGTGGCTAATGCCGCGCGTAACAAGGTTTGCCTGGCCTGCACCGAGTGCAAGCAGCGCAACTACAACAACATGAAGAACAAGAAGAACACCCCGGACCGCATCGAGCTGAAGAAGTACTGCCCCTTCTGCAAGAAGCATACCGCCCACCGCGAGACCAAGTAAGCAAAGCGACTACGTGAGGATGTGATTTAAATGGCAGAGGAGAAGAAGTCCCCCGCGAAGGTCGAAGAGGGTAAGGAATCCAAGATGACCAAGCTGGTTTCTTGGTGCAAGGCTCTCCCCGCCCGCATCGCCAAGCCGTTCAAGAACATGGTCGCTGAACTGCGCAAGGTCACCTGGCCCAGCAAGAAGAAGCTGATCGCCTGGTCTGTGACTGTGCTGCTGTTCATGCTGTTCATGGGTATCGTGATCGGTCTGCTGGATCTGGGTGCGACCTCGCTGGTCAAGCTCCTGGCGTAATCCAGGGAGCTTACCTAACATGCATAGGGAGTAAGAAGAATGTCCGAGAGAATCAACGAGGCCTGCTGGTATGTTGTGCATACCTATTCCGGGTATGAGAACAAGGTCAAGGATACCCTCGAAAAGTCCATCAAGAGCAACGGTATGCAGGACTTCATCTTCGAGGTTCGCGTGCCCGTTGAGGAAGTGACGGAGATCCGGAAGGGCAAGCGTGTGAAGTCCACGCGCAAGGTCTTCCCGGGCTACGTGATCGTCAAGATGATCAAGACCAACGAGAGCTGGTATGTGGTGCGCAACACGCGCGGCGTGACCGGCTTCGTGGGCCCTGACGGCCAGCCTGTGGCGCTCACCGAGGCGGAGATTGAGATGATGCTCAATCCCCAGAGCAACGGCACCGAGTGCGACCTGGCTATTGGCGAAACCGTCCGCATCGTGGAGGGGAGCTTTGCCAACTTCAAGGGCACGATTGTTGAGATCGACCAGATGCTCAGCAAGGTTCTGGTGAATGTGCAGATGTTCGCCAACCGCAGCGCAGAGCAGTGGTTCAACATGGAGGACGTCATGAAGGAGGAAGAGGAGTAATCTCTTCCTGGCAGGGTTGGAGGCTTTCGCCTCCGCCCATGCGCCCTGTCCCTGATGCTTTCAATGGCTCATCGCCGTCCCCAAAAGGATGGCTTGAAGCAGCGGATTCATCCGCTTTTCCATGCGTCTGATCCACGGATCCGGCGCGACGTGGGAGGAAGTCACCAAGCTTCCGCGTGACCACATTTTTTAGGAGGTGCCATTACAATGGCCAAGAAGGTTACTGCTTTCATCAAGCTGCAGGTTGCTGCCGGCAAGGCCAATCCTGCTCCGCCCATCGGCCCCGCTCTGGGTCAGCACGGCGTGAACATCCCCGGCTTCTGTAAGGAGTTCAACGAGCGCACCAAGAATGACATCGGTCTGGTCATCCCCGTTGTCATCACCGTGTACTCTGACCGTACCTTCACCTTCATCACCAAGACCCCCCCGGTCCCGGTGCTGATCAAGAAGGCTCTGAATCTGGACACTGCCAGCGCCCGCCCCAACCGCGACAAGGTTGGCCAGCTGACCAAGGAGCAGCTCCGTCAGATCGCTACCACCAAGATGCCCGACCTGAACGCCGCCAGCATCGAGGCTGCCATGTCCATGGTCGCCGGTACTGCCCGTTCCATGGGCGTCACCGTGGAGGAGTAATCTCTCCGCGAGCGCAAGTAAGCGATAGTCTACGGGGCTTAGCCCCTTAACAATGTGGGAGGACGTAGTGCCGCTAATACCACATGGGAGGAATTTGAAATGAAGCATGGTAAGAAGTACCAGGACAGCGTGAAGCTGATCGACCATCTGAACCAGTACGATCCCGACCAGGCTACCCAGCTGGTGATCTCCACCGGCAAGGCCAAGTTCGATGAGACCGTCGAGGCCCACATCCGCCTGGGTGTTGACCCCCGTCATGCGGACCAGCAGGTTCGCGGCGCGGTGGTTCTGCCCCACGGCACCGGCCGTACCATCCGTGTGCTGGTCATCGCCAAGGGCGCCAAGGCTGATGAAGCCCGCGCTGCCGGCGCTGATTACGTTGGCGATCAGGACATGATCACCAAGATCCAGCAGGAGAACTGGTTCGACTTCGACGTTTGCGTTGCCACCCCCGACATGATGGGTCTGATCGGCCGCATCGGTCGTATCCTGGGCCCCAAGGGCCTGATGCCCAACCCCAAGTCCGGCACTGTCACCATGGACGTGGCCAAGGCCATCGCCGACATCAAGGCTGGTAAGGTTGAGTATCGTCTGGACAAGACCGCCATCATCCACTGCCCCATCGGCAAGGTCTCCTTCGGCACCGAGAAGCTCCAGGAGAACCTGCAGACCCTGATGGACGCCATCAACAAGGCGAAGCCCGCCGCCGCCAAGGGCACCTACATCCGCTCTCTGTACCTGAGCAGCACCATGGGTCCCTCCGTGCGCGTGAATCCGCTGAAGTTCTAATCGGCGTAACGTCACATAGCCGCCCCGATCGCAAGGTCGAGGCGGCTTTTTCTATGCAGCGATATCGATCATTACTTGGTGCAGTATCGAATGTAGCTGGTGAATTTCAGATTCACGCCCAGGGTACGTGCCAAATCGGCAATGTCGCTTTCATCACCATCGGTGTACCAGCAGCCGCTGATGACGCTGTCGATCTTCGTGAAGCCTGCAAGCACAGTGTCCTCGTACAGATCCTCAAAAATGTCGGGACGCTGTTCCCGAAGGACGTGCTGGGTATCGTCAGGGAGGGCGGCAAGCGTTTCCCTTGTGACAAAGCCCGTTGAGGTGATGAGCCTTCCGCCTGGTTTCAGCACGCGCCAGCATTCGCGGAGGACCTCCGCCTTGCTGCCAATCGTATTACCAATGCCTCCGCCGTCGGAAATCACGTCAATGCAGCTGTCCTTGAGCGGCATATGACAAAAGTTGAAGGCGGCATAGGAAAGGTTGGGAGAATCCAGCGCCCGGTCAAGCAATTTGCGCCATTCACGCACGACAGTGGGAGAGAGGTCGTTGATGATGATCTGCGCATCCGGATCAGCCTTGAGAATGTAGGGCATGAAGCCGCCGCCAGGGCCGGCGCCAATTTCGAGAATGGTTCCGCCGAGGGCTGCGATTTCCGTTCCAACGGCATGACGGACAGGGTCGGGCTGCTCCTGGGCCGATTGCCAGTTGCGAGCGATCCATCCATTGTGGATGATCGCCTCTGCCCATGCCTGCTCCTGAGGCGTTTCGGTGTTTGGGACGAAATAAGCCACGCCATCCGCTGCCGCAGCCTGCCCGGTGAGTTCCTGCAGCAGGTCACGCTCTTCCAGCAGACTGTTGATGGAAACGTGGTAGAGACGTGACAGCATCAGCAGCAGCTCAATATCCGGCAGCGTGGTGCCGCACTCCCATTTGGACACTGCCTGTGCGGTCACCCCCAGTAACTCCGCCAGAGCTGCCTGAGAATATCCCAGCCTTCTGCGCAGTAGAGACAGCCTCTTGCCGGTATGAACCTTGTTGATCATCGTGCATTCCTCCTTTGCTGCCTCCAGTATACATGCAAAAGGCAAAAAGGGGAAGCGACGCGTGCGTTCGCATCAGGCGGAGGTTGCAACTGCAGGTTGATATGCAGTGCGGACAGGGGGGCGGCGCATGTATGGTCATGATATAAAGAGCATAAACTTGGTGGGGCGCCACTTAGCCCAGAGCGACATCCAGAATCATCATGATGGCAAAACCGAGCATCGTGGCAATGGTCATCATGGCTGGGCGGGTGCTCTTCTGGCTCTCCGGTACCAGTTCCGCGATGACCACCACGACCATGGCGCCCGCTGCGAAGGCAAGCGCAAAGGGCAGGATGCTCTGCACATGCACGGCCAGCAGCGCGCCCAGAACCGCTGAAACGGGCTCGACGATGGCGCTCGCCTGGCCGAAGAAGAAGGCTCGCCTGCGGCTCATGCCTTCCCGTCGAAGCGGCAGGCTGACCGCCGCGCCCTCGGGGAAGTTTTGAAGCCCAATGCCAAGAGCCAGCATCCATGCGCCGGTGAGCGCTGCGGGGGTCGGCATGGCAGCCAGTGCGCCAAAGGTTACGCCGACAGCAAGGCCCTCCGGGATATTGTGGAGCGTAATGGAGGACATGAGCAGGATGGAACGGCGGTGGCTGTCCGTGACGGCAAGGGTCTGAGGGAGCGCCCGGGACAGCATGGCGTCGCAGGCCATCAGCAGCAGTCCGCCGGTCAGGAAGCCCGCTGCCGCCATCAGAAAGGGCGATTGCCCCAGCTCCTCCGCCAATGAAACCGACGGTGACAGCAAGGAGAAGTATGACGACGCCAGCATCACGCCAGCGCCAAAGGCCAGCATGGCATCCATGACCAGCGGATGCGTCCGCCGGGTGAAAACCACCAGCGCCGCGCCAGCTGCCGTCAGAAGCCACGTCATGATAGTGGCCAGCAATGCTTGCCATAAGGGGGATAGAGTGAACAGTTCGCCCACGGCAAACCGCCTCGCTTTCAGAAAGGGATGCTACAGCGTATGCGCAGGCGGAGGCGGCGGTGAGAAACGAAAAAATCGCGAAAAGTTTCATGATTTCAGCAGGGATTTGGGCCGCGCGTGCAGAAATAATCAGAGTTGCCGTTTTGGAGATAGCCTCCGGAGCGGCCTTGTATATGATATGGAGTGATCATCTGATGATTCAGATTCCCTATACGCTGCGCACCATGGCCGGTGACGAGGAGACCCGCATGGGCGAGCGCCTCTTCCGCGCAGGCCGGGTACGCATTACCGACCAGAGCGCGAAGCTCCTGCGCTGCCATGTGGTGGATGAGGGTCGGCAGGAAGTCACCTTCACGCCGGACGGCGCGGGGCGATGCAGCTGCCTGATCTGCCAGGAAAACGGCGCTTGCCGCCATGTGGTAGCCGCGATGATGGCCTGCCAGGACGCCGGAGCGCTGGATGAGATGCTGCGCCGTAAGGCAGCTGCCTCTGGCCCCAAGCTTATGGCGGCCATGGAGCGTGCCCTGCCCGAGGATGGCACGCTGCGCATGGAGGTTCGCCTGGTGGCAGAGCCTGTGCACCTGGATGAAGCGCCCAAAATGAAGATTATTCTCCTCATCGGTGAGGAGCGCCTCTATGTCGTCAAGTCCATCCCACAGATGCTGGAGTCTATCGACACGGGTACGCCGATTGAATACGGCAAGGGCTTTACCTTCCACCCCGAATGGATGCGTTTTGGCCTTGTGGAAAACCGTATTATCAAGATCTTGCGGGCGATGTGCCTGGCACAGAAGGATGCGGGCGCAGTCCTGCGCGGCGCGGAGCAGCGTGAGCTGGCCCTGCCTGATCCGTATGCGGAGGCGATTCTGAACGAGCTGCGCAATCTGCCCTTCCGCATCAAGGATGGCGATAAGCTGATCACTGTCAAGCGCGTTCGGCAGGCGAAAATCCCGCTGCATTTCCGCGTATCCAGCGATCTTCGCGGCCTGACGGTATCTGCGCGTTTTCCGCGGGAGTTCCGCCCGCTGACGGCCTCCTGTGGATATGCGCTGGTGAATGAGAACGTCATCGCCGTGGAGGAGGCCCAGCGCTCCATTCTGCGCGTGCTCTATGCCGAGCAGCTGGGCGGGCAGTGCAGCTTTGATTATCCGGTGCGTGAGGCTGCCCGGGTCATGGGCGAGCTGGTGCCTTTCCTCAAGCTGACGGGCGTGGTGGAAATCAGCGACGAGCTGCAAAAGCAGCTCATCCGTCTGCCTCTGGTGTCAAGGGTGTACCTTGACCGCGCGGCCAATGGGCGCGATGTGGTGGCGCGGGCGCAGTTCCGCTATGGCGACAGGGAGATCGACCCCTTTGATGAAACGCCCCTGCCGGAAAATATGTCCCGCAATGAAAAGCTGCTCCTTCGCGACGCTGCTGCAGAGCGCCAGGTGCTGGATGCTCTTGGCGCGTCGGGCTTCATTGTCAGCAAGGGCCATGTGTATCTATCCGGCCAGGATGCGATCTTTGATTTTGTGAGCGAGGGTGTGGGTAGGCTCCAGCAGCTGGCGGAGGTCTATCTGTCCAATGATTTCAGAAAGATGACGCCCCGCCGTCCGCGTTTTGCAGGCCGGATGCGCATGAATGGCGCGGCGCTGGAGCTTAAATTCACCGAGAATGGAGAACCGGCGCAGGAGATTCTGGCCATCATGGAGGCTCTGGCGCGCCGCCGCCGCTATTTCCGCTTGAAAGACGGCTCCTTCCTTGATCTCACGGCCATGGAGGAGTGGCAGCCTCTGGCAGACAGCCTCTACGAATCCGCCACGATGGAGGGTCTTGACGCTCTCACGGCAGGGGAGGATACCCTCCAGCTGCAGGCCTATCGCACCTGCTACATGAAGAGCCTGCTGGAGGGCCTGGATCTTCCTGTGGAGATCGATGCGTCCGCCGAGGAAACCGTGCGTGCCCTGACCGATCCCGCACCGGATGCAGTGAAGCTTCCTGACGGACTGACGCTGCGTCCCTATCAGCAGCGCGGCTTCCAGTGGCTGTATACGCTGGATCAGCTTCACATGGGCGGCGTGTTGGCGGATGACATGGGCCTGGGCAAGACCGTGCAGGTGATTGCACTGCTGCTGGCTACCCGGGAGGCGGGCCAGACCAGTTTGGTGGTTGCGCCCACGACGCTGACCTACAACTGGCTCAGCGAGCTGGAGCGCTTTGCACCCGATCTGTCGGTGATGGTTCTTGCGGGCAGCGCCGCCCAGCGTGCCAGCCAGATTCGCCACGTCAAGGAGGTTAAGGACGTAGATGTGCTGATCACCTCCTACCCGCTGATCCGTCAGGACATCGATCAGCTGACCGACATCGACTTCCGTTTTGCCATCCTCGATGAGGCGCAGCATATCAAGAATGCAGGCAGCAAGGCCGCGATGGCCGTGCGTCAGCTCCGGGCCCGCACGCGCTTTGCCCTTACCGGCACGCCCCTTGAAAACGGCGTGGGTGAACTGTGGAGCATCTTCAACTTTGTCCTGCCGGGCTATCTGTTAAGTTACAGCAGCTTCCTGCGCCGCTATCAGGACGTGGGCAGCCCCGAGGCAAACGCTGATGCGGATGATCTGCGCCGCCGCATCAGCCCCTTCCTCATGCGCCGCTTGAAGAAGGAGGTGCTGACCGAGCTGCCTGACAAGATCGAAACCGTCCTTACCGCCCAGATGAGCCCGGAGCAGAGTAAGGTCTATCAGGCCACGATGCTGCGCCTGCGGGATCGGGTGGATCATATCGTGAAGGAGAGGGGCTTCGAGCGGGGACGCACGGAGGTGTTGGCTGCCATCACCCAGCTGCGGGAGATATGCTGCCATCCGGCGCTGGTGCTGGATGATTATTCCGGCACCTCCGGCAAGCTGGACATGCTGCTGGATATTCTTCCCGAAGCCATCCAGAAGGGTCGACGCGTGCTGCTGTTCAGCGCTTTCACCTCCATGCTGAAAATCCTGAACAAGGAGCTGGAGGCCAGCGGCTATGAAACCATGTACCTGGATGGCGATACTCCCGCCCAGCGCCGCGTAGAAATGACCGAACAGTTCAATGCGGGACAGGGGCAGATTTTCCTGATTTCCCTCAAGGCTGGCGGCACGGGCCTCAACCTGACCGGCGCGGACATGGTTATCCACTACGACCCCTGGTGGAACCCTGCTGCCGAGGATCAGGCCACCGACCGCGCGTATCGCATTGGCCAGACCCGCAAGGTGGAGGTCATCCGTCTGGTGACCCACGGCTCCATTGAGGAGCAGGTGGTGGCCCTGGGCCAGCGCAAGAAGGCGCTGTTCGACCAACTCATCAAGCCTGGCGAGACCCTTGTGGGCGGCCTTTCACCCCAAGAGATCATGTCGCTGTTCCAATAAAGAAACGGAGTGCATATATGCACTCCGTTTTGCTATGCTCCTTACCAGAAACAAAGATACAGTGTCGTTCCGTCGAACACTAGCTGCTCCTGGGGGACATATTCCGTCCAGTCTCTGCCGCCAAAATGTGCGTCGTAGACCTCTTGGGGAATCTTCATGGTTTTGTACTTCTCGCCCGTGTAGTGGTTCAGTGCAAACACATCAGCCCAGGTGACGCTGACGCAGCGCTTGTTGGTGTCATGCCCCCAGAATTGCACGCCCTCGTAGGCATAGGTAAAATGTTCGTCCCGGCAGGTAGCCACATGGGTCACGGTGAGGCCGCTCTGGGCTTCATAGGCTTCGATGCGGCTCTGCACATCCAGCATGTAGGCTTCATCCATCTCGTTGACGCGAAAGTGCTCCAGACCGATTTTCCAGATGTACACGCCGTTGATGATCAGCATCGCGGCCATGACCAGTGCGGTTACCGCCTGCAGGATGCGTCGATCATGGTTGAGGGCAAGGAGAACCAGTCCGCTGCCGGCGAAGAAGCTCCACATGCCGATGAGCGTGCGCTGCGCCAGCCAGACCGAGGCGGTGATGAAGTGAGGGACGAAGGGCAGCACGATGCACATGAGAAGCACCAGCAGCAATACCAATGCATGGCGCATCCGCCCTGTCCGGTGGAGGGACAGCGCCAGCACGCCGCCCAGCACCGCGCACAGCACGGGCAGCACGCCGCCCGGCCAGAGCTTGCGCTGGCTGTACCACAGGATGCTCTGAGCGTCCCAGACCTTCTGGAGGTTGAACAGAATCTGCTGGATATCCAGCGTGGCGTTACGCGTGCCGGAAAGGCCCACCAGCCGCTGCGTTACCAGCAGAATCACGCAGGCAGCGCCGGTGACAAGCACGCCCAGGGCAAGCTCCTTCATGGTCTGTCTGGTGATGATGAAGCCGTGACGCAGCAGCGTCAGCACCAGATGCCAGATCAGGAACACCGCCATGGTCGATTGATAGGTAAACAGCGATATCTGAAACAGCACCAGCGCGCCCAGCCAGTGGTACCAACACCCGCTGCGCTGCATGAGCAGCATGCCCTCCATGGCGGTGATCAGTGCTACGGAATAATACAGCGTGTATTCCGGATAGAGATACCATTCTTCGATGAAAACGTTGATAAACGCAGACAAACAGGCTAGCCAGACCAGCGGCAGGGGGAGACTGCGCCCGCCCTGCGCCGCAGCCTGATGCGCGGTAAAGGTCAGTCTTGTATGACAAAAGGCCATTGTAACGATCAGCACGGCGGTGAAGGGAATCATCCAATCTGCCGGGTGAATGCCCAGCCATGCCAGAAGCGTGCTCAGGGCCGCTGTGACGTAGCGGGACTGGATAAGGTGCTGGGGGGCGGCGTTGCCCGTAGTATAAAGGGAATAGGTGTCCAGCGAATAATGCGTGCGCAGAAACAGGCCATAGGCGGCCAGCATTAGCAGCAGGCTCATCAGCAGCGTGCGGATCAGGGTGCGCTGCGCAGAGGATTTGCGAACCATGGGCGTCTTCACTTCCTTCGCTTCCAATCATACCACGGCGAAAAATGCCTGTCAATGCGGTGAATGTTGTGTGATATGCGGGTGCAGGGGTTGCGGAAACATGCCGATTTGTGGTACAATGCAAGGACGGGGGCCCTTCGTTCGTTATATGGACGGAAACGGAGCATCCCGCGCAAAAGAAAGAAGTTACAGGGGGCCGATACGCCCCGTTCGCCTTATGAAAGGATGACAGTATGCAGCCTGTACAGCCTCAGAAGCGCAGCCGCCGTGCACATGCTGCGCCTACGGTGCCGGAAACGCCTCCGCAGGTGAAGCGCCGCAAGCAGAAGCGCAAGATTGGCAATATGGTGGCCCTGCTGGCCCTGCTGGCGCTGGTGCTGATCCTGGTGGTCGTCAGCCCGAAGGATCCGGTCAAGCATGCCTACTATACCATCGGCACCGATGATAACCTTGTCCAGGGGGCAGGTACCACGGGGGATGAGTATGCCGGATTGGTGATCAGCGAGGTCATGACCTCCAACAAGACCGCCATGCCTGATGAAAACGGCAACTATCCGGATTGGATTGAGATATGGAACAGCTCCGACCATGACATTGAGATGGAAAACGTCGGCCTGAGCGATGACGAACTGTCCATTGCCTTCCTGTTCCCCAAGATGACGCTGGCAGCGGGCGAGCGCATCATCGTCTTGTGTGACAAGACCAATCAGGCGGATGCCAATAAGCCCCTGCATGCCAAATTCGGCCTGTCCAGCAATGGTGAAACCATCGTGCTCTACGATCGCAACGCCTACATGATCGACTCTGTCACCACGCCCATCATGTCTGCTGATGAGAGCTATGCCCGCCTGGAGGACAGCACCTGGGGCCGCACGACGGAGTTCAGCCCCGGCTACGCAAACACCACCGAGGGCCATCAGACCTATCGCAGTGCGACCATGGTGACCGAGGGCGCGCTGATCATCAGCGAGGTTTGCCCCGATCCGCTGACGGGCTACCGCGATGAAAACGGCGAATTATGCGATTGGATTGAGCTGTATAACACCACGGACAAGCCTGTCTCGCTGGATAACTACGCTCTGTCCAACAAGGATAACAAGCCCCTCAAATGGCGCTTCCCGACCGGCGCATATGTTGCGCCCTACGGGTACTACATCGTCTACTGCACGGGCGAGGACGTGGTCAACTCCGATCCCACCGCCGTCCCCCATGCCAATTTCCGCATCAGCGCCGAGCACGATACCGTGATCCTCTCCGACAGCCGCGGCCGTCTGGTGGATCGCGTGACCATCGACAACATTCCTGAGGATGCTTCCTATGCACGCGATGAGGGCGGCCTGTTTACCGTACATCTGCGTCCCACCCCTCAGCTGCCCAACAACGATACGGGTGCGAACCAGATGGATGTGTATCTGCGCGCGCTCAACGGCACCGGCGTGTACATCACCGAGGTTATGGCTTCCAATGACACCACTGAGACCACCGTGGGTTCTGACTACGTGGACTGGATTGAGCTTTACAACTCATCCAGCTCCACGGTCAATCTTTCGGGGTACGGATTGTCTGACAACCTTGGTCGTGCCCGTAAGTGGCAGTTCCCGGAGGGCACCTACATCAATCCGGGTGAATACAAGATCATCTGGTGTGATGGCGATACGACGAAGAACACTGCTTCGGAACCGCACACGTCCTTCAAGCTCGTCAAGGGCGGCGGCGAAACTCTCGTCTTTGCCGATCCTACGGGCAGGATCCTTGATAAGGTGGTGCTGCCTGCGGTGCCCACCAATGTGTCCTACGGCCGCACTGCAGGGCGTGAGGGCTTTTTTTATTATGACACGCCGACCCCCGGCACCCTCAACGGCGGCGGATTCCTGGGCTACGCAGCTGCACCGGAGCTGACTACTGCACCGGGAATGCACAATCAGGGCGTGAAGGTGGGCTTCACGCTGGTGGAGGATGCGGCGGTCTACTACACCACCGACGGCTCCATTCCCACCAAATCCAACGGCATCCTCTACACTGGCCAGGAGATCGAGCTCATCTACACAACGACTCTGCGTGCCTGTGCCTACCCCTACAGCACGCAGTACAAGGAGAGCGAGGTCACCACGGGCACCTACCTCATCAATAAGTACCATGAAATGCCCGTCGTGTGCCTGACTGTTGATCCCGAGGAGCTGTGGAACGAGACGGATGGCATGCTGGCTGAGGGCCCGAATATCAAGCGCTTTGATGAGGAAGGCAATCGCATCTTCCCCTTTGAGAACTCTATCTACCGCGAATTTGGCAAGATTCCACGCGAGGGCTATGCGGAGTATTACACCGAGGATGGCGAACAGCTTTTCAGCCAGGGCGTAGCCATCGGCCTGATCGGCGACTACTCTCTGGACATGCCGCAGAAGTCCTTCAAGATCCGTGCCAAGTCCCTCTATGGCGAAAAGGTCTTTGCTGCGTCGGTCTTTGAGGATCGCGAGTTTACGGAGTACAAGTCCCTTGTTCTGCGCAATTCTGGTAACGACTGCGCCTGGACGCGATTGCTGGACGGCTTCCAGTCCCGCCTTGTGGACAGCTATCAGGCCATCAAGCTGGCAGAGGATGAAAGCGGCGAATATGCCGAGCACCAGGTGATCCATCAGGCATGGATGCCCGTGGCGGTGTATCTCAACGGCACTTACTGGGGTCACTACAATCTGCGCGAGCGCGTTGACCGCTTCTTTGTGGCTCAGCACGAAGGGCTGAGCCTGGACGAGGCCAGCAACATGGATATCCTGGTGGGCGACGGCTCGGTGGAGTACGGCTCCAACAAGGAATACAAGGCCATGCTCAAGAAGATCAAGGCGGGCGATCCGGCCAACAATGCCGAGGATCTTAAGTACATTGAGGATAACATCGATCTGGACAACTTCCTGGAGTACATGGCCCTTGAGATGTTCATTGGCAACTCCGATATCGGTAACATCCGCTACTATCGCCTCCACGGCACCGATCCGGAAACGGGCGAGCCCTATAAGTGGAAGTGGATTCTCTACGACATGGACTACGGCCTGTATTCTTACAGCTTCAACAGCCCTTACAGCTATACCAAGGAAAAGGGCATGGGCCAGATGAACATCGACAACACCATCTTCAAGAAGGTGCTGAGCGTGCCCAAGTACAAGGAGCTGTTTCTACAGAAACTGGGGGACATTTTCCAGACATTTACGACGGAGTACATGTCCGCCATGCTGGACACCTGCGTGGCCGAGATCGAGCCGGAAATGAAGATGCACTTTGCCCGCTGGGCGGAGCAGCATGATAAGTGGGTGCTGAGCGAGTGGCCCACGACGATTGATGGTGCCTACCGTTACTGGGAGCGCCGCGTCAACCGCCTCTACAACACGCTGAAAATTCGTCCGAACTACCTCTGGGACTTTGTACAGGATGAGTTCAAGCTGACGGATGAGGAGATGGAGCGCTACTTTGGTCCTCAGCCGGAGCTGCCGGACGACGCCGTGCTGTAAATTGTTGAAAAACCCGCGAAAAGGTTTGCGGATAGACGTATCTTGTTGTATAATACATAGAGTGACCTTGTGCCCTTTTCGCATTGATAAGTAAGGAGGATTCTCCATGTCTGATTTGGCTCTCCTGAGCAGCCTGAGTGTCGGCAACCTGACCACGAACGGCGGCACCAACACCCTGTCCCAGTTCTTTGCCGAGCAGTTCGCCAATCTGACCCCCATGTCCGTGGCGCTGGGGCTGCTGATGTCCTTCATCGTGGGCATGATCATTGCCTTTGTGTACAAGCGCTGCTACCGCGGCGTGCTTTACAGCCCGAACTTCGCCATCACGCTGGTGATGATGACGCTGATCACCACCCCTGTGGTTATGTGTATCGGCTCCAACATCGCGCTGTCGATGGGCATGGTGGGCGCACTGTCCATTGTGCGTTTCCGTACCGCAGTGAAGGATCCCATGGATACCGCCTACATGTTCTGGGCGTTGACGATGGGCATCCTCCTGGGCGCGCAGCAGTATCTGATCGGCCTGGTGGTGGTGGCGGGTATCTCCGTCATTCTGTTCCTGCTGAACCTGCTGCAGTTCTCCACGCCCAATGGCTATCTGCTTGTCCTGCACTACGATGAGGATGCGGAGTATGATATCAACCAGCAGCTGCGCCGCAGTGTGAAGTACCGCCGCCTGCGCTCCAAGACCGTTACCCGCGCTGGCGCCGAAATGACCTACGAAGTCCGCCTTGACAACAAGCAGGATCTCGTGGCGCTCATGCTCAACATCGATGGCGTACACGACGCCACCCTCGTCGCCTGCCAAACCGAAGCAGGCGCTTAAGGGGCGCTGCTCCTTAAGGCCCCCTGCCAGAGGGCCGCAGGTCCTCTGGACTCCCACCTTCTGTGCCGGAGTTTGACTGCTTTCTTGCGGGGTCACGCCGCACGGAGGGTGCGGCGCGATGCGGGGGCTGTGGCTTTTTGGAGGAGCAGGGAGTGCAACAGGATTTTGTATTGATAAAGTGTGGTGAAAAGGATTGCCTGCCAATATTCCGCTGCGGCATGAATTGAAGTTCTTCATCAATGAGATGCAGTATCAGGTGCTGTCCCGTCAGCTCGATCACGTTTTGTGGCGTGACGAGAATGGTGATGAGAACAACGAATATCATATCCGTAGCCTGTATTTCGATACCATCTTCAACGATGCGTATTTTGATAAGATCGACGGTGTGCAGAACCGCAACAAGTATCGTATCCGCATCTACAATCTGTCCGATGCGCTCATCAAACTGGAATGCAAGACGAAGGTCGGCAGTCTGATTTCCAAGCGCAGCCTGACCATCCCCCGAGATCTTTGTGAGCAGCTGATGGCAGGCGACCCTACGGGGTTGGAGCAGACCCGCAGCGGCTTGCTGGGCGATATGTACCGTGAAATGACCTGCGGGCTGATGCGCCCGGTGGTGATTGTCGATTATGTGCGCGAGGCATATGTTCATCCGGCGGAGGAGGTGCGCATCACCTTTGATAAGCAGCTCCGCACGGGCCTTGGCAGCATCGACCTGTTCAACCCCTATGTGCCCACCGTTTCCCCCTTTGATAACAACGAGATCATCCTTGAGGTCAAATTCAACCGTGTGATGCCACCCTATATCCGCGACCTGCTGTGTACCTATTGCCCCAATGCGCTGCAAAGCGCCATCAGCAAGTACACCTGGTGTCGCCGGTTTGAGGGAATGGAGGCATGACACGCGATGAGGCTGTGTCTGCAAGTGGGACGCAGCCTTTTCTTGCGTCTGATTCCTTCGCGCGGTGCATATATATAGAGGGAATAGCCATGCAGCCGGAGTGCTGGTGTGCCAAACCAATCGTGCCAACAAAGGCCATGTAGCTTTTGTTCTCACAATAAACATGCGCGTGCATCCCAAAACGAAGGAAACCAACTCCATCGCGAGAAGGGTGTCGAGAGGCATCGCGCCGGAACGCTTTCCCAGTGGGGAGTTCGCAGAAGGCGAAAGTGACAAGCGATGTTGAAGCGAAGATCCTTCGCGGGTGCAGGGCAGCACCCCTGGACGTGTTGCGAAAAACACTTGAATCATAGGAAAAATGATGGTAAAATAGAAGGACAGGAGGAATGCACATGCTTGGAGCATCCCTGAACGAGCTGGAATCCATACTGCGCGCCAAGGACGAAACGCTGTCCATCAAGACCGGCGCGCTGATGTCCCGTTATACGACTCTGCACTTGGGCGGCCCTGCGGACATGATGGTGTCGCCTACCACATCGGAGCAGATCCGGCTGCTGCTGACCGAGGCTAAGCGGCTGAATATCCCTGTGACGATTGTTGGCAACGGCAGCAATCTGCTGGTGCGCGATGGAGGCATTCGTGGCCTGGTGATTCGGATGTGCCGCGACATGCAGGCGGTGGAGGTATCCGGTGACCGCATCCGCGTGGAGGCGGGAGCGATGATGAGCACCCTGGCCATGGCAGCTGCGGAGAGCCATCTGGGCGGCATGACCTTTGCCAGCGGCATCCCCGGTACAGTGGGCGGCGGCGCCTACATGAATGCGGGCGCTTACGGCGGCGAAATGAGCCACGTTGTGACGCTGGTGGAGGGCTTCAATATGAACGGCGAGCCCTTCCGCTATGGGCGTCCGGATATGAAGTTTGCCCATCGCACCTCGCGCCTGATGAAGGAAAACAAGCTGATCACCCACGTGACCGTGCAATTGCCCCAGGGCAAGCGCGAGGAGCTGCTGGCGGAGATGGTGGAGTTCAACCGCCGCCGCGCGGAGAAGCAGCCGCTGACCATGTTCAGCGCCGGCAGCACCTTTAAGCGTCCACCGGAGGGCTATGCATCCCAGATGGTGGATGAGTGCGGACTCAAGGGCTACACCATCGGCGGTGCGCAGGTGAGCGAGAAGCATGCGGGTTTCCTGGTGAACCGTGGCGGAACGGCTGCGGATTTTCTGGCGCTGATGGCGCATGTGCAGAAGGTTGTGTACGAACAAAAGGGCGTCATGCTGCAGCCTGAGGTCAAGATTCTTGGTGAAGATGCCGGGGTGGCTGAGGTCTGAGTGTGCCGGCGATGAAATGCCGTTACGGATGGCACGGATACGAAGGAGAGAGTGAAATGCGCTTCCTGTTGGTTACGGGATTGAGTGGTGCGGGCAAGACGGCGGTCAACCGCAGCCTGGAGGATATGGGCGCATTCTGCGTCGATAATCTGCCGCCCACGATGATGTTCCAGATGATGGAGGCCTTTGAGCAGTCCAACATGCGCTGCCCGCTGGTGGCGATGGCGGTGGACGTGCGCAGCGCCGAGCTGTTTGACGCCAAGGCGGTCAGCGATCTGATCAGCGAAACGCGCGAGCTGGGCTATAACATCGAGTGCCTGTTCCTGGAGGCCAGTGACGAGGCACTTCTCAGCCGCTACAAGGAGACGCGCCGCGATCATCCGCTGGCCCGTAACAGTGTGACGCTGCCTGAGGCTATCCAGCAGGAGCGAGGCATCATGCAGCCCCTGCGTGAGACGGCCAATCACATTATCGATACCACGACCCTGAGGCCCCGCGAACTGAAGCAGCTGCTCAGCACCATTGTGACGGGTGAGAGCAGAAGCGCTGCGCTGCGCGTGGAGATGTCATCCTTTGGCTTTAAGCGCGGCTTGCCCCGCCAGGCGGATCTGGTCTACGATGTGCGTTTCCTGCCCAACCCCTTCTACATTGAAGGCCTGGGCAGCCACACCGGCCTTGACGCCGATGTCCGGGCGTTCGTGATCGACAATCCGGTCACGCAGGAGTTCCTTCAAAAGGTGGAGGATCTGCTGGCCTTCTTGCTGCCTCATTATCAGGAGGAGGGCAAGAACCGCCTGTCCATCGCTATCGGCTGTACGGGCGGCGCCCATCGCAGCGTTGCCATCACGGAGCATCTGGCAGCTTTCCTGAAGGAGAAAGGCTATCAGGTGAGCGTCGATCACCGCGACCTGGCGCTGGAGCAGGCCCATTGGAAAACCAGCGCGGAGGCAAAGTAAATGTCGTTTTCATTCGATGTCAAGGACGAGCTGTGCCGCTTGCCACTGGGTAAGAACTGCTGCATGCTGTCGGAGCTCACGGCGCTGTATCGCACCAGCGGCAGTTTGTCCTTCCATGGCTTTGGGCGCGTACAGGTGCAGTATCGTGTGGAGAATGCGGCGCTGGCCAGGCGGATTTTCCGTTTGCTGCGTGCAAGGCTCAATATTACGCCGCGACTCCACTATGTGCAGCACGCGCGCTTGGGCGGCCAGCGCACCTGCGTGCTGACCATCGGCGATGAGGACAGCCAGAAGCTGATGCTCGCCCTGCACATGATCGATCAGGATGAGGATGGCAGCATCCGCTACCGCCGCACCACGGTGCGCCATCCCATGACGCGCCGCTGCTGCCGGAGCGCCTATCTCCGCGCGGCGTTTCTGGGTTCCGGCACCATGACCAGCCCGGATAAGGATTATCATTTTGAATTATCCACGACCGATCAAAGCATGATCAAGGAACTCAGCCGCCTGCTTGAAAAGTGCGAACTGCCGGTGAATACCTACCAGCGCAAAGGGCAGACGGTGATCTACCTTAAGGGCGCCCAGCAGATCAGCGATACGCTGGCGCTCATGGGCGCATCCAACAGCGTGTTTGCCATGGAGGATGTGCGCATCCGCAAGCAGGCCCGCGGCGCGGCGAACCGTGCCATCAACTGCGACGAGCACAATTCCGAGCGCATGCTCAACGCAGCGGACACGCAGGTGCAGGCCATCCGTCGGCTGGTGATTGAGAAGGGCCTGCGCTCGCTGCCTCCTGCACTGCAGGAGATTGCTCAGCTGCGACTGGATAATACGGACCTGTCCCTGACGGAACTGGGGCAGCTGCATGAGCCGCCGCTGTCCAAATCCGCTGTCAACCACCGTATGCGCCGCCTCATGGAGATTGTCAGACAGCTTGAGGCGGAGATATCTACTGATGCGACCGATACACAGGAGGAATCATTATGATTCGCATGCCGATCACCTTTCCCGACGGTCAGCCGCTGAACCGCGCCATGGCAGCGGAGGTCGTGCAGACGGCCAGCCGCTTTGAGTCCCGTGTGATGATCTCCCATGAGCAGAAGCTCGTCAATGCCAAGTCCATGCTGGGCCTGCTGAGCCTGAGCGTGGATGACCAGAAGGGCATGATGCTCCTGGCAGAGGGCCCCGACGAAGCCGCGGCGGCGGACGCTGTGGCAGCGCTGCTGAAATAAGCGGATGCGTTTTTGCAAGGCCCTCCTGTGGAGGGCTTGTTGGGGTGTGCCCGTAAGGTGCAGGGCACACGGAATATCATGGCAGAAAAGTCAATGCACGTCCCATCAATGGGACGTGCATTTTTGTTGCGTCGTTATTTGCTGAAGCAATACCAGCTTACGCGCATGGCAGGGGCGCTGAACAGCAGGAACACGCTGTGCTGTCCTGTGATGACTTCTGCCAGATCGAGAGTGATCTCCTGGCCTGCATAGCACTTCTCCAGCGCCAGCACGGCGGAGGGAGCGGCGTTTACATCATCCAGCAGAATGGACACCGTGGCCGGGCAGGGGGAGGCGTAGCGCAGGGTGAGTTTTGCAGCGCCATCGGCGCCAAAGTCCACGCCGGACAGCATCACCCAGCTCTGCGCCACCTGCGTGTACAGCACGGGGCCGTGCTTGCCGGGATGCACCGTTACGCCTGCCAGCGTGGCCGCTGTGGCCCCAGGGATGACCTCATAGGGATTCAGTGCCTTGACTTGTGTAACGCCCGTGCGGGTACCTTGGGTGAGGGCAATGCAGCCATCAGGGGAGACGTCCATGCGATCGATGAAGGTTGCACGGTAGCCGCTGCCAAGGCCGATGGTGCGTTCAAGGGTCTGGGTGTGGTAGGCAATGTACCACTGGCCCTGGAATTCAAACATGCAGTGATGGTTGTTGCCGCCCACACCGAAATAGTCGGCAGGATTTTTCAGCACGCGGTCAGCATAGGTGAAGGGGCCAAGGGGCTGATCCGCTATCATGGTGCAGATTTCGCCATTGCGGAAGGGTACGGGCGCATCCTCCGGCACGGAGAAATTTGTGCAGTAGGAGTAGACATATTTGCCGCCAACCTTGATGATGCCACTGTCCTCAAAGAGATAGGGCGGGCAGATGGGTTGGGGCTCGCCAAGGAGGGAGATCATGTCAGCGCCCAGCTCCACGCAACGTGCGGTGCCGGGATCGGCAGCCTTGCCCTCGGGGACGCCGCCTCCCACGTAGAGGTAGGCGCGGTCATCGTCATCCACCAGGACGGCGGGGTCAAAGAGCCAGGTCACATCGGCGCAGTTGGGGGTGGCGCGATTGATGAGCGCATGGCCCAACGGATCGTGGAAGGGGCCGGTGGGGCTGTCTGCCTCCAGAACGCCGATGCCATTGCCGCTGTCGGCAAAATACAGGAAGAACTTCTCCTTGCCGCCGATGGTCTTGTGGGCGGCAGCAGGCGCCCAGGAATTCCGTGCCCACTTGGCTGCGCCCCAGGGGCCGGCGGCGGGGATATCGCCGTGATCCGTCCAGTTCACCAGATCGGCGGAGGAGATGCAGCGCAGCTTGCTGATGGAGCCGTAATGGTTTGGGCCTACGCTGCCATCGTCCTTGTACTCGTAGAAATCACCGGTCATGTACAGGTAGACGCGGCCATCATAGGGCATAGCCCAGGGATCCGCGCCAAAGCGCTGCGTCATGACGGGGTTGTGCTCGCCGATGGGCTTGTAGGGCGCTTCCGGCGGGAGCGTCGTGGGCAGATCGACATCATCCATCGTGGCGGGGATGGCCTCATCCAGCATGGTGCCAAAGAAGGCTGCCTTGGGTCGCAGCATGCCGTCGAAGAAGAGCGGGTACGTCGGTCCATTCCAGCCCATGAGCCAGCTGTGATCGTCCGCCAGACCCCACATGGTGATGCTGTCGATATCGACGCCCTTGCGGCGCAGACGGCGCATCATGGCGAAATAGTCGCGATAGCGCACGGCCAGCTTCATCTGTGTAGCAGGGTCGGCAGAACCCACGCGGACATCTGTCTCTGTGGCCTGAATGGTCAGACCGAGCGCGGCAAAATCGTAGACCGCCTGCTCGTAATCGCCAAAGTTCGGGTAGTCCAGGCCGATGTGCGTCTGGAAGCCGATGCCGTCGATCAATCCCTCGTCGTTCAGGCGCTTTGCCAGATTGTAGATCGCCTGTGTCTTGTTGGGCATGGCAACGTTGAAGTCGTTGTAGTAGAGCTTCTGTCCCTCGGCTTGGTGCTTGCGGGCTGCGCGGAAGGCCAGTGTCACGAAATCCTCGCCGAGGAGCTCGTACCACAGGCTCTTGGTGCGGAAGAGGTTCGGCGCCTGATGATCAGGCTCAATGGCCTCGTTGACCACGTCCCAGGCATAAACGAGGTTCGGCCAGGCGGTGTTGATGTGATCCATGGTGTCCGCGATGCTGTTTTCCATACGGGCGATCATCGTTTCGCGGCTGCACAGGGGCGCATCCGGCGCATCTGACCAGCCCTGGGTGAAGAACCAGCGAGGGGTCTGGTTGTGCCATACAAGGGTGTGGAAGCGCACGGGGATGCTGTTTTTGCGGGCATATGCCAGCAGCGGCTCGGCAGGGGCGAAGTTGAATAGCGCGCGGGTCTCGCTGCCGGAAGCAAGCGTTGCGGCGCGATCCAGCAAAGCCTCGGGCTTCATGACATTCTCAGCGGTGAGGGAGTTGAAGTGCTTGCGCACAGCGCCATCGCACTCCGGGCGGAAAAGCCAGTGCGGTGCAACTGCCACACCGATGCGGAAATCTTCCTTGTAGAAATCCTTGAGGGAGGGGATGAGATCGACGCGCCCTGTGGCGAGATAGTCCTGATAGGCAGACATGAAGCATCCTCCTTTGAGATGAAAATCGTGCGTTTACGGAATATTTCTGTACGCAAAACACGTTTTTGCCGCGTTCTGGGTACAAAAAGGGCGGGACAGCGAGCGCCATCCCGCCCATGGGGTTACTTGGCCGATTCAGCCGGACAAATTACTTGTTGGCTTCGTCGATGTAGGCCTGCCAGGTGCCGCGCATGGCCTCAGCCTGCTCCGCGGGGGTCGCAGCTTTGGCATACACGTCGTAGAGGTAATCGTTGCCCAGGTCATAGCCCTGCACGACGGACACGTACCAGGGAGCCTGCGTGGTGGAGTCGAACATCATCATGTTGATGGTCTCGTCCACAGCGCGATCGTCGCGGTACTTGGTATAGTAGCCGTTCTTCCAATCTTCATCGCCGTCGTAGCCGGGAGTGTCGTTGGTGAACAGGTTGTAGGCGAAGGCGATCTTCCAGGCGCGATCAGCGTCATAGTTGGCGGGGATGACGGAGATGTTGTCGGTGGGAGCCCACTGATACTGGGTGGCCTGGGGGCCCTTGGGGAACATCACGAAACCGTAGTCGTCTTCCATGTTGGCCAGAGAACCGGAGAAATACTCCTCGTGGCACTGGATGGCAACTTCGCCGTTGATGAAGGCAGACTCGAAGTAGTTCCACTCGGCGCCTTCGGGAGCGGCCATCTCGTACTTGTTCAGCAGGTCAACGACCCAGTTCACAGCTTCCAGGGTGGCGTCGGACTCGGCAGCGTTGTAGTAATTGCCGTTCTCGTCAACCAGCACGAAGCCGGACATGTTGGAGGTCACAGCCGCGGGGATGATGTGGGAGGAGAAGGACATCATGGCGTAGCGGTCAATGATGCCGTCGTTATCGGTGTCACGATGCAGCTTGGCCAGCAGCTCTTCGAAAGCAGCCCAGGTCCAGGTGCCGTCGGCCTGCATGTCATAGATGGACTCGGGGTCAACACCGGCCTCAGCCAGCAGGCGCTTGTTGAAGAAGATGCCCTTACGAGCCTCGGTGGTGCCGGGGCGCACGCCGTAGACGGAATCGCCCACGGTCATCAGGGTGCTGGTCATGTCGAACCACTTGTCGTCGGTCAGGTCGATGCAGTCCAGCTTGGCCCAGTCATAGAACAGGCCAGCAGCCATGGGGGCAGCCTGCACGCCGTCACGCAGGATCCAAACATAGTTCTCTTCGGAACCGGTGGTGGCGATGTTGGTGAAGTCCGTGGGGGAGTCGCTCCAGGTGGTAGCGGCAACGTTCTTGATCGTGAAGTTGTAGGTCTCCTCGATCCACAGACGATACTCCTCAGTCGCTTCGGCAGCAGCGGTTTCGGCATTGCCGATGTTGTCGTGCCAGTCGCTGGACCACCAGTCAGCGATGGTGATGACCATGCCGCCCAGGTCGTAGGGCTTGCCGGTCGCGGGGTCGATCTGGATCTCAACGCCGTACTCTTCGTAGGGGTTCTCGATGTCCTCGGCCATCGCGGGAACGCAGGCCAGCAGCATCATCAGAGCCAGGATCATTGCCAGGGTCTTCTTCATGGGTAAACCTCCTTTTTATTTTTCTAAGCTCCTTTTACAAAGAGCCAAGAATCAATGAATGGGGTGGGGATGGGAACGCCTGATATGCTGTAATATTCGCCATCCCCGGGGGAAATCCTTTTTAGTGTAAGGACTTTCGGGTAAGAGATTACTTCAGGCCCGTGGAGGAGATGGACTCCACAAAGCCCTTCTGCGCAAACAGGTAGAGCACCAGCAGCGGCGCGATGACCATCAGCGTACCGGTGGAAACGTACTGCTGCTTGTGGCCCATGGTGGCGACCTGACCAAAGCCTTCAAGGGATTCGATGTACTTGCTCAGTGCATCCGCAATGCCGGAGAGGCGCATGCTCAGCATGGGCAGGGAGGAATCCTTGATGAACATCTTGGTGTAGAAGGTATCCGTCCACTGCCACACGAAGGCGAACAGGAAGCAGGACACCAGAATCGGCAGCGCATCGGGCAGGATGACCTTGTAGAAGGTCTTGAAGGTGGAGCAGCCATCCACGTAGGCGGCCTCCTCCAGGGACTTGGGGATACCGGCGAAGAACTGGCGGATCATGTAGATGTACAGACCGTTCTTCAAGCCCATGCAGGTCGCGGACATGGCGAAGTAGGGCACCGGCACGCTGATGACGCCCAGGTTAAGGTAATAGGCCTTGCTCAGCAGATTGATCTCGTTGCCGCCGTTGAACAGCCCCACGATGCCCATTGGGTTAAAATGGGAGAAGGACAGATGCAGCGCGGTGGAGATCGTCTGCGGCGGGATGATGACGGTGAGGATGATCGCAAAGAACCACAGCTTCTTGCCGGGGAATTCAAAGCGGGCGAAGCCATAGCCCACCAGGCAGCTGGCAGCCACCTGCAGCAGCGACACCAGCAGGGACACGGTAAAGGTGTTCTTGAAGGCGGCTGCGTAGTTGAGCAGCTGGGGGAGGGCGGCGGTCTCGTAATTCTCCGTCGTCAGGTGGCGGGGGATGGAGATGATGGTGGAATCATACAGATCCTGCTCTTCCATGAAGGATACGGATATCTTGGACAGAATGGGCTGCACGATCATGAAGCACAGGCCGAACAGCAGCAGGAAGCGGATGAATTTGTACGCCTTGTTGCCGACGGTCTTCTTGAACAGATAGCCGCCGGACTTCCGGTTGCGCTCCCAGAAGCTTTCGGAGGGCTTTGCGTGCGCGACGATCTTCTTACTCATCGGAACTTACCACTCCCTTCGAAAGAATCACAGAGCACAGGCCGATCATCACCAGGGTGATGGCGAAGTAGATCCAGTTCATGGCGGCCACACGGTCGTAGTTGAAGTTAAGCAGCGCGTCGTCCAGCAGATCGGAGAGGTCGCCGCTCATCTTGGTGTAGAAGTCGACGATGGTGTAGATGATGTTGACGATCAGCAGGGGAGAAACCATGGGGAAGGTGATCATCCAGAAGGCCTCCCACTTGGTGCAGCCCTCCACGTCCGCTGCCTCGTAGAGGGAAGCGGGCACATTCTGGAGGCCGCTGAGGAACACGACGATCTGGATGCCGGAGCCCATGACGATGTCGTACACCTCTGCGATCAGCTCAAACACCACGTCCAGCACATTGCCGCCCAGGCCGGTCAGACGGAGGATTTCCATCATCGAGTCGGTCACGGTGAAGGGCGTCTGCTCGCTGATCAGATCCTGCATACCCTGCATGAGGGTGTTGTCCGTTTCCAGATTGACCAGCACGCCGCTGGAGAGGATGACGGGCAGGAAGAAGATGGCGCGGACAAAGGCACGGCCCTTGAATTCCTGGTTGAGCAGGATGGCAATCACGAAGGACACCACAATGATGGCGATGGTGTGGGTGCCGATTTTGGTGATTTCCTCCAGCAGGTACTGATTAAACTTGGGATCGACGGTCAGGGCGTACTTGTAGTTGTCCAGGCCCAGCAAGTCAATGACCGCAGCGATGAAGCCGCTTTCATTCACCACGCCGAGGAAAGTGGTGCCCTCCGTCATGCCAAAGTAGGAGACCATGTGGAAGCCGGTGGAGCTGATGGTTTCAGAGTTGACCTTGCTGAAGGACATCTGCAGCGACATCAGCAGGGGAGACACCATGAACGCCACAAAGCCGATGACGAACGGCAGGATGAACAGATAGCCGGAGATGGATCGCTTTGCCCTCATGGACAGATGCCTGCGGCTCATTCGATCGCCTCCTTTGCGGTGGTGTAGGAGCGGGCCGGGATGGTCACGCCGTCCACCTCAGCGTCGGTGTAGCCGAAGTTGACGTACACCCGCATGCCGTTTTCATAGGTGGTCACAGCAACGCTGCCGGTGCGCTCATGGTCGGTCATCTTCTGATTGAAGGTGCCGCTCATGCTCTGGTTGTAGGCCTCGACGGTGGCGATCATATCATCATAGACGATGGATGCGTCCGCGCCGTAGAACTCGGAGAACCAGGAATCCTGCAGCTCCTCCACGTCGTCGGCCATCAGGGTGAACATGAGGCTCGCGCCCATTTCAGCCGAGCGCAGCAGCAGCTCCTCACGGTCATCCGCCAGGTTGATGGCGGCGCCGGTGTAGGTCACAGAGCCATGGAGCGCAGCGGGGTAGAAGGGGATGAACTCGTCGATGATGCGGTAAGCTGTACCGTCAAGGTCCATGTCCGTCACGATGTCGGAGAGCACGGCCGCGTAGTCGTTGCCCTGGCGGATCATGATGGACTGGCCCTCGCTGCGCAGCTCCTGGAGCTTGGCGATCTGCTGCAGACGGGTCTCCTCGCGGGTGGTCAGATCCTTGGCGTTGTAGTCGCCGCTGAGCATGCCGCCCAGATCGCGGAAGGAAACGCCCGCCGCGCCGTACTGGGCCGCAGCGTCGCTGAGGACGTCCACGGCGTTCAGCGCCAGCTCAGGCTTGAGCAGGTAGTAGCTGTCACGATCCTCAATGGGGCCGTACCAGATGGAGGAATATTCGGGGATTTCCGCTTCCTCGCGGGTGGTGTGCTGGGCCGCGTCGCGCATGGCCAGGAAGCCCTCCAGCAGGCCGCTGTCACGGGCAAACTGGGTCAGGCCATCCAGGTAGAGCGGAACGCCGGCGTCGCTGGCAGCCTTGGCAAAGGCTTGGAGCTCGCTTTCGCTGCCCAGCTCGTTCATCAGGCGGATCTTGTTCAGGATCGTTTGATTCAGGCCGCCGTTCATCCAGCCAGTGTAGCGGATGGAGAGGTTCGGGAGGTTCTCGGCAAGCAGCTTTTCCAGCAGCTCGCTGGCCTGATGGTAGGTGGTCATGGCGATCGGCACGTTGGTGGGAACGCCGAAGACCTGCTGCACCTTGTCGATGGCGCCGACCATTTCGACCACGGTATGCGCCTCGGAGGAAACCTCCTGCAGCAGCTCGGGGTGCTTGGCGGTCAGGTACTCGCGATAGGCGGCAGCCATGTCCATGTAATTATCGCTGGCCACGAAGCGGTAGCGCTGACGGAGGGTGCCCTCGGGCAGCTGCTGCTCGAACATGTAGACATTGTTGTTCGTTCGCTCGGACACATCGTAGGAATCGCCGTGGATGATGGTGTATACGGCATTGGCGCTGTTGTAGGAGCCATAGCCGGAGCGTCCGGCCACGTCAGCATTCACGCCTGCCCAGGATACGCCGTCCTCCATGATGCACACGAAGGAGCTGCCGGCGGTAGCCATGCCGAAGACAGGGAAGTTCATGCGGGTTTCCGACACGATCTCCTTGCGGATGGACGCCCAGTCCCAGCCGTACATGTTGGCGTAGTAGGGATTCTGCTTGGTTTTGCCGTTGTTGTAGCGGATCAGTGCGCCGCTGCCCTCGGGCACCATGATGTAGCCGGTTTCATCCATGCCCGCAGAACCAAAGGCGGGGAGGATGTTCAGCGACGTGATCGGGTAATCGGGGTTGTAGGTGATCTTTTCCAGGGGAACCTCAACCACCAGATCATCGCCCTCCAGGCGGTAGGCGATGGTCACGTTGAAGATGGGCTTGTCAGTTGCGCCTTCCACCTGGCCCTCACGGACGATACGGCTCTCGTCGTATTCGTAATCATCCGCGGTGTAACCGCCCTTGACCAGGGCCGTTTCCAGCTTGGTCATGGCGTTGGCCTTCATGTCCTTGTTGCGGATGATCCAGACGAGCTCGTTCTTCAGGTCGGGGTAGGTGGCCTCCAGCGCAGCCACATCGTCCTTTTTCTTGTATTCGCCCTCGCCCTTGAGCTGGTAGGCGTCGGTGATGGTGCGCTGATCTTTCTTTTCAAGGTTGGCCAGGATGGTCTGCAGGCGAGCATCGGTGATGGCCTCGGGGTAGAGATAGGTGCGGGCGATATCACCAATGGTGAAGGTGACGTAGATCGTGTCGCCCTCGCGCGTGACCTCGTAGAGGCTATTGGTGACCGAACGGGCGAAGGTATTGAAGTTGGTCTGCTTGCCGGTGTTGTTCTTGTAATCAAGCGTCAGGATGGACTGCAGACGTTCCTTCTCGTTGAGCATGGTGTTGGCGTCGTTTGCAACGCCCGGGGCGATGGAAGACCACACCTTGCCCGTGCGATTGTCGGTCACGGTGAAATGGGTCGTATCGGGATCAAGGGTGAAGGTCAGGTTCTCGCTGGTGAGGGTGAAATCGCCCTCTGCGCCGGTGTAGCGTTTGATGTCGGGAACGAAGGTGGCATCGTCTGCCGAGGTGTCAAACAGGGGCAGGATGATCTTCGTGACAAAAAGCACCGCCAGCAGGAGAAGAACCAGCCCGAGTACGATGCGCCAGATGATGCGTCGTTTCTTCATGAAACGGTTCTCTCCTTTCGTTAGTAGAGTCGGAAGGTGATCTCTTTATAGATCGAGGTGAAGTAGCCCACGCCGTCGCCCACCAGGGTGAAGAACAGCAGGAGCAGGAAGATGATGATCAGCATGGCCAGCAGCGTCATGACGATGAACAGCAGCGTCTTGGCCAGACCGTAATCGTGGATCATCATCATGCCGCACACGATCAGGCCGCCGCTCCACAGGAGGGAAAGCGTGTTCAGGATGTTGTAGAATGCGGCTTCATCCACGGTCACGGCGTTGGAGAGCACGATCATCGGCAGCTGCAAAAGGACGTAGGGGGTCAGGGCGTAGGCCGTGGCCATGTAGACGTCCTTCAAGGTGCCCTTGCCTTCAAACAGGGTGGTCAGGCCCCAGTTGCCCACAACGAAAATCACCAGCGGCAGCAGCACGGAGAGGCACTGCTGAACGATGTTGACTGAGGGCCAGTAGACCTCATTGAAGAGGAAGGAGGTGTGCTCCAGGGAGAGGAGGCGAACCACCAGCACGGAGAACACGATGATGTTTGCTGCGCCCATGGAGCCGCGCTTTTCGTGGGTCAGATCCCAGAAGCCGTCGAAGGGGTGGGTCATGACATGCAGGGCGTATTTGAGCGAGGCGCCCAGGCGGCCCCAGCGCTTCTTATCCGTCAGGCTGCTTACGATGCTCATGAATTCTCCACCTCCCACTTGATCTTCTTGATGCGGCCGATGATCATGGGAACCACCAGCAGCACAGCCACCACGCCGAAGATCCAGCCGATGTTCTGCTCCACCAGCTCGCTGCGGTAGTAGCGGAAGGCTTCGGAGTAGTTCTTGGCGTCGCGGGCCATCTTGAAGTAGTCGCAGGCTTCCTTGTACTCGCCCTGCTGGAGCTTCGCGCGGCCGATGCCGATGTAGGCCAGATCGTAGTTGCCGTTCTGCTTGAGCACCTCCAGCCAGGTGTCGGCGGAAGCGTCGTATTCGCCGCGATCGTAGAGCTCGGTGGCCTCGTAGATCTGCTGGCCATAGGTGGTGGGCGTCATAATGGTGAGCGCTGCGGCCTGGGAATCCAGCACCAGCAGGTCATAGCCCATGTGCTCAAGGGCGGAGGGCTTGTTGAAGTAGCCCACGGCGTTGCCCAGGCCGCCAAAGGCCCAGAGCATGTTGCCCTGATGATCGTAGCCGAAGAGGCGGTTGTGGGTTTCGTCCAGCGCAACATAGATGTCATTGTCCAGGACGGTAATATCCACAAACTTGGACGGGCCAGTGCGGGAGAGGTTGGAGTCGCCCGCGGCCCACTGCACGTCGCCCACGACCCACCAGTTGCCGTTCTCAATGAGGATGTTGGTGCCCAGGCTGTTCAGCCGGCGGACGGGCTCTGCGCCGCCGCCCATGAGCTCATTCTCATCGAAGGTCTGGGTCACGACGTAGAAGAAGCCCTTCTCGTCGATGGCGATGTTATCGTATTCGGTGGGAACGAAGGAGGACTGCTGGGCGCGCTGCTCCTTGGTGGAGATCAGGCGCCAGATCAGCTCATACCAGGTGTACTTGACCGGGGAGGCGCCGATGAAGCCGGTGAAGGTTGCATCGGCCTCGTACTTGATCAGACCCTTGTTGACGTTCTGCGCCAGCGCGAAGACACGGCCGGAAACGTCCGCTACAAGCTTGGTGGGCAGGTAGGAGAGCTCCTGATCGAAGGTTGCGTCGGAGGGCTTGAGGAAGGACTGAATGTAGTTCAGATCCTTATCCAGCTTCAAGATGCGGTTGTTGGCGGTGTCCGCGATGTACATCGTGCCGTTTTCCTCGACGTAGATGTCCTGCGGGCCATTGAAGGTGAGGGGCTCCACATCACCGGTGAAGCTGTCGATGTAGCGGGTTACAGTGTACGTGCCGTTATCGTGGTGCAGCTGGATGATGCGGTTGTTGCCCGTATCCACCACGTAGATGTCATCACCCTGAACAAACAGGCCGGAGGGGTTGACCATCTGCTTATCAAGCCCCAGGTCGGCGCTGGTCAGGAAGGACTTCACGCGGTAGGCGTCGGGGCTCTGGCGGAGGTCACCCCAGTAATCGTAGGTGTAGGTGTAGGCGTAATCAAAGCCGTCGGCAGCCTGGGCCAGCGGGATACCTGCGAGCAGGCATACCGCACACAGCAGTGCCGAAAGACGCAGGATGGCGTTTTTCATCTTAGCGGTCGTCCTTTCTCGCATTAGTCCTTCAGGCCGGAGGTGGCCATGGTTTCAAGAATCTGGCTCTGGGAGAGGATGAAGGTGATGATGGGCACCAGCATGACCACGACGGTAACCGCCGCAGCCTGACCGGTACGGGCAATGCCGCCGGCCTGGATCTGCTGGAGTGCATAGACCAGGGTCTTCTTCGCCTCGGAGTAGATGACCGTGGAGGCCTTGGCGTTCCACAGGCTTTGGACGGAGAAGATGATCATCGTCAGCCAGGCGGGCTTGACGTTGGGCATCACGATCTGCCAGAAGATACGCATTTCCTTCGCACCGTCGATCTTGGCGGATTCGATCAGCGCCATGGGGAGGCCCTCCATGAACTGCTTCATCAGGAACATGCCCATGGGCGCCGCCAGCGCAGGCAGCAGGATGGCCCAGTAGGTATCCACGATGTGCATGTTGCTCATCAGCAGATAGTTGGGGATGGCGGTCACGTAGCCGTTGAACATCAGGGCGGTCACGACCAGGTTGAAGAAGGGCTTGCCCAGAGGGAAGTCGTACTTTGCCAGGACGTAGGCGGCCAGGGAGCCGATGACCACGTTGCCGAAGGTACCCACAACCGTAATCAGCACGGTGTTGGAGATGTAGCGGGAGAAGGGCACCCAGCTCTGGCTCATGGTGACCAGCAGATCGGAGAAGTTATCCAGGGTAGGCTGGCGGGGGAAGAGCGTGGGCGGGAAGCGGAAAAGCTCGTCAAGGGGTTTGAGGGACGAGCAGATGGCGAACAACAGCGGGAAGGCCATGGCGCAGGCCACGATGGCCAGCAGCAGGTAAATCAGGAAGTCGCCAACGCGGGAGCGGTTGGGCTTCTTGGCTTTGGCCTTGGCGGTCTGCTGGAGGCGGAGAACCTTCTTGGGCACCTCGATGGGCGTGCCGTCAGCACGGACGGGGCCCTTGTAATGCTTCACTGTCGTCATGTTATGTACCCACCTTTCGCAGCGCACTCTGAATGAGCTTGTTGCAAAGGATCATCACAATGAACAGCAGCGTTGCGATGGCCGATGCGTAGCCCATCTCAAAACGAGTGTAGCCATAGTCGAACAGGTGTGTGACAACGGTGCGGGCGGCGTAGTCCGTGGAGGGGTAGCCGGCCAGCGCCATGGGTACGTCACACACGCCGAAGGCCTGCGTGATGGCCATGACCGCACCGAAGAGCAGCATGGGCTTCATGTTGGGGAGGGTAATGTAGTACAGCTCCTGCCAGCGGTTGCGGATGCCGTCCACATAGCCGGCCTCGTACTGGGCGCGGTCAACGCCCTGCAGGCCTGCCACGAAGGACAGGAAGCCCGTGGACATGGACATCCACAGCGTTACCACCACGATGACGGGCATGATGTAGTCCGGTGTGGTGAGCCACAGCAGGGGCGTGTTGATGATGCCCAGACTCATCAGCAGGGAGTTCAGGTAGCCGTAGGCGTCGCCGCGGAAGATGATGGAGAATATCTGATACGCATTGCCTGCGATGGAGGGCGCGTAGAAGATCAGCACGGCGAGGGTGCGGATCCAGCGGGGCAGCTCGTTGATCAGCCAGGCGAAGCCAAAGGACATGATGTAGCCGATGGGGCCAGTGATCACCGCGAGGGTGAAGGTGTTCGTCACAGCCTTGAGGAACACGTCGTCCTGCAGGATCAGGCTGGTGTAGTTGTCTGCGCCAACGAACTTGGCGGGCTCCAGAATGTTGTAATAGGTAAAGGAGTAGTAGATCGAGGTCAGCATCGGAAGAATGTAGAATGCCAGAAAGAGGATCGCGTAGGGAGCCAGGAAGCCATAGCAGAACTTGTGGCGCTTGGCCTTGTCCCAGGCGATGATGGCATTGCGCTTCTTCAGTGCCGCATATTTCTTCAGAAACGTAGTCATGTCAGGGTGTTCACTCCTTTCCTATTATTCAAGCGGCAGGCCGAACTCGCTGCGCTTCTTCACGATCTCCTCGTTGATGGTACGTGCGTAGTCAAGCAGGGTCTCGCGCGGATCGGTCTTGTCATTGGTCACCTTGCGGACAGCGTTGGTCAGGTGGCGGGTGGTGTAGTAACCGCCTGCAACCTCGCGGAAGCCCACGGCCCACTGCATCTGCTCGCGGATGACCTTGAGCTGATCCTCGGACCAGGCCAGCTGCTCGATGGCCTCGATGTTCGCGGTGGCGTAGCGGGCAGAGGAACCTAGGATGGCCTCAATCTCACGGCCGAAGCGCACTTGGGACTCGGTGGAGACCCACCACTTCATGAACTCCCAGGCACATTCCTTGATGTACTCGTCTTCCGTGGCGATCATCATGCAGCAGGAGCCCTGAGAATGACCGGAATGGTCAACATAGGTGGTGCCGTCCTCATTCACACGCTCGGTGCCGGGCATGATGGCGATATCCCACAGGCCGCGGATTTCGGGCGCGGAAACGGTCAGAGTGTTGAAGGTCGTGTAATCGAAGATACCCATGGGCATTTCGCCGGAGCGGAAGCGGCTCACGAAGTCGAAGATCGTAGGCAGACCGTAGTCGTTGTACAGGGAGGTGTACATCTCGAAGGCCTGGACGCCCGCCTCGGAGTTGATGGTGGTCACGGTGGCGTCCTCGTTGTACAGAGCGCCGCCGCGCTGATAGAGCATCGAATACAGGCTGGACAGGTTGGGCGCCACGATGTCCGGATAGGGGATGCCCAGGGACATGTTTGCACCCTGAATGGTGGGCAGCATGGCGATCAGGTCGTCCCAGGTTTCGGGAACCTCAAGGCCATACTCCTCCAGAATGTCGCTGCGGTAGAAGAGGATGGAGCACAGCTGGGTCTCCGGCAGGGCGTAGATGCCGACGTTCTCGCCGTTGTCGAAGCTGAAGGCCTGATAGGCGCTGGGGTAGAAGTCGGAGAGGACTTCCTCCAGATCATCGAACTGGGTCAGATCCTCCGCCGCGCCGCGCAGAGCATAGTTGACAGGGTTCCAGGAATCGGTGGAGACAACCACGTCAGGGCCGTTGCCGGCGACGGTGGCGTTCAGCAGCGCGTTGGGATCAACCAGCATGACATTGACGGGAATGCCGGTGTTGGGCGTGAAGGTATCATCGACCATGGTCTTGAGTACCGTGGACTGATCGCGGCCGGTGAGGATCCACACCTCCAGCACGCTGTCCTCATCGCCCTCGTACACATTGCCCAGGGCGTTGTAATCGACGGTGTAGGAAGCCACACAGGAGACGATCTCGTGAATGGCCTTGCTGATGAAGCTTTCCGACTGGGCGGCGACGCTCACGCCATCGGCCGTGATGGTGATCTGGTCGATATCCAGCTTGACCTGACGCAGGTTCTGCATCGCGGTGCCCAGGGAGGTGATGTTGTCCTTGAAGTTGGTGAAGGCCTGGGTGATCTCCGCAGGGTCGTCCACGAAGGTTTCCAGCTGTACGGCCAGGGTCTGCGCCGCAGCCACGCGGTCGGACTTCTGGCCCGTCACGGCGACGGAATCATCCACCAGCTTGTAGAGCAGGCGGCTTTCCAGATCCATGGCCTGAATGACCTCGGGGTACACCTGCTCCAGATGGTAATCGCGGTACTGATCGGGCGTCACGCCGGTGAGCACCAGAATCTTGCGGTAAATCTGGTTCAGGCGGTAGATGCTCTCCTCCATATCGGAGAGGATGGAGCCCATATCGCCCAGGGTGGCCTCCAGGCGGATGGTGTGCTTGCCTGCGGTCAGGTAGAAACGATATGCGTTGCCTTCGCTGTCGGAGAGGGTATTCATCGTCCAGGTGGTGGAGTAGGGGAACTGCACGTTCTCCAGGCCATCAAAGGGCGTTTCGCCGTCCAGGTAGAAGATGCGGCTGGACACGCTGCCGCGGCTGTAGGTCTGGCGGCCCTTGATGGTGATGTTATACCAGCCGTCCGAGGGAACCTCGAATTCCCATTCGATCCACTGGCCCGCATCGCGCCATGCATCGCCGCCGATGTAGTTCAGCACGGTGGCATAAACGTTGCAAGGCTCGGTGGCCGGGGAGGAACGGTCATAGCGCGCATACAGGGAGGGAGAGGAGCGGCGGGTGCTGTCCTCGCCCTGAACGGTAATGGCGAAATCCTTCAGCGCCTCTGGTTGGCTGTTCATGGGCTGTGCGGCGATGTAATCCTCGTAGCTCTGCTGCTGGCCAGGGGCCTTGAGCGTGATGCCGCTGAGGATGAAGGGCTCGCTGCTGGCCACGAGGGTCAGGGTGCTCTCGCCTGCCGGGAAGTAGAAGCGGTAGGGCTCGGTGATGTAGCCCATGGCGTCGCGGCAATAGGCGGTCTGCCAGTCGAAGATTTCCACCTGCGTGGGGCGGATCTCGTTGCCCTGGTTGTCTGTCCTGACCTCGCCGCCGTCGGCCCACAGGCGGCTGAAAGCCATGGTGTCCGCGCCGTCAAAGGGCAATTCGCCGTTGATGCGCAGCTCGCGCTCCAGATCAACGCCGCGGCTCTCCACGGTCAGATAGGTCAGCGCTACATTATAATAGCCTGCCTCGGGCACCGTGACCGTCCAGGTCGCCTCGGAGCCGCTGGCGGTATAAACGCCCTCCTCGCGGACCTCGACGCCCTCTGCGGTGGTGACCGTTGCCATATCCACGGCAATATCCGCCGTCGCATCCGGGGTACCCTCGTGCGATTGCAGATAGAGCTCATAGGTGTTGTCGCGGCCGATGCCCGCAACGCCGGTGGTCAGATCCGTACCCGCATACTTGTCGGCGTAGTTCTCCACGCCGCTGGACAGGTAGAACCACAGCGCCAGTGCCAGCACCACCACGGCAGCTACGATCCATTTTCCGTACTTGTTGCCGAATGAACGCTCCATGATCTCTGTCAGCCCTCCTTAACTGATGAATGAAAATGGTAACGAAAGCCCAATGGGCGTATCGCTAGCATCATTCTGTGTTTCATCATTTGAGTTATCAAAAACGGATTGTTTCCAACCACATTATACTATGTCAGCGGCTTTGATTACATCTCAAAATTTGCGCAGTATACGTCAGAATTTGCTTGAAAACTTCTGTGATTTGTGGTAGGATGGATAAGAAAAGTGGATATATTTTGTGTAAACTCTTACATGAGTGATAAAAATGCGACGGAGTTGAGCAAAGCATGAAACAGAAGCCGTTGGTGCAGGAAGAGGACAGGGAGCAATTCAGGTATGGTTTTCGCGTTTTGAAGGATGACCATGAATTTGTTACCTACCCGGCGAACACCAGCATCCGCGTGTGGCACCGCCGGGGCGATCCGGATCTTTATGAAGAACATTTCCACTCTGCGGTGGAGGTGCTTTTGCCCATCGCGGGCGAGTGTGTCACGATGGTGGAGGGCACGGAGTATCATGTGCGTGCAAACGAGGTCATGATCATCCCCGCCGGCGGGCACCATACGCTGCGCATGGATGCAGGCTGCGAACGGGAATTGATGCTCTTTGAAATGAACGGCGTATTCACGATGAAGGAATTCGGCACTTTCCGCCAACTGCTGAACAAGCCGATCTATCTGACGACTGAGCATCCCTGCTGCGAAAGGGTGCGGGAGATCTTCTTTGAGGTGATCCGTGTGCATCGCAGCGATGCGCTGCTGCGCAACCTGTATTCCTATGCGCTGCTGCTGGAGATCTACGCCCTGCTGGGGGAGGACTACCTCAAGCGCAGCGCGTCCCCGGCGGAGATGAATGCCCTCAACCGCCAGCTGTCTGGCGAGGACGCCTTCAACCGCGCGCTGGATTATGTCAATGAGAACTACATGGACGATCTCTCCCTGGACACCCTGGCGACCTATGCCGGGTTTTCCCGCTATACGCTCTCGCGCATGTTCCGCCAGCATACGGGCTCGACTTTCACGCAGTACCTCAACGCCCGGCGCGTCCGCATGGCCATGGAGCTGCTCTCCGGCACCAGCATGCCTGTGACGCAGGTGGCGCTCCAGTGCGGCTTCAACAGCATTGCTACGTTCAATCGCGTTTTCCGGGAGATTCGCGGCTGCACGCCCACGCAGTACCGGATGATCTACGACGAATCCCAGCGAAAATGAGCACCACATAAATGGCCGCCTGTCCAGCAACGGACAGGCGGCTTGCTTGCTTATTTGACGAGATAGACCACCGCGTCGTGGGGCTCCAGCTCGGCGCTCAGGCCGTTGGCGGCGTCAATGCTGCTGCCGCTCCACAGCTCCCGGGCGGTGCTGCCGGCCTCGTACTGGGTTGCAGCGATGGAGACGGTGCGCTTTTCGTCGCTGAGGTTGAACAGGGCCACATACACGCCCTGACCATCCTGACGGGGCGCAACCCAGACGGATTCCTCCTCGGTCGTGGTCAGCGGATGACCGCAGAAGGACTCCTTGCCGATGTTCAGCACATCCGCATTTTGCAGAAGGGACAGGGTAAAGGCATCGTTCTTGGTCATTTCGCCGCCGATCATCAGGGGCGAGCGCATCATGGACCACAGGGTCATCATCGTGTGCTGCTCGGCCTGGGTGAACTTTGTCCAGTCATCAGGGTTGTAGCACTGGCGCAGCGCGCCCAGGGGCAGCATGTCGGCGTCCGGCCAGTGCCCAGGCGCGGCGTGGATGCACCATTTCTCTGCCCGCTCGAACATTGCCCTGAGCAGCCGCCAGTCATCCCAGAAATCGTCGGTGATGCGCCACATGTTGGCATACTGCTTGAGATGTTCGGCACGCTCCACCGGCGCAGGGCCAGGAGAGAGGGACAGCACCATGTCGCGGCCCGAGGCGCGGCATGCGTCGGAAATCAGCTCGATCTCGCGCTTGCAGTGGGGGTACTCTCGGGCGATGTCGTCGCACTTGATGAAGTCCACGCCCCACTGGGCATAGAGACGGAAGATGCTGTCATAGTAGGCACGGGCAGCAGGCTTGTCGCAGCGCAGGCCGTACATATCAGGGTTCCATGCGCAGATGCTGTTGGGATTGGCCACCTCATGGCAGCAGGCGTCGCTGCCGAAGATGGGCAGGTGCCGGTGAGCAGCCATGCGAGGCATGCCGCGCATGATGTGGATGCCGAATTTCAGGCCCAGGCTGTGGACATAATCAGCCAGGGGCTTGAAACCTGCGCCCCCCGCAGCGGAAGGGAAGCGGTTCTCGGCGGGCAGCAGACGGCCGTAGTCGTCCATCGCAACGGTGGAGAAGGGCTCATACTCATGGTTGAGGGCCGTGGGCTGATACCACTGGATATCCACCACAACATATTCCCAGCCATACTGCTTGAGGTGCTTTGCCATATACTCGGCATTCTGGCGAACGATCTCCTCGGTGACGGCAGCGCCGTAGCAGTCCCAGGAGTTCCAGCCCATGGGCGGGTGCTTTGCAATCATCGGTGATACCTCCGTAACAGGGTGGTTTTGGCGATACGATACCATACACGGCGCGTCCTGTCAAGCGGCATATGGAAAGCCCTGCCGTCTGCGAAAACGACAGGGCGTGGAATCAGACTTCCGCTTCCACGGTGGTGCCGGCGGGATACATGCGGATGCGCAGCTTTTTCATGGCGCTGAAATAGCAGGGGAAGAGGAAGGCGTCTGCCAGCAGCCAGGCGGCGGGATTGGCCCAGACGGCTGCGTCGAAGCCGAAGACGGGCACCAGCAGCATTGCAACGGCGGCGCGGCCAATCATCTCCATCACACCGGCCACCATGGCAACCTTCGTGTAGCCCAGCCCCTGAATGGAGAAGCGCACGATGTTCACAAACAGCAGCGGAATATACAGGGCGCTGTTGACAATCAGGAACTGATGCGCCTTGGCGAGAACCTCCTCAACAATGGCGGGGTCATCAGCATTGACGAACATGCCGACCATGCCCTGGCCGAAGAAGAGGATCACCACAAAGGCGATGACGCAGTAGATGCAGCCCACAACGGAGGCCGACTTGAGGCCCTGATGGATGCGGCTGAGCCTACGAGCGCCCACGTTCTGGCCTGCGAAGGTGGCCATGGTGGCAGCCAGAGCGTCAAACACCGTGGCGAAGAACATGCTCAGTTTGCCCGCGGCGGTGACGCCGGCCACTGCGATGGTACCAAGACCGTTGACGGCGGCAGTTACGGTGATGGAGCCGATGGCGGTGATGGAATACTGCAGGCCGAAGGGGATGCCCATGTTCAGCAGGCGGCGGATGAAGGGAGGGCGGATGCGCATGTCATCCGGCTGCATCCGGAGCATGGTGAAGTTTTTGCGGATGATCAGCAAACACCACAGGCCGCTGGCCAGCTGGCTGATGACTGTGGCATAGGCAGCGCCTGCCACGCCCAGATGGAACACCAGGATGAATACGATGTCCAGCACAATGTTCATCAGCGCCGCGATGGCAATGGCGACCACGGGCGTGCGGCTGTCGCCCAAAGAGCGCATGATGCCCGCACACATGTTATAGAGCACAGTGATCGGGATGGCAAAGAAGATCGGGCGGATATAGGCCACGGCCTGATCAAGCATCTCGGCAGGGGTGTCCATGGCCTGCAGCAGCACTGGGCTGAGCAGGCCGGTCAGCAGCCCCATGGCGATGGAAATGGCGGCGCACAGGTACACCGAGTGCATCACAAAGCGGCGCAGTTCCGTCTCGTCCTTGGCGCCGAAGGCCTGGGCGATGGGGATGGCAAAGCCTGAGCAGATACCCGTACAAAAGCCGTTGATCAGGAAGTTCAGCGAGCCTGTGGAGCCCACCGCCGCCAGGGAAATATGGCCGAGATAGCGGCCCACGATGGCGGTATCCACAAAGCTGTACAGCTGCTGAAACAGGAAGCCGCCCAGCAGCGGCAGTGAGAAGCCGAGCACCAGCTTCAGGGGCGAGCCCTGGGTCATATCACGGGTAGTATTCGTGCGAGCCATGGAATATTTCCTTTCCGGTTAATGGTCGGCAGGGCGGCGGGCGTCCGCCCCGGATGTTAAGCAAAAAACCACTGAATATATAGCACACTTTTGACCGGCGCGCAAGCGGCGAAATGTGGCGATATGTTGACCAGAAAGGAAAAGGACAGGCCGCTGAACGACCTGTCCTGAATGAATATGAAGCGCTTATTCCTCATCAGCGCGGCGACGGCGGCGGAAAGTCTCCTCCTCGCCGGATTCCTCCGCCCTGGCACGGGGATACAGCTGGCCCAGGGTCTCCTCCATGATCGCGCCTTCCTCGGCAATCGCGGCGTCATCCTCCTGCACCTCGGGAATATCCTCGGGCGCGACATCCGCGCCCACGGGGCGAGCGACGGGCTCGTCTTCCGCAGCCTCGTTTTCGGGCATCACATGGCGGTGCTTGGGATGCACGGCCTGGGTGTAATCGCGGTAGCCGTCCAGCTCCAGATGATCCTCGGCCTTCTTGGACTTGGCGGCCTGGGCGCTGCGGCCGGCAATGCTGACCACGATCAGCGCCACGCCGACGCCAGCGAGCGCCAGCAGCACCCACTTGGCGATGCCCAGCACCTGCTCCACGGTGTCAATGTAGGGGGGCAGATTATCCTTGGTGGGCATGTCCTCGTAGTCGGGCAGGGGAGGCGTTGCCAGCGGCACCTGAGAGGGCGTCGCGGTGGGCGCGGAGTGGATGATGCTGATGACGTTGCTCTCGAAGGTCACGCTCTCCTCCAGCTGGTTGAGCACCCGCGCATCAAAGCGGAACTTGCCGGGGGTGTCGATGCGCACATCGCGCACGAAGGAGCGGGTCTGACCGGGCTGGATGCTGTCAAAGGTGTACAGGTCAACGCCGGTGGCGGACACGGTGACGTCCTTGGCATCTACGCCGCTGACGTTGGTGACGTTCACGGTGAACTTCACGATGCCCGGCAGCATGTAGATGGTGCTGTTGTCCACACTGGCTTCGACGTTCAGCGTCACGTCCTTGGTGGGATCCACGGCGGTCACCGCTACGCGGCCGGTAGCCGTCTCCACCGTTGCGCCGGAGGCGTCCGCGCCGCTGACGGTGAACTGGTACTCCGCCGTGTTGGTGATGGTGATCTCCTTCTCCTGCGTCACGGTCTCACCGGCCTTTACTACAAGGCCCGTGAACACGGTGCCCAGCTGAGCGTCGGTGACGGTGATGTTCTCGTAGTCCACCTTGCCGGTGTTCTTGAGGGTCAGCGTCAGCTTCATCGTTTCGCCGGGATTGCCGCCCTTCTTGTCAGCCTTGAGGGTGGCGGTGAGCTTCACATCGCCGTACTTGATGGTGGCATCGTCCACCGTGACGGTGGAGGATTTGCCGTTGGCCTTATAGGTGATGGTGCCGTTGGAGGTCAGGTTCTTCGTGCCCATGGTCACGGTGAAGGTGTAGGTGGCCTTCTCGCCTGCCTTGACCGTGGCAATGGTGCCGTTGGTCTTGGAGACGGCGCTGCTCTCCTTGATCACCACATCGGTCACATCAATGGTGCCGACGTTGATGATTTCATAGATCACCGAGACCTCCTGTCCCTTGCGGGCCATGGTGGGAGTGATGGTGCGGTTGACCTCCACCTGCGCTACAGCGCCTGCATCGACGATGGGACGGTAGAAGTTTTTCTGCTTGTCCACCAGCATGCCGTCGGCCGTCCTGATGGGATAGCGCACAGCGAAGGTCAGCTTGCCCTCGGCCAGCTGCTCCTGGGTGACCATCCAGGTGCCCACCCAGGACACGGAGCTGCCAGCGGCCAGGGTGGGGGTGCCGAAATCCTCAACCTGCTTGCCGTCAGGATAATACAGGGCCAGCGAGCCGGGCATGTCCGTATCGCTGCTGTTGGTGACCTTGATGGACACAGTGACCTCTGCCGGGCCGCTGAAGCGGTCAGCAGAAAGATCCATGTACAGGGTGATGGGATCGTCCTCTGCCATGGCTGCGCCGCAAAGCGTCAGCATCAGCATGGCCGCCACAGCCAGACAAAACAGTAAACGCTTTTTCATTGCTTATTCTCGGGTGATCTCAACGACCACCCTTCCTCCTTCCGCGCCTGCATGCTCCGCAGGCTCAGGGATCGCATTGGCCTGATATGGTTACAGACCTTCTATCCTATTGTACGCTGAAAACCGGCTCTGTGTCAAGATGAAGTGACAGGTAAATGTAAAACTTGGCGGGCTTTTTGACCCCATTTTCCTGATTCACCCCGTTTTTTCAGTGTTTATGCAGCATGTGGTCACTTTGCCGGGCTTCACAAGGCGCGTTTGATGTGCTATAATATCTGTTAGTTCTGTTGGAAGCGCCGGAATCTTTCCGGCGAACAAGGAGGATGCTATGGACATCAAGAAGCTGCTGTCCGAGGTCACGGCCATCCAGGGCGTGAGCGGACAGGAAGGAAATGTGGCCGGATATCTGGCGGAGCAGTTCCGTCCGCTGGTGGATGAGGTCACGGTGGACAAGATGTATTCCGTCATTGCCCATAAAAAGGGCGCTGGCCCGAAGGTCATGCTGTGCGCGCATCTGGATGAGATCGCCCTGATGGTGAGCAAGATCGAGGATGACGGCTGCGTGCGCATCACCAGCGTGGGCGGCGTGGATCCCCGCATTCTGCCCGGCAGCCGCGTTTGGGTGCATGGCAGGGAGAAGCTCTTTGGCACCATCGGCGCGCTGCCGCCCCACCTGATGAGCGCGGAGGACCGCAACAACAACTACAAGATGGACAAGCTCCATGTGGATCTGGGCATGAGCGCCGAAAAGGTGCGTGAGCTGGTGCATATCGGCGATCTGGTGACGTTCAATACGCCTTTCACCGAGCTGGCGAACGGTCAGGTGGCGTCCAAGACGCTCGATGACCGCGCCTGCGTGGCCATTCTCCTGCGCGCTGCCGAGCGCCTCCAGCGCATGGCCTGCGATGCGGATGTGTACTTCGTCTGTTCCGCGCAGGAGGAAGTAGGCGGCAAGGGAGCCCAGACGGCAGCCTTTGCCATCGCACCCGACCTGGCTGTGGTGCTGGACGTCGATTTTGCCCTCACCCCCGGCTGCGGCCCGGATGTTGCATCCCCGCTGGATGCCATGGTCGTGACCCACGGCCCCTTCGTGCAGCCCAAGCTGAACAAGCGGCTGATGGACTGCGCCGCTGCCCATCATGTGAAGCTGAGCCAGAACGTGGCTGGCCGCTCCACCGGCACGGACGCGGACGAGATCGGCGCGTCCCGCGCGGGCGTGCCCACGGTACTGCTTTCCCTGCCGGAAAAGTATATGCACACCTCCGTGGAAACCATCAGCCTGGATACCCTCGAGGAAGGAGCGCGGTTGCTGGCGCATTTCGTCAGCGAGCTGGACGCGAGTTGGGAGGATGACCTGTGGATCTGAAGACATTGACGGAAATCAACGCGCCCTCGGGCCATGAGCAGCCTATTCGCCGGGCGCTGCTGGAGGAGCTGCGCGGCAAGGGCTTCCAGCCCACCATCGACCGCATGGGCAATGTGATTGTGGTCAAGGAAGGCGTGGGCCCTGCGCCCCGTAAGCGTGTGCTCGTCTCCGCCCATATGGACGAGGTGGGCCTTATCGTCACCGGTGCAACAGAGGACGGCTTCCTCAAGGTGACACAGGCGGGCGGCATCGATCCCCGCGTGCTGATCTCCAAGCGCGTGCTGGTGGGCGATGACAACATTCCCGGCGTGATCGGCGCGGTGGCCATCCACCTGCAGAGTGCCGCTGACCGCCAGCGGGTGATGGGCTATCGCGATATCTGCGTGGATATTGGCGCCACCAGCCGCGGGGAAGCCGAGGGCAAGGCGCCCAAGGGTACCTACATCAGCTTTGATACCCCCTATGTGGAATATGGCGAGGGCTACGCCTGCGCTAAGGCCTTCGACGACCGCGTAGGCTGCTGGACGATTCTGCGCCTGCTGGAGGAGGAGCTGCCTGTCGATCTGGTGGCCGCCTTTGTCTCTGAGGAGGAGGTCGGCTGCCGCGGCGCATCCGGCGCAGCCTTCGCGCAGGAGCCGGACATCGGCATCGTGCTGGAGGGTACCACCTGCAACGATCTGGGCGATATTCCCGAGGTCGCGCAGGTGTGCAAGACAGGCGCAGGCGTGGCGGTGTCCTTCATGGACAATGCCTCCATCGCCAATCGCGAGCTGTTCCGCAAGGCCCTCAAGGTCGGTGAGGAGAATGGCATCGCCTGTCAGGTGAAGTCCTCCGTTTCCGGCGGCAACGACGGCGGCGTGATCCAGCGGGCGAGGGAAGGCATCCCCACGCTGGTGCTGAGCGTGCCCTGCCGCTACATCCACAGCCCGTCTACAGTCATCAAGCTCAGCGATGCGGAAAGCCAGTTTGAGCTGACCCGTGCGCTGCTCAACAACCTGTAATAGTAAGGAGTGTACATATATGTTTGATCTGCTGAAGAAGGTGCTTGCGCCTATCGGCCCCTCTGGCCTGGAGGCGCCTGCGGCCGAAGTCATCCGCGAGGAAATCAGGGGCTGCGTCGATACCATTGAGACCGACGCCCTGGGCAATCTGATTGCCACCAAGCTGGGCAAGGCGGAAAATCCCCGCAAGGTGATGCTGAGCGCCCATATGGATCATATCGGCTATATCGTCACCGGCATTGAGAAGGAAGGCTATCTGCGTGTGACCAATGTGGGTGGCATCGGCATGAACGCCAGCCTGACCCGTCATGTGGTGTTCCCCAATGGCGTGCATGGCGTGGTGGTGGCCGAGCCTGTGTCCGGCCAGCCTGCGCTGAAGAACCTGTTCGTCGATATCGGCGCGCAGGATAAGGAGGACGCGCTTAAAATGGTATCCCTTGGCGATGTAGCGGTCTATGCCAACGACTGCTTCCGCCTGGGTGAGAACCGTGTGGCGGCCCCCGCCATGGACGATCGCTGTGCCTGCGCGCTGCTGGTGAAGCTCCTGCAAACTCTGGGCGACACACAGGATACCATCATTGCCGTGTTCTCCGTGCAGGAGGAGGTCGGCTGCCGCGGCGCGAAGGTGGCCTCCTTTGCCAAGGCGCCCGATGTGGGCATTGCGCTGGACGTGACCGGCTGGGGCGACACCCCCGGTACGACGCAGCCTGAAATCAAGCTGGGCGAGGGCGTTGGCGTGAAGGTGATGGATCGCGGCAGCATCTCCAACCCAGAATTGCGGGATGCACTGCTGGCTGCCGGTGAAAAGGCCGGCGTCAAGACCCAGCGCGAGATTCTGCCCTATGGCGGCACCGATGCTTCCGCCATGCAGCTGAGCCGCGGCGGTATTCCGGTGTGCACGCTGTCCATCCCCTGCCGCTATGTGCACTCAGCCTGCGAGGTCATCGACATGCGCGATATGGATGCGGCGCTCAGGCTCATGCAGACCTATTTTGCGTAAATCCTCGTATACGAGTGAAGCGGAGAGAAGCGGCGACGGTTTCTCTCCGCTTCCTTAAAGCGTTCATCATCCTGTTCATGGAGGCTGTTTCATGCTCGCCACGCTCTATCTTGCCGTCTATCTTGCCTGCGGATGCCTGATTGTCCGCTGGCTCCTTCCGCGCCACCCGGTGCTCAACCGGGCGTGGCTGGGGGCGAGCCTTGGGCTGCTCATGATGATGTGGCTCCCGGCGCTTATGGCCTTTGCGGCGGATTTCACGGTGAAGGCGCATCTGCTGGCGCTGCCGCCGCTGGGGCTGCTCACGGGCGCGGCATACCTGGCGCGGGACAGGCGTCCTGCCAGGGGCTGGGATGAGGCAGAAGCGCACCTTCTGCGCCAGATGCTGATGGTGGTGCTGCCGCTCACGGTGCTCTCGGGTTATCTGCAGTACACCCATAATGTCCGCATCGGCGAGGATGGCGGCTGGTGGGTCGGGCAGAGCACCTACGGCGATCTGGCGATGCACATGTCCTTCGTGACCTCGCTGAAAAACGCCTCCTTCCCGCCGGAGTATGCGATCTTCCCCGGTCAGCAGCTGTCCTATCCTTTCCTCATGGACAGCCTGAGCACCTCCTTTTACCTCCTTGGCTGGAGCCTGCAGGCTTCCCTGGCGATTCCTGGTACGCTGATGATGGCGCTGTGCTACATGGGCGTGATGTGCCTGGCCCGCGAAATGACCACGGGGAAGAAAACGATCATTCTGGCGGCGCTGCTGTTCTTCCTGAACGGCGGCTTGGGCTTCCTGTATGACTTTGACCTGGCCGGTGGGACGGAATCCGACGGTACGCTGACCCTCTGGACGCGCATTGAAGCCATCCTTGACGGCTACTACACCACCCCCACCAATCAGCCCACGCCGAATAATCTGCGCTGGTCGAACGTCATTGCCGACCTGATGCTGCCCCAGCGGACGCTCCTGGGCGGCTGGTGTATGGTGATCCCGTGCTTCTATCTGCTGTATACGGCCTTTGATCCGGCCCGGCGGGAAGGAAAGCGCCTCCGCCCGGTGGTGCTGCTGGGCGTATGGGGCGGCGCGCTGCCGCTGATTCACACCCATTCCTTCACAGCCCTGGCGCTGTGCTCGGCGGGAATGCTGCTCTACGACCTGATTCGCGATGAAAAGCGTCTGGAGCAGCTGAGCCATTACGCCCTCTATGGCGGTATCGCGCTGGTGCTGTCGTTGCCCCAGCTTCTGGGATTCACCTTCAATCAGGTGTTCCAGGAGGATATGGCGGACGCCAGCAACTCTTTTATCGAGCTGTGGTTCAACTGGGTCAATTCTGCGGACGGCACGCCTTCCGGCATGATCGACGGATATGGCTGGTTCTATGTCAAGAACATCGGCCTGCCCTTCCTGCTGCTCATCCTCGCGCTCTTTGAAAAGGACGCCAGGCAGCGGCGCATTTTCGCCGGTGCGCTGCCCATTATCCTGGCAGCGGAATTCATCCGCTTCCAGCCGAATATCTATGATAACAATAAGCTGCTATACCTTGCATGGCTGATGTGCTGCATGATTGTAGCCAACTACTGCCGCGTGCTGTGGCAGCGCATGAAGGGCCTTCGGGCCCGTCCGGTGATCGCAGGACTGGCGGCGGTGACGTTCTTCCTCTCCGCGGGGCTGACCCTGTGGCGCGAGGGCGTCAGCAGCTATCAAGCCTTCTCCCGGCAGGCGGTGGAGGTGGGCGAGTATGCCCGCGACAACACCGAGGAGCATGCCACCTTCCTCACCGGCACGCATCACCTGAACCCCATTGCCTCCATCGCCGGACGCAATATCGTCTGCGGCCCGGATTTGTGGCTGTACTATCACGGCTTTGACACCTCCACGCGCAATGCGGATATCCGCCGCTTCTATTACGATCCCCAGGGTAATCAGGACGTGATCGGGCTCTATGATGTGGACTACATCCTCGTCTCCAGCTACGAGCGCTCCAACTACACCATCGATACGGAAGCGCTGGATCGGCTGTATACGCAGGTCTTCTCCAACGGCGAGGCCACGATCTGGCAGGTGGGGGAATGAAAATGGAAAGACTCCTGCGCTACTCCCTTGACCATGACCGGGTCATCCGCCTGATGCTCTTTCAGGAGGGCAGGCTCAGCCAGGTCAACGCCCGCGTGATCTTCTACGATGCGGAGAAGGTTGATTACATCACCACACGCTCGCCCCGCACCCAGACAGTGCAGCGGGCCGATATCCTGTCCGTCGATTTCCGAAAGGGGGACGACGGTCAGGTGCTATAACACGAAAGCGAGGGATTGGGTATGTTCAAGCCTGTCATTCTGGTCGTTCTAATCATCACCAACGCAGTCGCCTTCATCCTCATGGCACTGGACAAGGCGAAGGCGAAGAAGGGAGCCTGGCGCATTCCTGAAAAGACGCTCTTCCTGGCAACCGCCCTCTTCGGCGGCCTTGGAGGAACGCTGGGCATGTTTTTGCTGCGCCATAAGACGAAGCACTGGTATTTCAAGCTCGGCTTCCCGGCGCTTCTCATCCTGCAGATCGTGCTGCTGGTGCTGGGCGCGGCGGCGCTGGCGTAATTCGGACGAAGGACTGAATACAATGAGCGACTTATTTTCCATGGACAGTTCCGCGCCCCTGGCAGACCGGATGCGTCCGCGCACGCTGGAGGAGTTCATCGGCCAGGAGCATCTGGTGGGACAGGGTCGGCTGCTACGCCGCGCCATCGAGGCAGACCGGCTGACCTCCTCCATCTTCTTTGGCCCGCCGGGCTGCGGCAAAACGACCCTGGCGTCCATCATTGCCGGAGCGACGAAGGCCCATTTTGTGCAGCTCAATGCCGTCACCAGCGGCGTGGCAGATGTGCGCGATGTGCTCAAGGCCGCGCAGGAGCGCCGCGCCCTCTACGGGCAGCCGACGTATTTGCTGCTGGACGAGTGCCATCGCTGGTCGAAGGCCCAGAGCGACAGCATCCTTCCGGCCATTGAGCGGGGCATCATCCGTTTCATCGGCTCCACCACGGAGAATCCCATGGTGGCCATGACGCCCGCAATCGTCAGCCGGTGCCGGGTGTTCCAGTTCCAGGCGCTGAACGAGGGGCATATCATGACCGCCATGAAGCGCGCTCTGGCGGATAAGGAGCGCGGCTACGGCCAGCTGAACATCTGCATGGACGATGCAGCCCTGCACCACATTGCCCGCATTGCGGGCGGCGATACCCGCGCGGCGCTGGGCGCAGTGGAGTTGGCGGTGCTGACCACCCCGGCGGATGAGGACGGCGTGATACATGTTGACCTTGCCGTGGCGGAGGAGTCCATCCAGAAGCCCATGATGCGCTGCGATGAGAGTCTGTATTACGATATGCTCAGCGCGTTCTGCAAGAGCCTTCGCGGTTCGGACAGCGACGCGGCGCTGGCGTGGTTTGCGCGGCTTATCTACGCGGGGGTGGATCCGCGCATCATCTGTCGGCGCATCATCGCCCATGCCAGCGAGGATGTGGGCGTGGCCAACCCCATCGCCATGCTGCAGGCGCAGGCAGCGGCAGCTGATCTGGAATTCGTCGGTATGCCGGAGGCGCGCTTGCCTATCGCTCAGGCCATCATCGCCGTGTGCGAGAGCCCCAAGAGCAACGCCGTATCTGCTGCGGTGGATGCTGCCATGGCAGATGCGGAAAAGGGCGGCTTCGGCCCCGTACCGGTGCACCTGCGGGACACGCACTACGCAGGTCATGAACGCATCGGCAGCGGCGATGGATATAAGTATCCGCACAATTTCCCCGGCCACTGGGTCAGACAGGAATACATGCCCCCGGAGGTTCGCGGCAGGAAGTATTACCAGCCTACGGAAATGGGGCATGAGGCGACAATCCTCAGGAATCATCAGGTGAGGGAGGGCAAAAAATGAAGCTGATGAAGAAGCGCGAGCGTAACATTTCCGTTCGCAAGGCGGCAAACTATGCCATCGTCATCAACAGCCTTCAGATTCTGCTGATTCTGGTGGTGCTCTTTGCGGTGCTGATCATCCCGGAGATTGAGGCCAGCCCCAAGCTGATGCTGATGCTTACGCTGGTTGCGGCGCTGGTAGTCATCTGGGGCGCGGTGGTGGATATCCGCGAGGCGCTGTCCACCCGCAAGCTCCTCAGCCAGCTGGACGATATGGACGATACCATCGACGCCATGTCCGATCTGAACAACACCCTGCGCTCCCAGCGCCATGACTTCCTCAACCATCTGCAGGTGGTTTACAGCCTCATGGAAATGGAAGAATACGAGGAAGCCAATGAGTACATCGAGAAGGTATATGGACGCATCACCTCTGTCAGCCGGGTGCTTAAAACGGCCAATCCCGCCATCAACGCGCTCTTGCAGGTGAAGCTCGCTGCCTGCGACAAGGCGCATGTGCCCGTGACCCTGAACATCACCTCCAAGCTGGAGACCCTGGAAATGTCCATTCCCGGGTGGGAGATGTGCAAGGTGCTGTCCAATCTCATCGACAACGCCATCGACGCGATGGAGACCATCCCCCAGAAAAAGCGCCAGCTGACCATCGCATTATCGGAAAACCTGAAGCAGTTCTGCTTCACCGTTGCCAATACCGGCACGCCGATTGCCCAGGACATGCAAGCGACGATCTTCCAGCCCGGCATGACCACCAAGGGCGATGGTCACGGCATGGGTCTGTACATCGTGCGCAAGACGCTCAATGAGCGCGGCGGCGATATCACCCTGACCAGCGACGCCCATCAGACGGCCTTCAGCGGCTTTGTGCCCAAGGCCGCCCTCGCTGCGGAAAAGGAGGAAACGAAATGAGCCGCACCATCCTGACGCCCTACACGCCGGAAAATTTCCCGGAGAACATGACGCTGCCCGAGGGCGCCCGTTCGGTGCGCTGGCAGGATACCTTCGGCTACGGCGTGGCTTTCAAGCCTGATATCGTCTATGCCCAGCGCGATGGCGAGACGCTGCATATCCAGCATCTCTGTCCCCGCAATGACCGTACGGACAATCCGCTGATTGTGTACGTGCAGGGGTCTGCGTGGTTCCGGCAGGATGTGTTCATCCATCTGCCGGAGATGATACGCATGTGCCAGAAGGGCTACTGCGTGGCGCTGGTGCAGTACCGTCCCAGCACTACCGCGCCATTCCCTGCTCAGGCGGAGGACGTGAAGAGTGCGCTGCGCTTTTTGCGCAGGAACGCCCAGAAGTACCGCTTTGACCCGGATCGTGTGGCGATCTGGGGCGATTCCAGCGGCGGACACACGGCGCTCATGGCAGGGATCACGGGCGATGCATGGCCGAAGCATCCGGATGACGACACCACCACGGCGCAGGTGCGCTGCATCGTCGACTGGTACGGCCCGACCGTAATCAGTGAGATGGGCTATGAGCCCAGCGGAAACGAGCATACCAGCCCGGATTGCCCCGAGGGATGGCTCATCGGCCATCTGCCGGTGCAGGAGCATCCTGAGCTTGCGGCAAGAACCGTGCCCCAAAGTTATCTGCGCGCGGATGTGCCCACGCCGCCCATCCTGATCATGCACGGCAGCCGCGATATGACGGTCAATTTCCAGCAGAGCGTGCATCTTTACCAGAAGCTGCGCGAGATGGGCAAGGAGGCTGAATTCATCCGCCTGGAGGGCGCTGATCACGGCTGGCGGGGCTTCTGCTGTGACGCAGCGCTGGACGAGGTGGATGCCTTCCTTCGGAAACATCTGTACTGACAGTATAGACAAAAGCTGACCCGTGTAGTATAATAATGCTGATATCCGCAGAAACGGGGGAGGGCAATATGGATTATGTCGTGATGGGCCGCCGTGTGCACAAGCTCAGGGTGCAGCAGGGAATGACCCAGGCCGAACTGGCCAAGAAGCTGAAGGTATCGCCCTCCTTTGTGGGGCATATCGAGCGGGGAACTCGCGCCACCAGCCTGGAGACCTTCATGGCCCTGTGCGAGGTGCTGTCCACGTCTCCCAGTCACTTGATGGGTCTTGGCGTGGGGCAGTATCTGAGCAGTTTGCCGGAGGATACCACGGATCCCCAGCGCCGGATCATCGGCGTGGTGCTGGAGGCTGCGCTGGAGCAGATCCGCATCGAAAAGCAGCGGGGAGACGAAGAAACGCAGGCGGAGTGAGAAAAAGTTGAAGAACCTCTTGCAAAATCTGCCGGACTCGCTTATAATGTAGCCAACGTTCACGCAGATGGGGACGGCGAGGCAGCGCGCCTTCAGCGAGCCGGTGGATGGTGAAAGTCCGGCAGGAAAGCGAGCCGTCCAGGTCGGAGCTTCAGCTCCGACGAGCGTTGTCATTGCTTGCAATGATGACGTGCAGCCAGTACCCGGCCTTGTGCCGGGAGATGGCCGGACATGCAGATCACCCCGGAGTGAGGCGTCCTGAATCAAGTAGGGATGCCCGGGTGCTCCCGATACAGGGCAGGCAGTGGGAGTATTTCCCGTTTCTGCCATGAGTGGACGGCTGACGCCGTCAAGCTTGGGTGGTACCGCGGATTGAATCAGCCAATGGCTGTGCATCCGTCCCAGTAGATGTTTGCTGGGGCGGATTTTCTTTTGTCTGCCCCGTGAGTTACAGGAGGGAAAACCATGTACAGGAAAGTCGCAACCGACATGAACTTCCCGGTGCGCGAGAAGGAGATCGCCGCGCTGTGGAAGGAGAAGGACGTCATCCGTCGTTCCTTCAAGCACCGTGAGGGTGGGGAGAGCTTCACCTTCTTCGATGGCCCGCCCACGGCCAATGGCCGCCCCCATATCGGCCATATCGAGACCCGCGTCATCAAGGATCTGATTCCGCGCTACCACACCATGAAGGGCAAGAACGTCCTTCGCAAGGCGGGCTGGGATACCCACGGCCTGCCCGTGGAACTGGAGGTTGAAAAGATCCTGGGCCTGGACGGCAAGCCGCAGATCGAGTCCTACGGCATCGAGCCCTTTATCGGTGAGTGCAAGAAGTCCGTGTGGAAGTATCTCCACGACTGGGAGGAAATGTCCGAGCAGGTTGGCTACTGGGTGGATATGGAGCACCCCTATGTCACCTACCATGACGATTACATCGAGTCCGAGTGGTGGTCCCTCAAGACCATCCATGAGAAGGGGCTGCTCTATCAAGGCCACAAGATCGTGCCCTACTGCCCCCGCTGCGGCACTGCGCTGTCCTCCCACGAGGTGGCGCAGGGCTACAAGAACGTTAAGGAAACCTCTGCTTACGTGCGCTTTAAGGTTGCGGGCGAGGAGGATACCTACCTCCTGGCCTGGACGACCACGCCCTGGACGCTGCCCTCCAACCTTGCCCTGTGCGTGAATCCCACGGACACCTACGCCCGCTTCAAGGCAGAGGACGGCAAGACCTACATCATGGCCAAGGCGCTGATCGAGGCGAACTTCCCCGAGCAGCAGGTGGAGATCATCGCCGAAATGCCCGGTAGCGAGCTCAAGGGTATGCACTACGAGCCCCTGTTTGACTTTGCTGTGGGCAAGGTGGACAAGGACGCCTGGTTTGTGGTGTGCGACGACTACGTCACCATGACCGACGGTACCGGCATCGTGCATATCGCCCCCGCCTTCGGTGAGGATGACAACCGCGTCTGCCGTGAGAACGGCCTGCCCTTCGTCAACTTCGTGGACAATCAGGGCTGCATGACTGGTGAAACCAAGTGGCCCGGCGTGTTCGTCAAGAAGGCCGACCCCATGGTGCTGGAGGATCTGGAGGGGCGCGGACTGCTGTTCCGTGCTGCGGCCTTCGCCCATGATTATCCTTTCTGCTGGCGCTGCGACACCCCCCTGCTGTATTACGCCCGCCCCACCTGGTTCATCCAGATGACCAAGGTGCGCGATCAGCTGGTGGCGAATAACCGCACCATCAACTGGATGCCCGACAACATCAAGGAAGGCCGCATGGGCACCTGGCTGGAGAATGTCCATGACTGGGGCCTCTCCCGCGAGCGCTACTGGGGAACGCCCCTGCCTGTGTGGCAGTGCGGTTGCGGCCATATGCATGTGGTTGGTTCCCGCGCGGAGCTGCGTGAGATGGCTGTGACCGACCCGGGCGAGAACATCGAGCTGCATCGTCCCTTCATCGACGAGGTGAAGCTCCGCTGCGAAAAGTGCGGCGGCGAAATGCAGCGCGTGAAGGAAGTTATCGACTGCTGGTACGATTCCGGCTCCATGCCCTTTGCCCAGTGGCACTATCCCTTTGAGAACAAGGACAAGTTTGAGCAGAATTTCCCCGCAAACTTCATCTCCGAGGCTATCGACCAGACCCGCGGCTGGTTCTACACGCTGGAGGCCATCAGCACCCTGCTGTTTGACAAGGCTCCCTTCAAGAACTGCATCGTCATGGGTCATGTGCAGGACGCCGAGGGCCGCAAGATGTCCAAGCACCTGGGCAATGTCGTCAATCCCTTTGACGCGCTGAACCAGTATGGCGCGGACGCCCTGCGCTGGTATTTCTACACCACCGCAGCTCCCTGGCTGCCCAAGCGCTTCTCCAAGGAGGCCGTGCAGGAGGTGCAGCGCAAGTTCCTGGCGACCTTGCAGAACGTGTATGCCTTCTTCACCATGTATGCGGAGATCGACGGATTTGATCCCACCGCCCACAAGCTGGAGGATGTTGAACTGAGCCTGATGGACAAGTGGATACTGTCCAAGCTGAACAGTCTCATCGCCAAGGTGGACGAGGATCTGGCAGCTTACCGCATCACCGAGCCCGCCGGCGCCATTCAGGATTTCGTGGATGAGCTGTCCAACTGGTATGTCCGCCGCGGTCGTGAGCGCTTCTGGGGCAAGGGCATGGCTGGCGACAAGGAAGCTGCCTTCGTCACCCTGTACCATGTGCTGGTGACCCTGGCGAAGGTCTGCGCGCCCTTCATCCCCTTCATGGCGGAAGAAATCTACCAGAACCTCGTGGTGAACAACGTGCCCGGTGCGATTGACTCCGTGCATCTGTGCGACTTCCCTGTGGTTGACGCTGCGCGCATCGACAAGGATATGGAGGCGCAGATGGACGCGCTGGTGGAGGCCGTGCAGCTGGGCCGTGCCTGCCGCGCGCTGGCGAACATGAAGACCCGTCAGCCTGCCGCGAAGCTCTATGTGAAGGGCGCTGCCTTTGGCGCGGATTATCAGGCCCTGTGCGAGGATGAGCTGAACGTGAAGCAGGTCGTTTTCACCGACAGCACCCGCGATTACACCACCTACCAGCTCAAGCCCCAGATGCGCACCCTTGGCCCGAAGTACGGCAAGCTGCTTGGTAAGATCGGCCAGCACCTGAACACCATGGACGGCAACGACGTGGTGGAGGCCTTCGACAAGGGCGAGACCGTGTCCTTCGACATCGACGGCACGACCGTGACCCTTGCCAAGGACGACGTGCTGACTGCGCCCATGCAGAAGCCCGGCTTCGTCGCCCAGGAGGATCGCGGCGTGATGGTGGTGCTGGACACCAACCTGACCGAGGAACTGATCAACGAGGGCTACGTGCGCGAGGTCATCAGCAAGATCCAGACCATGCGTAAGGAGAACGGCTTTGACGTGACCGACCGCATCGAGGTGCGCTACACCTGCAAGGAGAAGCTGGCGAACGCCA
>JAFUOR010000017.1 GCA_017481825.1 Clostridia bacterium
ACCAGCGCGGCGATGATTTCGGGAGTCATCTCCAGGCCGTCCTGCGCCCAGGCGCCAGCGGACTTGGAGAAACCAGCGAAGTCAACGATGGGGCTCTTCACGCCAACCAGCTGGTTGACCTTGCCCACCTTCACGGAGTAGACCTTCCAGGCGCCGGAGGCCTCGCACTGCATGCGGGCACCCCAGGTGGTCTTGTCCTCACCGCACGCAGCAGCGATCTGCTCGTAGGTCACATAGGCCTTGCTGCCAACGATGGTAGCAGTACCCTGGGCAACGCGCATCCAGCCAGCAGCGGAGTCGGGCATGACGATCCACATGTCGCCAGTCTCGGACTCGAAGTCGATTTCAACAGCAGTGCCGGGAACGAGCGCGTCCAGGATCTCCTGGGGCATCTCGAAGCCGTTCTGAGCCCAGGCACCAGCCTCGCAGGAGAAGCCAGCGAACTCAACAGCACCAGTCAGGGCAATGCGGGGAGCCTTCTGGCCAACCTTCACAGAGTAGACCTTCCAGGCGCCGGAGGCCTCGCACTGCAGGCGGTCACCCCAGGTGGAGGTGTCCTCACCCAGCACAGCAGCACACTGCTCGTAGGTGATCTGAGCGGTATTCTTGGAGTTGTTGGTGGTAGCGGTCATCATCTCGACGCGCATCCAGCCAGCAGCGGAGTCGGGGAAGACCAGCCACATGTCGCCAGTCTCGGACTCATAGGAGATCTCGATCACAGCACCGGGAACCAGCGCAGCGCGGAACTCTTCGGTCATGGAGACGCCATTCTGGCCCCAGGCGCCGCCCTCAACGGACATGCCTTCCAGGCTCACGGCGCCGGTCAGCACGGACAGGTTGGACAGATCAGCCTCGGTCACAGGAGCAACGTACTCGGCAGACAGGTTGACGGGCAGCTCGTTGCCATCCACATCGTAGAACTTGATGTTGTCGATGTAGATGTCACGGGGCTCCTCACCCGCAAACTTGCCAGAGTCAACGAAGGCATCGGCTTCCTTGGTGATGTACAGGTACTCACCCTGGCCAGCGGTCAGCACAACGTCAGCGCTGAAGTTCACAGTCGCGCTCTTGGGGTTCTTGCTCTTCAGGTACACGGACCAGTCGTAGCCAGTCTTGACCTGATCAGCGCCGGTCACGGTGTAGACCTTACCGGAAGCAGCGTAGAACTTGCCGTCAGAGCCCAGCTCAACACCCACGTCAAAGGTCATCTTGGCCAGCTTGGTGTAGTTGTCGCCCAGCAGGCCTTCGATGTTCAGCGCGATGTAGGGCACCTTGGCCTTCACGTCCACCTTCAGGGCCTTGGAGCCATTGTACTCAACAACGGACAGCTCGGAAGCGTCAGCGTTGCCGGCGATGGTCTCCACGCCCAGGAAGCCGTACAGCTCGTCCTCGAAGTCAATGACGGAGGGGCCGGTCACGACCACAGCATCAGACTCGGGAGAAGCGTCGGGGGACGCATCGGGAGAGGGATCGACGGACACGTCAGGAGAATCGGTGCCCACGTCGGGAGACGGGTCAACAGACACGTCAGGAGAGGGATTGGGATCCACGGACACGTCGGGGGAAGGATCCACAGACACGTCAGGGGACTTCACGGGCTCAGCCAGCGCAATGACGGAAGTCAGCAGCAGAGCCAGAGCCAGGATGCAGGAAAGAACCTTCTTCAATGCGGTAACCTCCTTCTTCGTCCTATACCATAGGACATTGAATATACCTTGATGGGGAACCTGACACGACGACCTTGCGGCCTCCGTGCCTATCTCATCGGGACATTCACAGCCCCGGTGAAGCCAAACAGGATGTGCCAGATATACCATCTCAACTTCAATGATAGCACAAACTGGGTATATCCGTCAACCGTTTGCCCTTTGCGCGGCAAAGTTTTCGTAGCGCGAAAAGGGGTTTCGCCAGGCAGGCGTCCGCAGGAAAGACGCCTGCCCAGCCTCGTACACAGGGGAAATCAGCCCACGATGCCGGAACGCTCCACGCCCTCGACGAAGCGGCGCTGCAGAATCAGGTAGATCACCAGGATGGGCAGGATCGTCAGCACCACGCCAGCATTGACGTAAAGCTTCTGAATGCGCACGTTCATGATCTTCAGGTTCGCGCCGATATTGGCCTGCAAGGTGGACAGCTGGCGGGACAGCAGCATCTCGTTGGGAATCTGGAAGAGCTTGGCGAAGAACACGTCGTTGTACTGCCAGACCAGCGAGAACACGGTCACGGTGATCACCGCCGGCATGGCGTTGATCAGCATGATGCGGAAGTAGGTGTACCACGTGCCCGCACCGTCAACGAAAGCCGCTTCCTCGATCTCCTTGGGGAGGCCGCGGAAGAACTGGTTGAAGATGTAGATGTACAACCCGGAGCGCAGACCCGTGCCCAGCAGGGTCAGGATGTAGACCGGGGCAGGATCGCGCATCAGCTCCATGGAGCGGAAGGTCATGTACAGGGGCAGCATGATGGTGTGGGAGGGAACGACGATCATGACGACCACGCAGCCGAACAGCAGCTTCTTGAACGGGAAGTCGAAGCGTGCAAAGCCGTAGCCCACCATGGAGCAGACAAGCACCTGCATGAGCGTGTTCACGATGGTGTAGACCAGCGTGGAGGTCAGGGTATTTGCGTAATCCAGCTCGGTGATGGTGCTGGTGTAGCGCTCAATCGTCGGGTTCATGGGAATGGTGAAGACCATCGGATTGGCCGAGTCCGCATCGGAGAAGAAGGACTGGGTCACGATGCCGATCACCGGGGACAGGATGACATAGGCAATACCCACGATCAGGATGATCTGCAGGATCGTCATCAGCACATTCTTGGACTTCTTCACCACCGCGCCCTTGCGATCCTCATAGCGGGGAGAATTGCGAAATGCGCGCCATTGTTCCAAAGCTTTCATTTTGCCTTTCCTCCTTCGCTTAGTTATAGTAGAAGGTACGCTTGGAGATGAAGTACACCACCACTGCCAGCAGCGAGCAGGTGATCACGGTGGAGATCACGCTGAAGGCCGAGGACAGGCCGTAGTTACTCTCCGTGAAGGCCGTGGTGTAAGCCAGGTTCACGACCTCAGACTGGGAGAAGGCGTCAACGATGGTGTAGATGGTGTTGGTGATGATGTGGGGCATGACCATGGGGAAGGTGACCTTCCAGAAGGTCTCATAGCCCGTGGCACCCTCGATCTTGGCCACCTCGTACATGGACGGGGTGATGGACTGGAGCGCCGCGATGAACAGCACGATCTGCACACCGGAGGCCTGGATGATATCGCTGATGCGGCTGACCGCACCCACGATGTAATCCAGCACGGTCTGCGGGATTGCCAGCTCGCCGAAGAGCTGGATGAAGTAGGTCATGTTCACCGCACTGCCGCTGGCACTGGCCTCGGCCATTTCTGCGGACATGCCGCTCAGGCCGCCGGCCATCATCTGCGCCGCATATTCCAGCGCGCCGGAAACCGCCTCGGAGTTCATCAGCACCGGCAGGAAGAAGATCGCGCGCACCAGGCCGCGGCACTTCATCTTGCGGTTGAGCAGCATGGCCACAAACAGCGAGAAGAAGATAATCAGCGGCACGTCGATGAGCATGTTGCCCAGGGAGGTCGTTAAGGTCTGCTTGAAGGTGCCATGACCGGTGAAGGCCGTGATGTAGTTGCCCAGGCCCACAAAGTCCAGCTCATAGCCGCCGGAGGCAGGCACGGTCAGCTCGTTCAGGGAGAACTGCACCGTCATGAAGAGGCTGCGCACATAGAACAGCGCAAAGCCGATGAACCACGGCAGGATGAACAGGTAACCGTTCACCGCGCGCTTGGTCGCCATGGATACGTGCAATTTTTTCATTTACTTCACGCCTCCCATCGCGAGATAATCCCTGGCGGGAACGGTGTAGCCGTCCGCCTGCGCGCTCTCGCTTCCGTAGTTGATGTAGATGACCACGCCATTGGAGTAGGTGACGCGCTTGAGGGTATCGGACAGGGACGCGTGCTCCACCATCGTGGCATTGCTCACCTGAGACAGGGCGCCGTTGACATAGGCGTACTTTTCCACCGCCTCGTCCGCCCAGTTCTCAAAGGTGGTGGCATAGAACTTGTTCAGACCCGTGTACTTCATTTCCGTCGCATCCTCCCAGGTGAAGATGTAACGGGTGGACGCGCCGTACTCAATCATCTTGAGCAGGTCGCCCTGCCAGTCGTCGCTGACCACGGTGTTCAGGGCCGTACCGGTGTAATCCACGCAGCCGTGCACGATCATTTCGTAGAGCGGGATGGTCTCATCCACGATGAAGTATTCGGTCGAGGACAGGGGCGCACCCAGCACGTGGCTTACGCCCTCCAGCGCATACTCGTTGCCGCCGGTAATCATCAGCTTGCGGCCGGTCGCCTGCAGGGCGTCCAGCTGACTCTCCACCACCATCAGCGCTTCCTCGCGGTTGATGACGTTGGTGCGGCGCTTGTCCGCATGGAGCTCATAGCCCAGATCGCGCAGGGAGATGCCGCTGAGGCTGTAATTCTCCGTCGCATCGATGAAGCGCCGGACGTAGTAAGGCAGGAACTTGGGGGACAGCAGATCGTAGAGGTTCTCTGCGTAGCCCAGGCCGGAGGTACGGCGCAGGGTCGCCGGGTTCACCTCGCCAAAGGACACGGAGTAGCCCGCGCCGTAGTAGCGGGAGGATTCCTCGGTGTAGCGGTAGCGCTTGGAGATGTAGGTGACGTTCTGGAAGGCCACGTCAGCGTAGAGCTCGCCGCCCAGGCGCTCCAGGGAGGTGTTCAGCTCCTCCAAACCGTCCTTGCCGCCCAGCTGGCGCAGCACCTTGACCTTGTCCACCACATCATGATAGTAGCCGCCGTTCATCCAGCCCTGGAAGTTCATCACCTGATTGGAGACGCCCTTCTTGTTGAGCTGCTGCGCGATCTCGTCGGCCTCCTCAAAGGTGGTCATGGCCTTGACGCGCAGGTGCTGCACGCCCATGGTATGGGCCGTCTCCTTCACGCCGCCGATCACGTCGTAGTAGAACGGAATGTCGCCGCCCTCCGCCTTGAGGGTCAGCACGCCTTCATCCAGCAGGCGCTGGCGGTAGTAGTTTGCCATGCCGCTGTAACCCTTGTTTTCTTCCGTCAGCAGCGTATAGCGGACGGTCAGGGTTTCGGCGTAGAAGTTGTCTTCCACGATGGGCATCTCGCTCGTCTCGCCCGCGCCGAACATCGACAGCTTCTCATCGCCGCGCAGGGTGAAGATCGCGTAGACATTGTTGTAGGCGTTGTTGCGGCCGGAGACGTCCGCCGTGATGTTGGCGAAGGTCGCACCCTTCTCCACGCTGGCCAGAATGCTGCTGTCCTCACGGCACAGGCCGAAGATGGGCAGACGCACGGGCTGGATGGTCTGGGTCTTGGTGTACTCGGAATCCACCAGGTCCATCTCGTAGATGTACTGGCTGTAAACTGCGGAGGTATGCTTACCGTTGTTGAAGTTGATCAGAGAGCCGGAGCCGTTAGGCACCACGATGTAGCCCGTCTCGTCCTGACCGGCAGCGCCCATGTAGGGCAGCAGCTGAATGCGGGCGATCATGCCGCCGCCGCGCTCCTCGATCAGGTCAGCAGGGATGGTGCACTCCACCGCATCGCCGCTGAGCGTCCAGTCCAGCGCGATGGTGAAGCCCAGGGTCTCAGCACCTTCCACGCCTGCCTGCTCCTGCCAGTCGTAATACTCTTCAGGCGTCAGGCCCAGTTCCAGGAACGCCTCAGACATACGGTTCAGGTTGCGGATGGACATCTTGACGCCATTCTCGCTGATGTACCAGTTACCGTCCTCGCGCTGCTCGTAGAAGGAGTTCGCCTGGCCGGTCATGAGCTTTTGCACATTGGCCGCAGAGCCGTTGTACAGCTCCTGGAAGCGTGCATCCGTGAGGAAGTGCGGCACGTAGTAGACCTCAACCTCCTCGCCCACCTCATAGGTGAAGCGCACGCCATCCGGGATGGACTCGGCCTTGATGTTGCCCAGATCGACGGACTTGCTGAAGCTGTCATAGGTGCCCATGCCCAGGCTGGCATTGTAGTACTCCAGCAGGAACTGGGACTTGAGCTGATTCTTGTTGGTCTTGTTGGCAACCGGGTCGCTGCCTGCCGCAGGCGGATTGGAATACACCGTCTCGCCGTTGCGCAGGTCGTAGACCGCCACATCGCCGGTTTCGGCATTGGCGTAGAGCTTGAGGATATCATTGTGCGCCACGAGGGAGAAGCCCTCCACAGAAGGATCAGCGTCCTCCAGCGCGGTAAACTCCACCGCCTCCACTGCCGCCGCAGGGTCGGTGATGTACTGCTTGTATTCGTTGTTGAACTGGTAACGCATCAGGTACCAGCCCACTGCCACCGCCACGATGACCAGCACCACCGCCAGGGTGATCCACAGCCAGCGGCGGGACTTGCGCTCGCCGGGGGCGACGACGTTCTTTTTCTTCATTTCACTCATCTTCCCATCCCCCCGCTTACATTCTGAAGATCAGCTCGGTGTAGATGCTCTCCAAGAAAGCAACCACCTGGCCGATAAAGTTGGTGATCAGCAGCACGAGGAAGATGATGATGAGCACTGCTACGATGGTCAGCAGCAGGGTCAGCAGCGTCTTGCCCAGGGTGTAGTTGTGCACCTGCATGATACCGGTGAGCATCATGATCAGCGTGTAGGCAATGCCGATGAACATGATGATCGTGTAGAAGGCTTCCTCATTCTCCGCCACGAACTGGCTGACGATGGTGGCCAGGATATAGGTCACAATCATCGGCAGCATCGCATAGCCCACAGCGATGAGGATATCCTTGAAGCGGCCCTCGCCGTCCATCAGGCAGGTGATTGACCAGTTGCCCACGCTCAGAAGGATGTACATCATCAACACGCCCGCGATTTCCGGAAGCAGATTCACCGAGCGGACGTTCACGTCGCTGACGACGAAACTGGCGTACAGACGATTCATGGAGAAGCACAGGCCAAAGACGAACACCAGCAGGAAGGCAATCGCCACGCTGCCCTTTTCCTTATGGCGGATCCAGTAGTAGCCGTCCGACGGATGCGAGACGGTATAGAACAGGTGCGACCATTTTTCTTTGCTGAAAAGCTCTTTCATGGTTTACGCCCTCCTCTCTCGCTTCGTCTTGATCTTGGGCTTGATGACCTTTACGGACACCACGATGACCGCCACCAGCACCACAGCGCCGGTGAGGATCACCTGAATGTTCTCCTTGAGGATCTCGTTGCGGTAGCGCTTGAATGCAACGGAGTAGTAAGTGCGGTTCATGCCGCGCTTGAGGTACTCCATGGCCTTCTCGTTGTCGCCCGCGGACAGGTAGGCCTTGCCGATACCGGTGTTGGCCAGCTCGTTGTTCTCATCCAGCCGGAGGACTTCCTCCCACAGGGCCACGGCCTGGGATTCGTCGCCGTCATAGCGCAGGGCCACGGCCTCGTTGATCAGACGGCCGTATTCCGTTTCGCCGTAGACGAGGATGGAATTCTGCTTGGAGTCCAGGGCCAGGATACGGTCACCCGCGTACTCGATGGCCACAGGCGTCTCCAGGGTGCCCTCCTGCGTGCCGATGCCGCCGAAGATGTAGAGCAGATTGCCCTCATGATCATAGGTGAAGATACGGCCGCGCTTGGAGTCCAGCAGGGAGTACACACCCTTGTCGCGGTACACCACGTCAACGATTTTGCTCGCACCGGCGTAGGTGCTGGTACCGTTGATGGCGATATCGCCGCCAAGGTTCGCACTTTGGCCCATGCGGATCACGTCCTCGCCCTTGGGGTTGAGGCGGCGCACGGCCTGCGTGCCATTGGTATCGACGTTGGAGGCGTAGACGAAGCCCTCCTCGTCAATGTCGATGCCGGTAAACTCGGTGGGGATGTAGAGCTGCTGCTTGGAGCGCTCCTCCTTGGTAGCCAGCTTGCGCCAGAACTTATCCCAGGCGGAGATGGTCACGGGAATGGTGCCGAAGAAGCCGGTGAATTCACCGTTGGTTTCAAAGACCATGATGCCCTCGAACATGTTCTGAGCAATGCAGTAGATACGGCCCGCATAGTCCACCGATACCTTCAGGGGGGTGAACATGTAATTGGCCTCCAGCACCTCGCTGTCCGCATCGACGCTCACGCGCACGGCCTGCAGCTGATCGTTCAGCACGATCAGGCGGTCCAGGCTGTCGGCAATGCACAGCTGCTTGACGTTGTTGAGGGCCACACCCTCCACGCCGCCGATGGTCGCGAAGGATTCCTCGACGCCATCAAAGGTAAAGCCGCTGATCACGCCCGTCACATTGCCGTCGCGGTCGGTCACCTTGACGCAGTTGTTCTGGGCGATATGATTCGCAGTGCCGTCCTCGCCAAGGATGATCACGCGGTTGTTCGTGCCCGCCACGCACAGCTTGCCATCCAGCATAGTCACGCCGGTGAGGCCAGCAAAGCGCTCGGTGGTCTTACCGTTCACCACCGTGGACAGCACGTCCGTGATAGTGCCCTGAGCGTCCATGGCCAGCACAACGTCGTTCTCCACCTTGGTGATGAAGCCGCCGTTGGCGTCCAGGATGACGACCGTGCCGTCCGCCTGACCCACAAGGAGCTTATCGCCGATGCGGTCAATGCCCACGATGTCGGCAAAGGCGGTTTCAGCGCCGTTTTCGGTGTAGCCAGTGATGGTCGCGGTAACATTGCCCTCCGCGTCCGTCACGGTGATGGCATTGCTGGCAATGAGGCGATCAAGATCGCCGTCCATGTCCAGCACGATGATGCGGTTGGCGTCGTCGCGCACATACACACGATCTTCCGTGGCCGCAAAGGCCTGCAGATCGCCGAAGGCCTGCTGCACGCCCGCTGCATCCTTATAGCCGGAGAAGAAGTAGAGCAGCTCGCCCTTGGCGTTGAGCTTTGCTACATTCTTGGTCGCCACGGCGTAGACATTGCCGTCCACATCCGCCTGCACGCCCACCAGCTTGGACAGGCTGCTGGTCTTGGGACCCTTGAGCAGGCGGCCGATGAGCAGGAATATGTCCTTGTTCGGCACAGGGTCATAGGTGGCATAGGTGAAGGTCGTTCCGTCCGCCGCGGTACGCAGGATGGAGTTGCCGCCCTCTTCCACGGTGTAGACCGTACCGTCATCGGTGGTGACGGTGGTCTCAAAGGCCTTGAGCACATCCGTCGCAGCGCTGACGGTGTAGGACACGCCGGCCTCGTCGGTCACGGCAGTCGCACTGCCAGAGGCGAGATTGACCGCCACCCAGGACGCGCCAGAGGCGTCAGTGTAAACCTTCTGAGGATTCTCCATGCCCTCCACATGGGTGCCCACGGTGTAGCTGATGCCGCCCACTACGGACACGGCAGCGGACTGGACAGGGATCTCAATCACGCGCACCAGCGCGCCGGTGCTGTCCAGCGCCACGATGCGGCGGTTGTTGGAGTCGGCGACATAGAGCGTCTTGTCCTCAGTGACCGCCACGCCGGTGGGGTTGGCAAAGCCATCAGCAATGCCGTGATTGTCAAAGGATGAGATCACATCCAGCACCGTAGTCATGGCGCCGTCCATGACGATGATGCGGTTGTTGCCCGAATCCGCCAGGTAGATGCTGCCATCAGGAGCCACGCACATATCCTGCGGAGCCTTGAAGGCGCCCAGGGACTCGCCGTTAAAGGTCAGGTCAACGCCCTGCACAGAGCCCTTGGGTACATAGGCCGCGGGGGTGCGGAAGATATCCTGCCAGTAATCGTAATTGTAGGTGTCATAGGGAAGGTCTGTATCCGCCATAGCAGGCGCGACGGAGGTGACGAGCACCACCACGAGCATCACCATGGCCAGGAGGGATTTCTTCATATTATACATATTCGATCCTCCTCCTTAATCCTTCATACCGGACGTGGTCATGGTCTCCAGAATACTGGACTGGCAGATCAGGAAGAAGGTGATCGGCACTGCCGCGATGATGAAGGTCACCGCCGCCGCCGCACCGGCACGGCTCACGCCGCCGGCCGTGATCTGCTGCAGGGCAAACTGCATGGGCTTGAGCTGCTCATCACGCAGGAACAGCGAGCCGGTGTTGCCCCACATCTGCTGGAACTGGAAGATGGCCAGGGTCAGCCAGGCAGGCTTGACGTTGGGCATGACGATCTTCCAGAAGATCTGCCACTCGTTCGCACCCTGAATCCGCGCGGATTCCATCAGGGAGTCCGGCAGCTGCTCCATGAACTGCTTCATCAGGTACAGGCCCATGCCGAAGCAGAAGGCAGGCAGAATCAGCGCGAGGTAGGTGTTGTTGATGCCCAGCCAGGAGATGATGGCGTACTGGGGAATCTGGGTGACCGTCCAGGAGAACATCATCGACAGCACAACCATGCTGAACAGGAAGGGCTTGCCCGGGAAGTCATGCTTGGCCAGCGGATAGGCCGCCAGGGACGCGATGACCACGTGACCCACCATGCCTACACCGGTGATGATGATGGTGTTCATGATGTAACGGGAGAAGGGCACCCAGGAATCGTTCATCAGAACGAAGAGGTCGGAGAAGTTCTCCAGCGTGGGGTTGCGTACCCAGATTTTCGGGGGGAACTGATACAGTTCGTCCAAAGGCTTCAGGGCATTGTTCACAATCATGACCAGCGGCAGCACCATAAACACCGCGCAGATGCCCATGATGGTAAACAGAAGGGTGTTGCCGGCCACGGAGCGGTTGAGTTTCTTGGCCTTGAGGGAGGGCACGATCTTCTGACGGCGGAGCTTCTTTTGCAGCTTCGGCGGCAGATCCTTGACGCGAACCTGACCCTTGATCGTCTCAGACATGCTTACTCACCCACCCTTCCCAGAATCTTCTGAACCAGCTTGTTGGTGCCGACCATCAACAGGAACAGGATGGTGGCAATGGCGGAGGCGTAGCCCATGTCCAGACGGGTGGAACCGTAGTCCAGCAGATGGGTTACGATGGTTGCGCCAGCGTAGTTGACGGACGGGTTGCCCGCCAGAGCAATGGAGATATCGGCAACCGCGAAGGACTGGGTGATCTGCATCACCGCGCCAAAGAGCAGCTGGGGCTTCATGGCGGGCAGCGTCACAAACCACAGCTCCTGCCAGCGGTTCTTGATGCCGTCGATGGCTGCGGCCTCATACATGCTCTTATCGACGGTCTGCAGACCTGCGATGAAGGACAGGAAGCCGGTACCGAGGGAGAGCCACAGCTGAACGACGATCAGCACGGGCAGGATGTACTGCTCGGTCTGCATCCACAGGATGGGCTCGTTGATGATATCCAGATTCAGCAGGATACCGTTCAGGTAGCCGTAGCGGTCGCCGGTCAGGATCAGGTTCCAGACCATGTAGGCGTTACCGCAGATGGAGGGCGCGTAGAAGATCAGCGTCAAAACAGTACGCAGACCGCGGTTGAACTCGTTGATGATCCACGCAAACAGCAGACACAGCATGTAGCTCACCGGGCCGGTGACCACGGCGAAGATCAGCGTGTTCTTAAGCGAGATGATGAAGATATCATCATCCAGCAGAAGCTTAACGTAGTTGTTCCAGCCGACAAAGTTGGGCATTTGGAGCATGTTCCAGTCCGTGAAGGACACGACCATACTCATCAGCACCGGCAGCACGGTAAAGAAGAAGAACAGAATGAAGTAGGGTGCGATCATCAGGTAAGAGGCCTGATGCTTGCGGATGTTCTTCCACAGGGAGGGGCGGCGCACCTTGGACGCCTGATTGGTCATCACGCTCATCTTACTCCTCCTCTGCATTGTCTTCCGCTACCGACAGCCCGAACTCCGCACGCTTGTAGCTGATCTCGGCATTGATGTAGTAGACCTTGTCCATCAGCGCCTCGCGCGGGGTGGTGTTGTTGGTTGCGGTATCGGTGGTGATGGTGTAGAAGGCGTTGTTCACATTACGCCAGGTGTAGTAGCCGCCGGGCACCTGGGGAATGCCCTGCACCTGCTCCATCTGAGCGGTCAGCGCCTTGTAATCCTTCATGGGCCAGGACAGGTTGGCCAGAGCTTCCTTGTTGGCGGTCGCCACGCGGGCGGAAGCGCCCATCAGGGACTCCATCTCACGGCCATAGAGGGTCTGGGTCTCGGCGGAGGTCCACCACTTGAGGAACTCCCAGGCCTCATCAGGGCTGTCTGTCGCGCTCATGATGATATCCGCCAGGCCGGAGGCACCGGTGGCATGGTTGATCGTGCCATCCGCCTGCACCGTGCCGGGAACGGTGGTGAAATCCCACAGGCCCACGATGTCAGGCGCGGAAACCTGCAGATTGTTGTAGGTGGTGTAGTCGGAAATGATGATGGGGCACTCACCGGTACGGAAGCGCTCCTCAACACTGGTCGCCTTGTCCAGCTTGTAGTCGGTGTAGTATTCGCAGTACTTCTTGAAGACATTGATGGCAATATCGCTGTCCAGCGCAGAGGCATCGGCATTGTCGGTGTAATACACGCCGCCGTTCTGGAACAGGAGCATGGCGAAGATCTGCTCAGAGGGCAGCATACCGAACTCCATCTGGTTCTTGGCCAGCACGGACATGGCTACCTTGACCTCGTCCCAGGTGGTGGGAACCTCCAGCCCGATCTCCGCCAGGATGTCCTTGCGGTAGAACATCATGGGGAAGGTCTGGGTATCCGGCAGGGCGTAAGTCGCGCCATTAAAGGAGAAGGGCACGAGAGCGCTCTCGTCAAAGCGGGCAGCAACCTCTTTGAAGTCCTCAAACTGAGTCAGATCCAGCACCGCATCGCGCAGGCCGTAGTTCACCGGGGTGTCGTTGCCGGTGTTCAGGACAGCGCCGGCGATACCATTGGTGTTCGCCACCTGAATGGCCACGTCAGGGCCCTGGCCGGAGAGCGTGGCACGCAGCAGGGTGTTCATGTCCACCAGCTGCACGTTCACGGAGATGCCGGTGGCGGGGGTGAACTTCTCATCGATCAGGGACTTGATGACATTGGCCTGATCGCGGCCGGTGCCGATCCACAGCGTCAGCACGTCGCTGGCGTTTTCATCCGCCACGTTGCCAACCTGGTTATAATCGATGATGAAGGAGTAGTACAGGCGCACGGCCTCATGCTTGAGGCTGGACCACCAGTCGCTGCCCTCGGCCACGGGCTCCACATCCGCAGAGTGGACGTAGATGCGATCCACCTGCAGGGGCTGACCCAGCACCTGGGTGATCCAGTTGCCGCAGGCGCGGACGTTGGTCTTGAAGGAGGACAGCACCTCAGTGAAGCGCTCCTGATCCTCGATCAGCTCATCCAGCTGGTCGTCCATGGTGCGCAGCACGGTCAGCTTGTCGGAGTTGGAGCCAGCCGTAATCTCCAGTGCCGCCAGCGCCACGTTCAGATCCTCTTTGACCTGAATCAGCTGACCCTCCAGCTCGGGCAGGCTCGCCTCCAGCTGGTAGTCGCGGTACTGGTCAGGGGACACGCCGGTGATGTAGATCACCTGACGGTAGATGTCGTTGAGCTGCTGCACGCAGTCCTGCACCTGGGCAATGATGGTCGCCATATCGCCCAGCACGACCTCCATGCGCAGGGTATGCTCGCCCGCGGTCAGATACACGCGGTAGGGCTCGCCGTTTTCATCGGCGATGGTCTCCATGCGCCAGGACTGCTCGTAGCCGAAGGGGTAGGCCTGGAACTCGTCAAAGGGCACCACGCCGTCGATATAGATCTTGCGGTAGACGTTGATGCCGCGCACGAAGTTCTGCTTATCGTACATGGACAGGACGTAGTAGCCGTCCTCAGGCACCTCGAAGGTCCACTCAATCCATTGACCGGCGCTCTTCCAGGAGTTGCCGCCAATGGAGTTGTTCAGCAGATAACGGGTACTGGAGGGATACACCGCCGCGCTGGACTGATCCTGCACAGGATAGAGCATCTGCGAGGAGGTCTTGCCCGCATTCTCCGCCTCAAAGCGCACGGTGACGCCGGTGGTATCCTTCTGGCCCGCGGCATCGCCCGCAGCCTTCACATCCGCATAGGCAGCAGGACGCTCGGTGTTGCTGAAGGTGATGGAGCGCACCAGCAGGGGTTCACGCATGGCCAGCAGGGTCAGGGTATGATCGCCCGCCTCCAGATACACGCTCAGCTCCTGGGTGATATAGCCGTTGGAATCAAACAGGGAGCTGCTGACCCACTCCGGGATTTCTTCCGCGGAGGGCTTGAGGTCATTGCCCTGGTTGTCCTTGCTCCAGTTGCGCACGGTGATGCCGTTATCATCCACCATCTCGGCGAAATCGCCGTTGTGCCACACGCGGTTGAGCTCCACCAGCGCCAGTTCGCCGTAGGGCAGCGCACCATCGATGAAGAAGGCGCGCTGAATGGCGCTGTTCTTGCCCTCATAGGGGTAGTAGAGGATGGACAAATCGTACAGGCCGCTTTCCGGCACGGACACCGTCCATTCCACCAGGGATTCCTCGCCCGTGAGCACGGCGTTGCCCGTCGCGCCCTCGTAATCGGCAAGGATCTCCGGCTGAACCGCCGTGCCCGCATCCTCATAGCGGACGAAGGCGTCCGCCTCCACCGTCACGGTGACGTCCGGGCGCGCCGCATTCTCGTAGCGCTCCAGATAGTCCGCGTAACCGGGGATATCATCGTTGATGGAATACGTGCTGACGATGTCCTGGTAATCCTCAGTGGTCAGGGCCGTTTCCGCCGCTGCAGCGCCGCACAGGCACAGCGTCATGACCAGCACCAGGAGCAGTCGCATCAGATTGGATTTCCTGCTCAACTTGTTCACCATCCCATTCATGCTCTATATAATAGGAAGAAACGATTATTCCGCAGCCTCGTCGCGGAGGGGATACGTTTTCAGGTCGGGCAGCGTCTTACGGGTGATGACGCTGTCATGCTTGTAGGTCTTCTTGAGCTGATCCTTCTCAGTGTACTGGCCGGAGTAGGCGTTGAAGCCCGCCGTCTTCAGGACGAATTCACCCTCCCAGGTGCACCAGTAGCTCCACATCACCTGATCACGGATCAGCAGATCAGGATCGGGAATGCAGCCGTTTTCCGACAGGGTGATGAGCTTGCGGGTGTCAGTGTAGCTCAGGGCCTTGAGGAAGCGCGCCGCCTGCGAGGTATACACCTTTTCACCGGGGTAAATGTCCTCGCCGATGATATCGACATATTCATCTCCCGGATACCACGCCGCATCCTGGCCGTTCCAGACCCAGATGAGGTTGTTCAGGCCATGAACCTCCGTCAGGCGGTGGTACATGAGCTTGTAGAGCTCCATATAGGGCTCCGCACCGCTGGCGCCCCACCAGAACCAGCCTCCGCTGGCCTCGTGCAGCGGCCGCCACAGCACCGGCACACCCGCATCCTGCAGCTTCTTGAGCTGCACGGCAATCGCATCGATGTCATCAAGCAGCATCTGGTAGCCGTATTCATCCTGGCCGTTCATGGCCTTTTTCAGGTTGAATCTGGTGTTTTCCGTATAGAAGGTACCCCAGGGATCCCTGCCGTTGTCGTAGCGGCTGTCGGGGCACCAGTGCCAGCAGAAGGTAACGATGCCGCCCGACTCCCAATACTCAATGGCATATTCGGTGACGCTGCTCTGATCCCCCTTGGCTGCGCGCGCCGGAGAATAGGAGATCATGTCCATGCCCAGCACCGCCGGATAGCTGCCGCCGGTTGCACGCCAGATGGCCGCGTTGTCCATGCCGAAGGGGCCATCCTGACACTGCTGGCCGGAAATGACGTTCTTACCGTAATTGTCACACAGAAAGGTCATCAGCCGTCGGGCTTCCTCCGTGGCGTTGGGGTTGATGAGGGTGGGCTCCACGTCGTAGACGTCCGCGGGAATCGCGGCGCTTTCCTTCACACCGATATAATCGATGGCGACCCAGCCGTAGCTCTTGGTGACGGAGATGGTGTTTTCGCCCGCCTCCAGCCATACATATTCCACCACGCCATCGTTCCAGCTGGAGCCGGGGGAGGTGACCTCACCCACGCGCTGACCGTTGGCCTCGACGAAGTTGATCTTCACGCCGCCGCCAATGGTAGCCTGATGCACCACGATATCATAATGGCCTGCCTCGGGTACATTCACCGTGACCTGCACGCCATCGCCATCGCGCTCCAGGCTGCTGACGGAGGTACCCGTCGCCGCCACCTTCGCCTGGCCCAGCAGCGTACCGGACTCGGCTTCCACCTTGGCGATCAGCTCATCCTCCGCCCACGCAGAGCCGATCCACAGCCCAACAGCCGCCAGACCCATCGCCATGCTCCTGCGCCAGAGGGAGCGAATGCCTGCTTTCTTATTCATTAGCTACATTCTACCTTCCTGTTAGTCTCCAGTTAGCTAAAGTGCACGCACTTTATTGTTATTATACTACACGTATCCCCTTCGCGCAAGTACCTTTTGGCATATTTGGGCGAAATTCACGAAAAAAGCACAAGTCCGTTCCTGCTCACATTTGCCTTTCCCACGCTGGTACATACGCCAGTTTACCTGCATTTTCATCATAAATCGCCCTGTTTGTCCCTCTGTAACGTTGTAAATCCTTACATTGTTAGTTTATGTTAGGCTAACTTGTTAACAAAAAACGGTTTTCTACACGCAAAAGCGGACGGCCATGTGCTGGCCGTCCGTTCAGCATGGTGGGGTTTTACTCCGGCAGGGACAGATGGGGTTCTGTTTCCGATTCCTCGCCGGACATGGAATCAAAGCGGCTGCTGAGGTAGATGATATGCGTCACCGCGATGATCGTGGAACGCAGCATGGTTTTCGTTTCGGACTTATCCTCCGGCGTGCCGATTTCATCCAGCTCAGCCTTGAGGCCGAAGGTATACTGCAGCATATTCTCCAGCTCATCGCAGAAGAAATCATAGGCCACCTGGGAGGTATACGTCTTCTTCTGCATATCAAACAGCCGCGCGATATTCTCCATCGACAGCACCGATTTGGCGATGCTGATGAAAAACAGGTAGGCAATCTGATCCGCATCATACTGCTTGCGCACGGGATTGTTGATGTATCCCTTCTTGACATAGTTGCTCACCATGGACGAGGTGATCTCCATGCAGCCCAGCGGCGCAAGGGAGCGGTTGATATACTTCACCGTCTGATCCAGATACAGCCCCACATCGGGGATTTCCCGATACCGGGGCAGACGAAACTGTTCAATGCACGCAGACATACTTCTCTCCTCCTCCCCAAGATTATATGTGATTTTTGTTAAATCGTCAAGAAAGACTTCCTCCATCGCTTGACAGGGTATTAAATAGCTGGTATGATATATTTGGTTATCAGTTTTTGAATAACCGATATTTTTATGCAAACGAAAGGCTGCACCATGACATACAAAATCGTCTCGGATTCCTCCAGCGATATGCTGACCCTTGATGCCGTCCCCTTTGCCTCCGTCCCCATGACGATCCGCTTTGGCGATAAGATTTTTGTGGACAATGCGGACTGCAATGTGCCGGAGCTTAATGAATACATGTCCTCCTACAAGGGCAAGTCCTCTACCGCCTGTCCCTCCACGCAGGACTGGACGGACGCTTTCGGCGATGCAGACTGCGTTTTCTGCGTCACGCTGACCTCCAACCTGTCCGGCTCCTACAATTCCGCCCGCGTGGCGGCGGACGAATACATGGACGCTCATCCCGGCCGCCGTGTGCATGTGGTGGATACCCTTTCCGCCGGACCCGAGCTGCGCCTGGTGGTGGAGAAGCTCCAGGAGCTGATCCTGGCCGGCAAGGAGTTCGACGATATCGTTGCTCAAATTGAAAAGTATCACAAGGATTCCAAGCTGGTCTTTGCCCTGCAGTCCCTGCACAACTTCGTGGCCAATGGCCGCGTGAGCCCTGCGGTGGGCGCCATTGTGGGCGTGCTGGGTCTGCGAGTGGTGGGTCAGGCCAGCGACGTGGGCACCCTGCAGCCCATCTCTAAGCCCCGCGGAGACCGCAAGGCCCTGCAGGAGATCATCAAGCTGATGAAGGAGCTGGGCTGGAAGGGCGGCAAGGTGCGCATCGCGCACAACAACAACGAGCAGCAGGCCAAGGTGCTGCGCGACGCCCTCCGGGAGCTGCACAACAAGCTCGACGTCACCATCGATCACTGCCGCGGTCTGTGCTGCTATTACGCCGAAGTCGGCGGCCTGCTCGTCGGTTTCGAAGGCTGAGGGCCGCTGGCCCTTAAGCGTCCCCCCTTCGCGATGAAGTTGATCGCCTTCGGTTTCGAGGCTTCCGCATGTTGAAACTGCGAGGAGCGCCTTCGACCTTAGTGCTTCTGCGTGTTGAGCCCCTGAATTTTTGTTATCTATTCCGTTTTTTGAGCTGCGCTGTGGTTGGCGCGGCTTTTTTGCTTGCTCAAACCGGCAAATGGGTGTACAATAGCTTCATGACCGCACAAAAGGAGTCCTGCTCATGAAACGCATCCTCATCCTGCTGCTGGCCCTGTGCCTGCTGCCCATCACCGCCTGCGCCGAGTCCCTCCTCACCGCCGACACCGTGGAGGAGGTTGGCCAGTTTGTCCTTCTTCCCGAGGGCGACCAGCTTCCTGCCGTGGAGGCCGGCAAGGTGCGCTACATCTCCCTGACCAACAAAGCTGGCCGCTACTTTGTCGAGAGCGCCTGGAGGAACGATTCCTACGACCTGACCACCAAGACAGGCGGCTATAAGGCTGACTGCGCCAACATGCACACCCGCGCGGTGTACTGCATGGCCCTGTCCTATCTGGGCATCGACGTGACCCCTGTGATGATGAGCGAGCTGTCTTCCAGCCGTGACATCACTGCGCCCTTTGACGGCGTGACTGCCAGGCTGGGCAATGTAGAGCGTGTGAAGCCCAAGGCCTATGTCTTTGACACCATGGTGGAGAACTACCTGAACGATCCCAGCTATTCGCCCGTCTTTGTGCAGTTCAGGAAGCCCAACGGAGCCATGCATACCGTGCTGGTGGTGGGCTATATTCCCGAGACCGGCGGCTTCATCATCGCCGACCCCGCCGCCCCCAAGCTGGATGGCGAAACCCTCCACGTCTACAAGATGGCCTTCCACGTCATGCGTCAGACGGTGCTTCACAGCGCCTTTTACGACGCTTTCTACGCCAGCCAGGTGCAGGATGTGTATCAGTGGCATCTGATTGAGGAGTGACAGATGCTCCCGGTTATTCGAGCTGTTTTGTCAAGGGTGTTTTCACCTTTTCGCTCAAAGCATAGAAAATCAGAGAATATAGTGAAATCAGCAGGACGCTCCAATAACGCGCGTCCTGCTGATCTATATTACGCAACACTGGAAAACCGACTGAGTAACTGTTTTGAAACTGCAGCTTTATCAGTATGCGGTAATGATTCTCGTGCCTTAATACGGTATTTAGAAAACAGTTTGCTCCAATTGTCATCTAAAGTAGATTTCATACCTCTATATCGGTTAAAAGAGTAGTCCATTGCACTTTCCAATGCATTTATCTCTACAGAGGATCTATTTTCAAGTAACCATATAAGAGATAAGGCTTTTATGGAAAGTATCGCTCTCATGCCCGCATAAATGTAGTCTCTATCAGTTATCAACACTTTGTCTTCACTGTTACAATGAACAAGTGCAAGATTAAGTACCGAAGCAAAATAGCCATCAATCATATGCTCTATATCATAATGACCCAAATGCTCGTGTACGTAATCAAATAGTAGATATAGCGCGTAAGTATCGCACACACCTTCTTCGATAGATATTGAAGTCTTTGTAGAGAAAACGGGCTCGAATATCGTTTGTGCGCTATGCTCTGTTAATGATTGTGTTCTCTCGACTGCATCAATAAACAACTGCAACTCATGCTGA
>JAFUOR010000018.1 GCA_017481825.1 Clostridia bacterium
CCCTCCGACGTGCGCTCCTTCGACGAGTGCCCCTGGATGAAGGCCACCGAGGTGACCGACCTGGTCATCGCGGCCCTGCAGAGCGGCAAGTACGGCTTCATCCGCTGCAACTATCCCAACTGTGACATGGTCGGCCACACCGGCAACTGCCTGGCCACCGAAATCGCCGTGGAGACCGTTGACCTGTGCCTGGCCCGCATCAAGAAGGTCGTGGATGAGGTGGGCGCGATCCTGTGCGTGACGGCTGATCACGGCAACGCCGACCAGATGCTGGAGAAGAACAAGAAGGGCGGCGTGGCTCCCCGCACCGCTCACAGCCTGAATCCCGTTCCCTTCATCGTGTACGATCCCAATGGCCGCCACGAGTTGAAGGAAGGTAACAACTTCGGCCTGGCGAACGTCGCTCCCACCATCGTTGACCTGATGGGCATTGAGCCCTTCGCCAGCTGGGAAGAGTCCATGCTGAAGAAGTAATTCCTGATATCCCGGGTCGGAGTTTGCCGCCGCGCAAGCCCCGGCCCTTTTCCCTATGGAGGCTTTATGAAGACCCTTTGCCTGATCGGCGGCGCGATGGGCATCGGCAAAAGCAGCACTGCCCGCGCTCTGATGCAGCGCCTCTCCCGCTGCGCCATGCTGGATGGCGACTGGTGCTGGACGATGCAGCCCTTCACCGTCAATGATGAAACCCGCGCCATGGTGATGGACAACATCACCCACACGCTGGCGAATTTCCTGCGCTGCAGCGAATTGGAGAGCGTCGTGTTCTGCTGGGTGATGCATCAGCAGCAGATCATCGAAGATGTGCTGTCACGCCTCCCGCTGGATGGCGTCCGCGTGGTGTGCGTATCGCTGGTGTGCACGTCTGATGCACTGGCGGCGCGGCTCCATACCGACATCGCCGCAGGGCTGCGGGATCATGGCTGCCTGGAGCGTGCGCTTGCCTATCTGCCGCTGTACGACGCATTGCAGACCTACAAGCTGGATGTGACTCACCTCTCCCCCGCTGAAGCTGCCAAGCGAATCACCAACATTGAGGATACCATATGAGCACTCGTAAAAACACCCTCTACAACATGGCTTACCGCCTGTTTTCCATGCTGCTGCCCCTTGTCACCGCCCCCTACCTCGCCCGCGCAGTAGGGACGGAAGGCGTGGGCCTCTACGGATATGCCTGGGCGATCAGCTACGTCTTCGTCCTGGTGGGCCTGCTGGGCCTGGAGAACTACGGCCCCCGCGCCATCGCGCAGGTCAAGGACGATCCTGCCCAGCTGAACCGCACCTTCTCCTCCATCTGGCGGATGCAGCTCCTCGTGGCAGGGCTGACGCTGCTCGTCTGGTGCGGCTATGTGGCCTTCGTCGCCGGAGCAGAGAAGCAGATCGCCCTCCACCTGACCCTCATGAGCGTCTCATGCCTGGTCAATGTGGACTGGTGCCTGATGGGGCTTGATCAGTTCAAGCCCATCGCCCTGCGCAACACCGTCGTGAAGCTGCTGGCAGCAGCAGCCGTGTTCCTGTTTGTGAAGGAGCCGGAGGATTTGTGGATCTACGCCTTCGCCTGGTCGCTGTCCACCTTCCTGGGCTGCGCAAGCTGCTTTGCCTCCCTGCGGGGGAAGGTGCGCCTTGTACCCGTCCAATGGAAGGAAGCCCTGGCCCACCTGCGGCCCTGCGCGGTGCTGTCCGTCTCGGTCATCGCTGTGAGCGTCTACCGGCAGATGGACAAGGTCATGATCGGTGCGCTGAGCGACATGCACCAAACCGGCCTGTATGAAAACGCAGAGAAGATCATCCTGTGCCTGGCAGGCTTCATCTCGGCCATCGGCACGGTGATGCTGCCCAAGGTCTCCCACATGACCCGTCAGGGCCGTATGGAGGATGTGCGAAAGCACATCGACCTGTCGATGGAGCTGGTCATCTGCATGGTATCGGCGCTGGGCTTTGGGCTCATGTCCATCGCTATTGATTTTGCGCCCCTGTTCTACGGCGAAGCGTTTGCCCGCAGCGGCCTGCTGATGATCCCCCTCGCCTTCACGCTGATTACCATCGGCTTTGCCAATGTGATCCGCACCCAGTGGGTACTGCCGCAAAAGCGCGACGCCATTTTCGTGAAATCCGTGCTGACGGGCGCGGTGGTGAACCTCGTCGTCAACGCCATCCTCATTCCGCCCTATGGCGCTATGGGTGCGGCGGCGGCCACCGTGCTGGCGGAGCTTTCCGTGCCGGTGGTGCAGTTCGCCATCCTGCGCCATGAGCTGCCCTATGGCCGCTATCTCCGCTATGTGCTGGTCTATGGCGTGATGGGCCTGATCATGCTCCTGGCCGTGCAGCTGGCAGGCCTTGCACCCATACCGGGCTGGCTTGGCCTGGGCGTGCAGGTCTCCGTGGGGGCAGCGGTCTATGGCACGCTCTGCCTTGGCTGGTGGCGCATCAGCAAAAATCAGCGGATATGGAAGCTGCTGAAACGCAAAAGCGCGAAATAATTTCCACGCAATCGGTGCATGCTACTCCCAGCACCAACAACCGGGAGGGAATGCATCATGAAGAAAACCATCATCTTATTGGCAGTGCTGTGCATGGCACTGCTGCTCACAGGCTGCACGGACACATCCAACCAGGTATACTACGAGCGCGCGCAGCTCTACCTGGGCAGCGGCGACTGCCGCACGGCGGCTGATCTTTTCAGCCAGCTGGGCGAATACGAGGACAGCGCGGATTACGCCCTGTACTGCGCCGGACTGCTCGCCATCGAAGAGGGCGAATACGCCCTTGCCCGCGCCAACCTGGAGGAGGTCCACCCCTTCAAGAGCAGCGAGCGCTATCTGCGCTATCTGGACGCCCTGGCGGCGGAGCACGCCGGCAGCTTTGACGAGGCGCTGGCGCTCTACGACTCCCTGGGTTCTTTTGAAGGCAGCCAATTCCTGGCCGAGGCTCTGCGCGAGGCCATCCCGGAGCGCAAGCTCCAGCAGGCGCGCACCCTCATGTCCAACGGCGCCTATGCGGAGGCCCGCGAAATCCTGCTGGCGCTGGAGGGCTACGGCAACAGCGCTGTTCTGGCGGAAAACTGCACCGTCGCACTGAACAAGGCCGCTTACAGCGAGGCGGATGCGCTGTACGAGGGCGGCGATCTGCTGTCCGCCCTGGAGGCCTTCGAGGCTCTGGGGGACACACTGGATGCCGCCGAGCGCGCTGCCGAGTGCCGCACCGCCCTCTACGGTGCGCTGGAGGAGCAGTACGCCGCCGTAACCCTTGACACCGCCGCTGGTCTGATCGTCGCCTATGCTGCCATCGACGAGGACTTTGCCCAACAGCGCGCCGCCGAGCTGCAAAGCCGCTTCGGCGCCAACCTGGCCCTGCTGGAGGCCGCAGACGAGCTGCCCTATGTGATGCTGGGCGCATACCCCACGGGCGAAAGCGGCGTTGAGCGCGAACTGCGCTGGCGCGTCATCCACGCAGAGGGCACGACCCTGACGCTGCTGTGCGACGTGGTGATCGACGCCGCCCCCATCGCCACCTCCACCGATCTGACGCTGACGGAGGCAGAGCGCATCGCCGTGACGACTGCCCAGCTGCCCTCCTTTGCCGATCTGGCAGCCCTGTCCGACCTGAGCTGCGCCGCCACGCCCTACGCGCTGGCCCAGGGCGTCGCCCAGGAGGAGGACGCGGCCCTTTACTGGCTGCGGGACAGCCTTGAAAGCGGCGTACACCCCGTGGTGGACGGAGACGGCGTCCTCGCCATCCCCGGCGATGAGGATATCCCCGGCATCCGCCCCATGATCACCCTGAATCTTACGGAGTACACCTTTACCTCCGGCGACGGCTCCCTGGCTGATCCGTTCCGGTAAACCTATCATACAGAAGGGATGAAAACCATGCTGCACACCCGCATTCAGCTTCCCCACTGCCCCATGGACACCTACATTCCCGCCTTGTCCATCGATCCGGGCCACAAGCGCCCCAGCATCGTCATCTGCCCTGGCGGCGGCTATACCCACCTGTCGGAGCGCGAGGCAGAGCCCGTAGCTTCGGTCTTTGCCGCCATGGGCTTCAATGCCTTTGTGGTGTGGTATCGCATCGCGCCCAACCGTCACCCCGCCCCCGTGCTGGATGTGGCCTCGGCCGTGGCCTGGGTGCGCGCCCATGCTGAGGAATACCACGCCGACCCCGACGCCATCGCCGTTGCAGGTTTCTCCGCCGGCGGGCATGCTGCGGGCAGCCTTGGCGTCCGCTGGCATGATGCGGCGCTGATGGCGGAGCTCGGCCTCACCCCTGACGAGGTCAGGCCCAACGCCATGGTGCTGTGCTACCCCGTCATCACCGGTGGCGAATTCGCCCACCGCGGCAGCTTCCTGAACCTGACCGGCTCGGAGGAGCTCGCGCTGCATGCCGCCCATTCGCTGGATGCGCTGGTCACCGACGCTGCCCCGCCAACCTTCCTGTGGCACACCTGGGAGGATGGCTCGGTGCCGGTGGAGAACACCTTCCTCATGGCCAGCGCCCTGCGCAAAGCCCGGGTGCTGACGGAGGTACACGTCTTCCCCCACGGCTCCCACGGCCTGGCCCTGGCCAATGAGCTGACGGCCAGCCCCGAACATCCCGAGAAGGCCGTTCCCGAATGTGCCCAGTGGCCCGAGCTGGCGGCGCGCTTCCTGCGTGACGTCATGAACAAGTAAGCCAACCTGAAAAGCCAGCCTCCCGCGTTCTTGCAGGAGGCTGGCTTTGTTGTCAGATAATGGTTTGCAGCAGTTCGGTCAGGTTCTTCCGGGGATCATGGCACACATGCCCGCTGAGCGGAAGCTCCGCCAGAATCCGGACTTCCCGCCGTTGCCTCTCCTCAAGGCAGGCAATGTATCCCGCAAAGCCCGATGCTTCGATGCGCCTTCCGTACGCGCCATTGACATGATAGTCCATCACCGCCTCCAGCCAGCCGGGACGCTCCTTGGCGCAGGCCCGAACCGCCGCAGCGGGATCAGCCGTATGCAGATACACAACCACCGGCGACAGGGGACGGATGATCTCCGCGATCTGCCGGATATGGGCCGCGGATTCCTCCTCCGACATGCCAAAGCGCATCATGGTTTCGCACATGGGATTCTGCAACAGGCAGCAGTTGAACACATAGTCCGTATCAGCTTCCACCGTGCGGACAAACTCACGCCACTTATCCAGCATCACAGGCGCTTCTGTCTCCCACGGGAGGCCATCGTAAATTTTGAAAGGCAGCAGCTCCCGCAGCGCTTCCTCCATCAGCCCGGCCAGGGGGATCACCTGCCCATCCCGCCATGCGTGGAATTCATAATCCGCCGGGTGCTCCAGCGTTCCCTCATCCACGCAGCACACACGCCGTCCGCGCACCCGCAGCATTTCTGCCAGCCGTGCCGCCGCCGTGCTTTTGCCCGAGCAGGGCAGGCCCTCGACCACATACAATCGCGTCATGGCGCACCTCCCAGCGTCAACGTGCGGCTGCAGACCCGCTCCAGGAACACAGCATCATGCTCCACCAGCAGCAGCGTCGGCTCCGCATCGATCAGCAGCCCCTCCAGCTGCACGCGGGAGAGAACGTCGATGTAGTTCAGCGGCTCATCCCAAACATAGAGGTGCGCCGGCTGGCAGAGGCTCCTTGCCAGAAGGAGCTTCTTTTTCTGCCCTTGGCTCATCTGTTCAATGGGGCGGTCGAAGAGGTCGCGGGTGAAGTCCATGTTGCGCAGGATGGCCTTGAAGAGCGTCTCGTCCACCCCCGATGCGCCGATGAACTCCGCCATGCTGCCGCTCAGGTCATCCGTCTGCTGGGGAACGTAGGAGATGGTCAGGTTGGGAGCAATGCTGATGTCCCCCACCAGCGATCCGCCCGCGCCCACCAGGGCCTTGAGGATGCTGGACTTACCGCAGCCATTGGGCCCGGCAAGGGCAAGGCGCTCGCCCCGGCGGAGGGTGAAGGTCACGCCCTCACAGACGGTGCGCTCGCCGTAGACGACCTTCGCATCAGTCACGGAGATCAGTACATCCTTGGGATGGCGGAGGACGGTCAGCTTGAGCTCGCCGACCTTTTCCACATTGTGCAGGAGGGACTTCTTTTCCTCAATGGCACGTTCCCGGCGGCGCAGCGTTGACATGGATTTCTTCATCATGGCAGCCGCCTGTGCGCCAATCGCGCCACGATCCAGGGCGTGCGAGCCGATCTTGGTTGCCTCAACGCGGTTGCTCCACTCCGCAGTGCGCCGGGCGGATTCCTCCAGATGCCTGATATCCCGCCGCAGCACCTCGTTGCGCCCCTGCTCATACGCATTCTGCTGGTTGAGCCTTGCCTCCCAGGTGTCGTAATTGCCCTGCATGACCCACACATCGCTGCGGTTGAAGGACAGCACATGATCAATGCATCGATTGAGGAACGCACGGTCATGGCTGACCAGCAGGAAGCCGTCCTTGCGGCGGAGGTAATCCGCCACCAGCGCGCGCCCGTGGGTATCAAGGTGATTGGTGGGCTCGTCAATGAGCGGATAAGCGTCATCCCGGGCAAAGAGCGCCGCCAGCAGCACCTTGGTCATCTCGCCCTTGGAGAGGGTGCAGAAGGGGCGGTCAAGCACGTTATCATCAACATAGAGCTGGTTCAGCTCGCATTGCAGCTGCCACTCCTGCGCATCCGGCGCGGCGGCGAGCATCACATCCCGGGTGAGGGCATGGGCGTCCTTCACCGGATAGGGAAAGTACACGGGCGTCAGGGGCATATCAATCGCACCCTGATAGGCATGCTGCTTTTGCAAAAGCCGCAGCAGCGTTGTCTTGCCCTTGCCGTTGCGGCCAATCAGCCCCAGCCGCCAGGACGTATCAAAGTTGAATGAAACGTGCTCAAACACCGGTGTGTAGGAGCCGTCATAGGTAAACGAAAGATCGCGAATGGATACCTGCATGGGATTCAGCCTCCTTATTCTTCCGGGAGGCGGAAAAGCGCATTCTTTTTTTTGGCACAACAAAAGGAGTCCTCAACCGAATATGCACAAACATTCCGCCGCAGCAAACAAACCGTCCTCAAAGACGGGTCTGCTTCCCTTTCCTGGGTCTCGTCAGCGGATTACTTGCGCATATGCGGATCACACTCCTTCACACATATTGGCAGTATTGTAGCACGGATCATCGTGGATTGTCAACACGAAAAAAGCCAGGGGCGCTGCCCCTGGACCCCGGGAGCGCGCTGCCCTCCACCCGGCAGGGACGCTGTCCCTGCACCCTGCTTGGGGGCACTTCGCCCCTAAGAACCCCTTTTCGCGATGCAGTTGAGGGCCTCCGGTTGGAGTTAAGCGCGTGTGCTTGTTGGGTGGACGAAATCTACACGGCCTTTGTTGGTCTTGCGTTGGCTCGTATCCGTGAACAAGTTCACAGAGTCCCCGCGTGACCCGCGGCCTGTGCATCCTCTTATAGCAGCAAGAGTCGGCCCCTCCTACGGAGGTGTGCGGGAGTAAGCGGGTTTATGACCTTCCCCTTTGGGGAAGGCAGCAACGACCAACGGGAGCTGACGGATGAGGTCGTCCCCCGTTGGTTGGCTGATTTCTCCCCGTGAAGCGCCATGGACATGCGACCTTACATTATTCGGGCTTTTCGATCTGCCTGATGCTGGTGATGATCGGCTGGTTGGCGGCGGTTACTGTACCGTTGCCGTCGATCACGGGAGTATTGGCGCAAATGGCGTCCACGATCTCGATACCCGAAAGAACCTTGCCGAAGGCCGCGTACTGGCCGTCCAGATACGAGGCTTCCTCATGCATGATGAAGAACTGGCTGCTGGCGCTGTCATAGGCGTTGGAGCGGGCCATGGAGAGCACGCCGCGCTCATGGGGGATCGGGTTGTTCACCCCGTTGGCGGAGAACTCGCCCTTGATCCGCTCATCCGAGCCGCCGGTGCCATTGCCTGCAGGGTCGCCTCCCTGGATCATGAAGTCGCTGATGATGCGGTGGAAGGTCAGCCCGTCGTAGAAGCCCTCGTTGGCCAGCTTGAGGAAGTTGGCCACGGTGATGGGCGCCTCATTCCCATAGAGCTCGGCGGTGATGGTGCCGTAGTCCTGCACCTCGATCTGGACATAGTGGGTGGCGGTAAAGGTCGTCTCATCCTTGCTGCTGCCAACAAGCAGCATTGCGCCTGCCGCCAGCATGCCGATGGCCAGCAGCGCCACGATGATCAGGACGGTCTTGTTGTTCTTGCTGATGGTCTTTTTCTTCGCTGCCATGGGGATACCTCCGTTATTCATTCGTCATGGGAACAGTATTCGCGCCGCGCGGCATGACGATCACTCGCTGATCGCCAAAGTCCAGGAGCTTTTGCACCTCCTGCGCATCGCTGTGGGGATGCATGTGCATGGCGGTCAGATCATCAGGATCGAGGCTGGAGAGCACATGCACCTGGGCGTTATCGGCAATCTCCACGCATTCGTAGAAGATATAGCCTGCCACGGTGAAGGCTGCGCGCAGCTCGGCGTCAAGGGTGCCGCTGGGCAGGAAGCGGCTCCAGTCAAAGAATTCCTTTGGGCCGCCGCCCTCGCGGCATTCACTGATAAAGACGATCCTGCCGCCGGGCTTGACCGCCTGGAAGCCATTGATCAGGGACTTGCAGGACTGGTAGAGATTGATATCCTTGGGATATCCGCCCGCGCAGACGACCACCGCATCCGCCTTTTGCGCGATGGACACGCCATTGAAGCTGTCCACCAGCTCGCAGCTGCGCTCCCAGGCCCTCTGCCACTGGCCGCTGGGCAGCGCCAGGTGCCGTCCCTGGCCATCCGCCACGAGGTTGATGCCAAACACCGGCGCAACCATGTTCGCCGCCTCGGTCATATCCTCATGGACGGGATTGAACATCGTCACCCCCAAACCGCAGAGCTGATTGGAGCGCGGCAGCTGGGGATCCAGGGCATGGGCGTGGTTCTGCATGATGGTCTTGCGCCCTGCCACGCCGGGGAGGATGCTCTTGCGCCCTCCGCCGTAGCCCGCAAAGAAATGATGCACCGTGCCGCCCATGATGATGACCTTGCGTCCCACGACGAGGGGATTCACCTCAACCTCCGTGCCGCGGGAGGTCACGCCCATTTGCACCAGCTCGCCGTCGCAGTCATGGTTGACCACCCGGACGCGCTCCGCCACATAGGGCGACGCCACGCGGGGAAGCTCCTCCGCCGTCTGGGCGCGGTGGGTACCCACAGCCACCAGATAGACGATGTTCTCATAGGGCACGCCGATCACGTCATGCAGATAGTCCAGCAGCAGCGGGCAGATGCGCTCCTGATGCATATAAGCCCGGGTGATGTCACTGATGACAACCGTTACCAGATCCCCGGCGCTGATCAGTTCGCGCAGCGGCACGCTTTCGACCGCATCCTCCTCCACCGCGCGGCGGAAGGCCTCCCGCAGATCATCAATCGGTTCAGGGGTCGCCGATTCGATGATCTCGATATCGCCTGCCTTCACCGTCAGCTGGACGCTGCCGCTGCCATAGGCAAAGTCAAACTGCTTCTCCATGCTATCATACCTCATTCATGTGACGAGTGGGTGACGTGCCGCCTCACAGGCAGACAGACGCCCCGTCCTCGCAGATTTTTTCCATCACGCCGTTGTGCAGCAGATAGCCCTCCCCGTGCAGTACGCTTTCGCCGTTCCGCTCAAGGATGTAGCTGCCGTCCACCAGCACGTACAGGGGATGCCCTGCGCTGTCGGGATAAGTGATATCCTCAAAGAGCCGCATGCCATCGAGGATGTTGTCCTTCACCACATTGTAATGGGGCAGGATGTTCTTGTCCGTCAGGCCAAGGCCCTGTGTCCAGCGCACAAAATAGGGATCGACGGCCTCGCCAGCCTCCTCCGGCTGAACATAGACGGTATCCGCCGCGTTCATGCTGCCCGCGCTGATCCCCATGACCACGCCGTCATATCCCGACAGCAGCTCGCGCAAGCCAACCTCCTCAAAAAATGCGTTTTCCGTCGGGACATGCCCGCCCGCAAGGAGGATCACCCCGCTTTGCGCAACGAGGCTGGCCGCCTCCGCCTGATTGCGGCTGTCCAGCAGCACAAACTCCGACAGATGAATGCCATGGTGTGCAAAGCATCCGGCGAAGGTGTCCGCCATCTCGTCATTATGCGCATGCGCGCCGGGCCAGGCGGCGATAATCAGCCCCCGCGCCCCCTCCGGCACGGCAGCACGCAGATTCGCCACAAACGCATTGCGCTCAAAGTAGATGCAGGGCAGTCCGCACCCATCCGGCACATGGTCATCGCAGGGACTGGAGGTCAAAAAGAGGGTCATATGATCGCTGCCTTTCATCCTGTATTGCATTATTGTATCCCCTTGCCGGGGGATTGTCAAGGCAGCGCATTCGCGGTATAATGTGGACAGATATTTCCGCCGCACAAAGGAGGCCGCCCATGAAGCTCGGTGCAACCCTCTACATCCGCAGCACCCCCGAGGCTGCGGAGTTCTACCAGCACGCCTTCGGGCTGACGCTGGGGTACGCTGCTCCTAACCCGGACGGCACCTACATGCACGCAGCCCTCTGCCGGGACGGGCAGGAAATCTTCTGCATCAGCGAGTCCTGCAACGATAAACTGGCGGACATGCTGCGCCAGGCGGATATCCACGTCAACCGCCCTATCGCCAACCTGGGCCTGGACTTCCCCACCCAAGCAGAAGTCAGGCATGCCTTCGCCATGCTTTCGCAGGAGGGGACAGTCACGCTGCCCCTGCAGGTCCTGCCCTGGTGCAGCCTGGCGGCAGAGGTTGTTGACAAATACGGCGTGTACTGGTATATCTGCACCTACGAATGACATAAGCATTGCACACAGGAGGCTCCCTATGGACAAGTCCTTCCACACAGGCAACCGCGAGCGCCTCTACGCCGCGATGAAGCCCGCATCCCTGCTGGTGATGTTCGCCGGCACGGATATCCGCAAGACCAACGACGAGTATTACCCCTTCTACACCGAGCGCAATTTCTATTACCTGACCGGTCTGGACAGCCACGAATTCGTGCTGCTGGCCGTGAAGGACGCCTCCGGTGCGGTGAGCGAGCGAATCTACATCCTGCCGCCCGACCCGATGGAGGAGCGCTGGACGGGCCGCCGCATCAAGCCCCAGGAGGCTGAAGCCCTTTCCGGCATCCGGGATGTGCGCTATGTCGCTCAGTTTGAGGATGACTTCCACGCCCTGGCGGCGGGCGGACATTACAGCGCGGCAACGGGCTCCTTTGGGCAGGTGTACCTGGATCTGTTCCGCGTAAGCCCCAAGGATATCGACCGTCCGGCCCACCATCTGCTGCGGCGCATCCAGAGCGATTACCCCTTCCTCGCCATCGAAAACGCCAACGCCATCCTGCGCAGGCTTCGCCTCATTAAGCAGCCGTGCGAAATCACCGCCATCCGCCAGGCCGAGAAGGTCACGGGCGAGGGCATTCTGGCGATGATGAAGGCCTCCAAGCCCGGTATGTACGAATACCAGTACAAGGCGGAGTTCGACCGGGTGCTGGGCTGGCATTCACCCCAGGGGCCTGCCTTTCCTTCCATCATCAGCGCCGGCAGGAATAACTTCTGCATCCACTATTACAGCTACACCGGTCAGGCGATGGACGGCGACATGATCCTCAACGACGTGGGCGCGCAGCATGATTCCCTCATGACCGACGTCAGCCGCGGCTGGCCCTGCAACGGCCGCTTCACCGAGAAGCAGAAGCTCCTCTACGAGTGTGCCCTCGCCACCTCGAACCATATGTTCTCCATCATCCGCCCCGGCATGCCCATGGCGGATGTGGACGGCACCATCCGCCGCTACAACGCGTCGCTCCTGTGTGATGCAGGCGTGCTGGACAAGCCGGAGAACATTAGCCGGTACATGTGGCACGGCGGCGCGCACCATGTGGGCTATGACGTACATGACGTGGTGGAACGGCCTGAGGTGATCGCACCGGGAATGGTTTTCTGCGTGGACGTGGGCATATACCACGAAGAGTGGGGCATCGGCTTCCGCCTGGAGGACAACTGCCTGGTCACGGAGGAGGGCTGCGAAAACCTGTCCGCCGCCATCCCCCGCACAGTGGAGGACATTGAGGACGTAATGTGCAAAAAATGACCATTCACAAGCACAGTTTGCATTGACGAACCGTATCGAAATTGGTATACTATATGTAAATAATGTCCCATTATGGGCATTTTCAGAGGAGGTAATTGGATATGCAGAACATTCCTGTTGTCAAGCTTGGCCTTGTGGCCGTGTCCCGTGACTGCTTCCCGATCACGCTGAGCGAGAAGCGTCGTGCCGCCATCGCTGAGAAGTGCGGCCAGAAGAACCTCGAGATCGTGGAGATCAAGACCACGGTTGAGAACGAGAAGGACATGCTCAAGGCCGTAGAAGAGCTCAAGGCCAACGAGTGCAACGCTGCTGTGGTGTTCCTGGGCAACTTCGGCCCCGAGACCCCCGAGACCCTGATCGCCAAGTACTTCGACGGCCCCTGCATGTTTGTGGCTGCCGCCGAGGGCGACGGTGACATGATCAACGGCCGCGGCGACGCTTACTGCGGCATGCTGAACTGCTCCTACAACCTGGGCATGCGTCACCTCAAGGGCTACATCCCCGAGTATCCCGTGGGCACCGCCTGCGAGCTGGCTGACAAGATCGCTGAGTTCGTCCCGATCGCCCGTGCCATCATCGGCGTGAAGAACCTCAAGATCATCACCTTCGGCCCCCGTCCCCAGGACTTCTTCGCCTGCAACGCCCCCATCAAGGGCCTGTACGAGATCGGCGTGGAGATCGAGGAGAACTCCGAGCTGGACCTGCTGGTGAGCTATCAGGCCCACGCCAACGATCCCCGTA
>JAFUOR010000055.1 GCA_017481825.1 Clostridia bacterium
ATAGCTGAGCGATGGTTTCCTGCAGTTCCTGCTGATTGGCGGCATAGAAATAGCCCATCGCATTGCTGCAGATGGGCTTGCTTTCGCTGCGCAGGATATTCACCAGTTTACGAATCACCGTACCCTTCACATGAAGGATGCGTTCCAGTTCCTTGCTGGATATGGCTGCACCTTCGCCTTTGTGTGACTGCTCCAGATAGTCACACAGAATGGATTTGATGTTGCCGGGGGGCTTATTCATGGGCATCACCACCTGAATGTTTCCCCTCAAATTCAAACTGGAAGCGGGGCGAACCATCATCCTGGCAAGCTATGACCAACGTAGCGCTGTATGGCTTGCCGGTGCGCTTGGAGCGAAGGTTGTGCAGCTTCACCCGATTATCCTTAAGCAGCGGCAGCAGCAGCTGACGGTTCACGGAGATCTGCTGACCAGTGAGAAACTTATTATCCTTCCAGATGGCAAAACGACATCCCTGATTGGTACAGAAGAAGCCCTTGTCGGATTCCGCAACTGGCCTACTGCAATGCGGACAAGCGCCGACACTTTCCTTCGGTGTAGGAAACAGCGTTGCCGCCCCCTTGATGGGCTTTGCGGTGGTCTTCAGATCAGCCAGCATGGTGCGGATGTCCTGCATGAAGGCATCAGGACTTTCTTCGCCATGCTCGATACGCTTCAAACGCTGCTCCCATTCAGCGGTCAGCAGCGGAGATTGCAGCTGCTCCGGCAGGATGGTGATAAGCGCCACGCCCTTGGGAGTAGGCATGAGATGCTTGGTGCGTTTGTCACCCTTGCGAACCACAAAACCGGTGGAGATCAACTTTTCCAGCACTCCTGCGCGGGTGGCGGGTGTACCCAGCCCCTTGCGCTCTGCATCTTCCGGCGCATCCTGTGCACCAGCAGATTCCATCGCAGCCAGCAGGCTGTCCTCTGTATAATGCTTGGGTGGAGTAGTCTTGCCCTCTTTCAGCGTGGCAACCACCGGGCCAAGCTCCTGTCCCTTTTTCAGTTCGGGGATGCCATACTCGCGCTCGGTCAGCTCCTTGTTGATGCGCCCACCGATGCTGCCCTGATAGGTGGTTTCCGGGATGCGCCAGCCCATCTGCTTGACGGTCTTGCCCTTGGCAGTGAACGGAATCCCTTTGCACGTCAGCTTGACAGCAGTTTCTTCCCAGGTGTGCAGTTTGCCGACAGCACACAGCAGCCGGACACATACCAGCTGCAGAATATCTGCTTCTCCAATGGAAAGCGAAGCCAGATTGCCATACACCATGCTCTGCGTGGGAATAATGGCATGGTGATCGGATACCTTGGTGTCATCAATCACCTGTGCAGTATTCACGGGCAGATTCAGTCCTGCCGTATAGGGAAAGACTGTCGCCACAGCAGGAGCCAGTTGGGTGACCATCTGCTCCATTTCGCTGGTGAGATGACGGCTGTCCGTGCGAGGGTAGGAAAGCAACTTCTTCTCATACAACGATTGGGCATAGTCCAGTGTTTGCTGAGCGGAGTAGCCAAACAGGCGATTTGCGTCACGCTGCAAGGTGGTCAGATCGTAGAGCTTGGGCGGCTTCTCCGATTTCTGTTTGGTTTCAATGGACTGCACAACAGCCGTTTGCAGATTGCAAAGCTGCTGAATCCGTTCAGCCTCTGCCTTATCAGCCATTCGTTCCGTATGGGCAAGGAAACCGCAGCTGATCTGCACGGAATAGAAGGGTTCTGCTTGAAAGCCCATAATGGCAGCTTCACGACTGACGATCAGCGCCAGTGTGGGCGACATGACGCGGCCCACATTCAATGTCGTTCCGTACATCAGGGAGAAAAGTCGGGTGGCATTGATGCCCACCAGCCAGTCAGCTTGCGCTCTGCATAGCGCGGCCTGATAGAGCCGATCGAAGTCATGCCCATCCCGTAGGGCGAGAAAACCGCTGCGGATTGCGCTCTCTTCCAGCGAGGAGATCCACAGCCGTTTGATGGGCTTCGTGCAGCCGCACTGATGATAGACCAGACGGAAGATCAGTTCACCCTCCCGTCCGGCGTCGGTGGCACAGACGATGACATCTACCCTGGCATCGTTCATCAGGCTGCGGAGGATATTGAATTGCTTGCGGGTGGCGTCGCAGACCATGTACTGCCATCTTTCTGGCAGGATGGGCAGATCATCCCACTGCCATTTTGAGTAGCGTTCATCGTACAGATGCGGCATGCCCAGTTCCACCAGATGACCGACGCACCAGCTGACGATGTAGCCTGCGCCGATCAGGTAGCCGCTTTCTTTCTTATTCGCGCCCAGCACAGCGGCGATGCTCTGGGCGACATTGGGTTTTTCAGCGATGACAAGCTGCATAGTTCACGCTCCTTTGCAAACAGGAGGGGTACAAAGCGTACCCCTCCCGCATGGGTTATTCATCAGATTCCTCATCGTCCTCAAACTCGTACTCATCGTCGAAGTCGGGAACATTCCTTGCAGAGCTATCCTTCTTCTTCTTTACCAGCCAGAAGATCGCACCACCGATGGCAGCCACACCGCCGATCAGAAGAATCATGGGCAGCATTTCCTCCATACCATCATCCTCAACCACGATGGGCGTGGGCTGCTGCGTTGCAGGGGCAGGTTCCGGCGTCACATACACGATCTGAGGCGTGGGCGTCGGCTCGATCTCATCCTCGGATACCACGGACATCAGATCGCGGTCATCGACCAGGTTGAGGAAGTAGGTTTCGTAGAT
>JAFUOR010000056.1 GCA_017481825.1 Clostridia bacterium
AAAGGAGGGAATACCGTGGCTATTAAGGGAAATAAGGTCAACCCGCAGAAGTTTGACCCCTCCCAGATCAAGTTCTACGTCTATCTGCTGCCCCTGGCGGTGCTGATGGGCGCGCCGATCATCTACATCATCTGTCATGCCTTCAAGCCCATGGATGAGCTGTTCGCATTCCCCCCGAAGTTCTTTGTCACGAATCCCTCGGGCATCAACTTCACGAACCTCTTCCAGCAGGCGGCGGGCTCCACCGTGCCCTTCTCCCGTTACGTCTTTAACTCCCTGGTGGTCACGGCGGCTGTGCTGATCCTGTCCATCCTCATTTCCACCATGGCGGCCTTTGCGCTGAGCAAGATGAAATTCCGTCTCAAGGGCCCGATGATGGAGATCAACAACCTGGCGCTGATGTTCGTGGCAACCGCCGTCGTCATTCCGCGCTACCTGACCATCTCCACCATTGGCATCCTGGATACATGGCTTGCCCATATCCTGCCCCTGATCGCCATGCCCGTGTGTCTGTTCCTGATCAAGCAGTTCATGGATCAGGTGCCGGACTCCCTGCTGGAGGCCGCTCAGCTGGAGGGCGCAGGCTCCTTCACCATCTATCTGAAGATCATCCTTCCCATGGTGAAGCCTGCCATCGCCACCGGCTGCATCCTGACCTTCCAGCAGGTGTGGAACAATACCGAGACCTCCAACCTGTTCACGTCCACTGAAAGCATCCGCACGCTGGCGTTCTACATGAACACCCTGTCCGGCGTGGGTACGGTGCAGGGCCAGGGCATGGCGGCAGCTGCGGCGCTGATCATGTTCGTCCCCAACCTGGTGCTGTTTATCGTCAGCCAGTCCAGCGTTATGAATACCATGGCGCATTCGGGCCTGAAGTAAAGGAGGATAAAGATGAAGAAATTTGCAGCATGGCTGCTTCTGATCCTCCTGCTGGCAACGAGCTGCCTGACCGCGCAGGCCTCCACGCCCTACCGTACCTACACCCTGGGTACCGACGGCGATCTGGTGGAGACGCAGACGGCCTACGATCCCATCCGCACCATGATCCGCTTTGGTGACGAGACCCTCAAGATGCCCCAGGACATGCGCATGGGCCCCGACGGCAATCTCTACATTGCCGATAATGGCAACAAGCGCATCGTCGTCATCGACACCGAGGGCAACTTCATCAAGGAGATCGTTGACAAGAGGAACATGAAGAGCCCTATGGGCGTGTACGTCGACGAAGACCTGAATGTCTACGTTGCCGATGACAAGGCCCGCGCGGTGCTGGTGTACGACAAGAACGGCGAGTTCGTGATGGAGTACACCAAGCCCACCCATCAGCTCTTTGGCGAGACCTCGCCCTATGTGCCCCTGAAGGTCGTGCTGGATAAGCGCGGCAACCTGTACATCGTGTCCAAGGGCAACACCAACGGCATCGTGCAGATCTCTCCTGTGGGCGGTGGCGAGTTCCTGGGCTACTACGGTGCGAACAACTCCAACATTTCGCTCCTGACCCACATCCGCCGTTTCATCTTCGGCGAGAATTCTTCTGCCGTGGGCGATATCGTCCCGATTTCCGTCAAGAACCTGACCATCGACCAGAAGGGCATGGTCTACACCGTGACCGAGGCTGCGGATGAAAGCGCCCTGCGCCGCCTGAACGTGGCTGGCAAGTCCACCATGACCCCCGAGTGGTGGACCGACCTGAACAGCGCCGTCGCCGTGACGAGCACCGGCTCCATCTTCACGGCCAATGCCAACGGTACGCTCATGGAGTATACCTCCGAGGGTGATCTGCTCTTCGTCTTCGGCGCGAACGACGCGCTGACCGAACAGCGTATCGGTATGTTCAAGTCCGTCACGGGCCTGGTGGTCACCGATGATTACACCATCTACGTCCTGGATGCGACTCTGAACAGCATTCAGGTGCTCAAGCCCACTGAGTTTACCGACCTGGTGCATGAGGCCTTTACCCTGTTCCAGGAAGGCAAGTACGCGGAGTCGAAGGCTCCCTGGACGGAAGTTCTGCGCATGAACTCCCTGTTCACCTACGCCTCCACCGGCCTGGGCGAGGCGCTCTACCGCGAGGATAACTACCAGGAGGCCATGGAGGCCTTCCGCAACGGCGGCTACCGTCAGGGCTACTCCGACGCCTGGTGGGAGCAGCGCTCCAACTGGCTGCACAGCAACATGTCCACCATCATCTTCGTGGCGGTGGGCGTGATCGCGGCGTGGATCATCATCAAGGCGCTGGACAAGCGCTTTGGCATCCTCAAGCCTCTGCGTGCGGCGAAGAACTGGGTCTGCAGCATCGGCATCGTCAGCCAGCTCGGCTGGGCCGGTATGATGATCAGGAACCCCTATGACGCCTGCTACGGCATCAAGCGTGAAAAGCGCGCCAGCTACCTGAGTGCGATGATCCTGCTGGGCGTGTTCTTCGTGCTTAACGTGCTGAACAAGTACTACGCGGGCTTCCTGTTCAAGTCCATGCCCGATGGCTACTTTGAGCTGCTCAACGACTTCCTGACGACCTTTGGCGTCTATCTGCTGCTGACGATCTGCTGCTACCTGGTGTGCACGATCACCGATGGCGAGGCGCGCTTCCGCGATATCTTTATCACGGCTGCTTACGCGCTCATTCCCATGATCATCTTCCTGCCCATCAAGCTGGCGCTGACAAATGTTCTGACCTACAATGAGGAATTCTTCATCACCATGATCGATGTGGTGAGCATCGGCTGGACGGCGCTGCTGATTGTGCTGATGCTGATGTACCAGAATGACTACACGCTCAAGCAGACCTTCAAGACCATCTTCCTCACGCTGTTCTGCGTGCTGGTGGTGGTGGCGTTGATCGTCGTGCTGTATATGCTGATCAGTCAGCTGGTGGACTTCATTGTGTCCATTTACGGAGAGGTGGTGTATCGCTTTGTCAAGAAAGTTTAATGCAAAGTCCAAGCTGCTCTCTCTGTTGCTTGCGGCCCTGATGCTCTTTGGCTGCGTGCCTGCCTTTGCTGAGGACGCGGCAGCCAATATTCCCGAGGGCTACAAGCTGGTGGCTGAGAACAGCCAGTTCAATCTCTATCTGCTGGAGAGCACCATGGCCGTCATTGTCCAGAGCAAGGCTGACGGCAGCCTGATGTACTCCACGGTGCAGAACCCCAACACCGGCAATGCTACCTGGAAAGGCTTCTATCAGTCCGGCATCGTCATCGAATACCTCGAGGACGTGAAGGACAAGGCCATTCAGGGCGATTTCATCAACAATGCCAATACCATCACCTATGAATACGCGGAGAATGCCTTCATCGCCCATGTGGACTTCACTGATCTGGGAATCTCCTTTGACGTGAACGTCTCCCTGGATGAGGACGGCATGCACGTGCACATCCCCACTGACAGCATCGTCGAGGTGAAGGATCAGACCTATATCGTGATACTCAACGATGAGGGGGAGGAAGAGCGCGTTGATACCGCCAAGTACACCAAGACAGAGGAGGAAACCGAGTACGTCCTCTACGACGCGGCTGGCAACAGCTACATCGTGGATAAGACCTACTACGTCTCCGGCAAGGATGACAACGTCACCGTGAAGGACAGCGCCGGTACGCAGATCACCTTGCCCCTTGCTGCTGCTCAGGAAACGCCCACTACCGTCTACACCAAGGACGCTGCCGGCGTGGCGGGCGCGGTGAACGCGGGTGATATCACCTCCGTGGTGAAGAACACCTACATCAAGGCTACCCTGCTGGATGGCACCGCGACGCGCTATCCCGCGGACAAGGTTGTGCAGATCAGCGAATACTCCTATACCATCGCCAGCTTCTTTGTGTACCCCTTCATGGGTCACAGCCGTGCGGGCGAGGGTCAGGGCTACATGATCATCCCCGATGGTCAGGGCGCAATTGTTGGCTTTGAGGACAACGAAGGGCGCTACACCTCGCCCTACGACAAGCAGGTCTACGGCGTGAACATCGGCGTGGAGGATCAGTTCCACTCCGAGGATCGTGTGCAGGCCGAGGACGTCATCATGCCTGTGTTCGGCATGGTACACACTAACTCGCAGATCGCCGTGCTGGGCGTGATTGAGCAGGGCGATATCGGCGCCCGCATCCAGGCCTATCCCAACGGCGTGCGTAACCTGCCCTTTGACTGGGTCACGGCGAAATACACCCTGCGCTTTGTGTTCAACCAGCCCATGGGCCCCAGCGCCGGCAACGTCGCCACCCGCACCGAGAAGCGCCGTGACTTTGACATCGTGCAGCACTTCCTGCTGGAAAGCGGCGAGAGCGCCAACTACGCTGGTCTGGCCGTAGCCTACCGCGATTACCTGATTGAGCAGGAGACCTTCGCCGAGGCGGCGGAGCGTGAGTTCGATGTGCAGCTGGACTTCCTGGGTCTGGAGCGCGAGAACTACATCCTGGGCAAGCAGGACGTTGTCATGACGGACTTCGAGCAGGCTGCTGCGATCATGGACGAGCTGGCTGCAGCGGGCGTCGAGAACATGAGCGTTACCTATCGCGGCTGGCAGACCAACGGTTTGACGGGCGGCGTGCCGACGGATTCCTACAGCCCCGGCCGTTCCCTGGGCGGAGCCAGCGGCCTGAAAGCCCTGGCCGAGAAGGCTGCGCAGATGGGCGTGCCCTTCACGCTGGAAGCCGATGTGCTGAGCCTGAACACCGAGACCCATCCGACGCTGACTTTCAGTGCGCTCAAGAAGATTACCTCCCAGACCTGGTCCAGGCCGACCTTCGGCATGGTCTACGATACGCTTTACTACTGCAACCCCGCCACCACCGAAAGCGCCGCCACGACGCTGGTGGACCAGATGGTGAAGGCGGGCATCCCCGGTATTTCCTTCACCGGTATCACCCAACTGCTGGCAGACTACTACTACCGGGACGCCTACCATGACACGAGCGAGATGGCGGCGGTCTACTCCGGTATCATCGACCGTGCCAATGACTCCCTGCTGACGACGCTGACCTCTCCCAACGCCTACCTCTGGCGTTATGCGAACGTCATCAACGATCTGCCTGTCGCCGGTTCCGACTACACCTATACCGACGCAGAGATCCCGTTCCTGACCATCGCCCTGAGCGGCCAGATTCCTTACTATGTCGAGTACGTGAACTTCCAGGCCAATACCCATGAGTTCTTCCTGCACCTGATGGAGCAGGGTGCCCGTCCCTCCTTCCTGCTGACGTGGGAGGACCCCATCGAACTGCAGAACTCCAATTCCTCTTCCATCTACTCCTCACGCTATGAGTTGTACAAGGACATGATCGTGGAGTGGTACACCGATCTGGAGACCCTCTTTGATGTGGTGGGCGAGGACGGCATGATCATGAACCATGAGCGCTCCGGCGACATGGTGAAGGTCACTTGGGATAACGGTACGCTGGTTTACCTCAACTTCGGTGACAAGACCGCCGAGATGGACGGCGTATCCCTTGAAAAACTGAGCTTTAAGGTGGTGAACGGCAATGGCATTTAAGAAAAAACAAAAAAATCAGCAGGAAATCGCCATCACGCCGAAGAAACCTAAGAAGCGTGAAAAAAATCCGCACGATAAGCGCCGGTTGACCAAACGCAAGCTGCGCGACTGGATGTATGGCTACATCTTCCTCGCCCCCTGGATTGTGGGCGTTGTCCTGTTCTTCGTCATGTCCATGGTGGATTCGCTGAACTATTCCGTTCACAAGATCGTGATGGACAACGGCGTGCAGATGACTGCACTGGAGCACTGGTATGACAACTACATCTCCGTCTTCTCTCTGGAGACCGACCTGCCCACGACCCTTGGCTCCTTCGCCATCTCCCTTGTGCTGCAGGTGCCCATCATCATCGCGTTCTCGCTGATCATCGCCATGCTGCTCAACGGCAAAATCCGCTGCCGCAGCGTCTTCCGTCTGATCTTCTTCCTGCCGGTCATCATCGCCACCGGCCCCGTGATGACCATGCTGACCGCCCAGGGCGCGGCTACCGTGCCCATGATGAGCGACGGCAGTCTGCTCAACCTGCTCTCTGGCCTGCCCACGTTCCTGCTCAATCCGATCACCGAGCTGTTCAACAGCCTGATCCTGATTCTGTGGAATTCCGGCATTCAGATCCTGATCTTCCTCTCCGGTCTGCAGAAGGTATCAACCACCATGTATGAGGCCGCGAAGATCGACGGAGCCAACGGCTGGGAGACCTTCTGGAAGATCACGCTGCCCATCGTCAAGCCCATCATCCTGCTCAACTCCATCTACACGGTGGTGTCCCTGGCGACCGGCGGTACCAACCCGATCATTGAGCTGATCTATGCTGCAACCTACACCACCCCCTGGACCAAGGGTTACAGCTACGGCATGGCCTTCTCCTGGATTTATACGGCCATCATCGGCGTGATTCTGATCGGCGTCTTCCTGCTGCTCAAGGATAAGAGCGACAAGAAGGTCAAGTACGAGAAGAAACTCGTAACGCTGCGCTAAGGAGGGGAGAAAGAAAATGAAAATCAGAAATATCCCCAAGGACGCGCGGAAGGACTATTACAAGAAGGTTTTCCTGGGCAGCAACGACCGCCGCGGTTTGATCATGACCTTCGTGGTGTACCTGCTGCTGATCACCATCGCCTTCATCTACCTCTACCCGGTGCTGTACATGCTCTCCCGTTCGCTGATGGATAAGAATGACCTGCTGGACGCCTCCGCCAAGTGGATTCCCTCCAGCATCACCTCCAGCAACTATGCCCAGGCCATCGCCACGATGGATTACTGGAATTCCCTGTGGAAGAACCTCGTCATTGCCCTGTCCGCAACCCTGTGCCAGGTGTTCATCACCTCCTGGGTCGGCTATGGTTTTGCGCGCTACAACTTCCCGGGCAAGATGATATGGATGGTCATCCTGATCCTCTCGTTCCTGCTGCCTGCGCAGACCATCGCTGTGCCGAACTTCCTGCGCTTCACCCAGTGGCACATGATCGATGGCACCATCAAGCCCTTCGTCGTCACGGCTGTTTTGGGCCAGGGCTTCAAGAGCTGCCTGTGCATCCTGATCTTCTACAACTTCCACCGCCAGACCCCGCAATCCCTGATCGAGGCTGCGGAGATCGACGGCGCAGGCCACATCAAGGCCTACTTCCGCATCGCGGTGCCGCTGTGCTCGGCGGCCATCGTGGTGGTGACGCTCTTCTCCTTCGTCTGGTACTGGAACGAGGTTGATCTGATCCGTACCTACCTGGGTTCGAGCAACACCCGCGATACGGGCCTGACGACCCTGATGCTGGAGCTGAACAAGTTCGAGGACAGCTACAACGCGGTTTACGCGACACACGCGCAGTCCACCACGTCCACCAACCGCCTGAACGACGCCATCAAGATGGCCGGCACGATGCTGTCCATCCTGCCGATGCTGATCCTGTACTTCTTCCTGCAGAAGCAGTTCGTGGAATCGGTTGACAAGGCTGGTATCACGGGCGAATAAACCCGGCAGATACGATGAGAGTCTGCCGACGGCGAATGACAATGACCTTCTCCTGCTCCGAGCGTGCTTGGAGCAGGGGAGGTACCCTGGAGCATTGCTCCATCCCATTGGATCAAAGCCTGGTCAGAGGCTTTAGATTATATCAAAAAGGAGGACAACCCCAATGAAAAAGCTGGTTTCTCTGGTGCTGGCTCTGTGCATGGTGCTGTCTCTGGGCGCTTTTGCGTCTGCTGAGGAAGCCACCTACAACATGCCTGAGATGAACACCACCGACCCCATCACCCTGAGCGTCATGATCTGGGACGACTTCGAAATGGCCGAGGCCCTGGCTGCTGAGTTCATGAAGATGTATCCCAATATCACCGTTGAGATCGTCCGTACCACCACTGCGAACGTGACTGCGGATCTGACCAACTATGCCGCTGCCAACACTTTGCCGGACATCTTCATGTGGCTGGATCTGGATCCCCTGCTCGCTTCTCCCTACATGGCGGACATCGCTCCCTACCTGGAGAACGACGAGGAAGCTCAGACCAAGCTGTACTACACCATCCGTAACGCTGGTTACATCGATGGCGAGCGCTGCTTCTTCCTGGCTGGCGAGTTCCTGCCCGCGACCGTCTACATGGACATGAACGTCTTCGAGATGATGAATGTCGAGATGCCCGCGCAGGACTGGACCTGGGAGCAGTTCGTTGAGCTGACCCAGACCATGACCGATCCCACCCAGGGCATCTGGGCTTACACCAACGGCATGTACGCCCCCGTCACCTGCGGCCCCATCGCTCTGACCGAGAACTCCATCGGCGAATTCGGCTGGAACGGTGAGTCCTACAACTTCGAGTCCGGCTGGGCCGAGGCTCTGGAGCTGCAGCTGGAGAACATCCGCCTGGGCAACACCTGTGTGGCTGGCTCCGACGCTTACCTGGCTGTTGACCCCTCCAACGAGTGGCCTGGCCAGACTGGTCACGTGGCTGTCCTGACCGACGCCTCCTGGACCCTGAACAACATCTACACCCAGCCCCTGGCTCTGGACCGTGGCATCAAGATGGTGCCCTACAATCCTCCGATTGGCGCCGAGAACTGCGGCCAGCTGGGCTTCCTGGACAACGTGTCCATTTCCGCCCAGTGTGAGTATCCCCGTGAGGCCTATGAGCTGATGAAGTATCTGTTCTGGGGCAAGGACGGCTGGATGAAGCGCTGCGAGCTGTTCCCCACTCTGGTGTGGGAAGGCACCGAGACCAAGGCCTACAACGTGCCCAACTGCTTCCCCATGATCCAGGACGACGAGCTGAACGAGGCTTTCGCTGCTCTGCTGCCCGACCTGGGCTACTGGAATGATTGGGTGTCCTACATGGAGAACATCCAGAACCCCGTCACCTGGGGCGCCCGTACCATCCCCGGCTTCAACGCCTTCCTGGCTAACGCCTACAACGGCCACGACTTCAACGGCACCGTCGGCATCGAGGCTGCTGTGAACGCCGGCACCGCTGATCCCTGGGATTACACCACCTGGCTGGCTGAGCAGGGCCGTTACTACTACGACCAGGCCATGGCCGCCTTCTACGAGATCTACGGCCAGCCCGTCGCTGAGTAATCTGCACGGTTTGACCTGATCCGTCGAATCGGAATCAACCATCCTGCGGAGGGGCGGTCTTCGGACTGCTCCTCCCATTTGTTGACTGGATAATAACCAAATGGTAATCGCAAATACATTATAGCTGAAAAGATGCGGGATGTCAATATATCCAAATGGTTATTTTGAAGATAAATCGTATGCATCCTGCCGTATTGTGAATATATCCAAATGGATATGACAGGAGGGAGCAGGATGGCCTATTATCGCCGTATCCGTGACCTGAGGGAGGATCATGATTATACGCAGCGGGAGATTGCAGAACGTCTGGGGATGCTTCAGCCCCAGTACTTCCGCTATGAGCAGGGCTACCGGGATGTGCCAACGGATATCCTCATCCGCCTGGCAGATATTTACGGTGTGTCGGTGGACTATCTGCTGGGGCTGACGGATAACCCGGTGCGTGCAAAATGACTTGCATTTCCGCCGGCCTTTGGTATAATAGTTATAGTATGTTTGCAAAGGGAGAAAATGATGAATCTGCGTAAAACAATCGCCCTGCTGCTGACCTTGCTGATGCTTCCTGCGGCGGCCGGCGCGGCCACCCTCACGGCGGACGCAAACGTCACCACCGTGGATATGAGCGACACCCTCTACGGCCTCTTCTTTGAGGACATCAATTACGGCGCGGACGGCGGCCTTTATGCCGAGCTGCTGCAGAACCGCTCCTTCGAGTATGAGGATATCCTCAACCCGAAGACGCCCGACCACTACACCGGCTGGGGCTTCAACCTGGCCTTTGGGGCAACGGGCACGGCCACTGTCCAGACGGAGAATCCCCTGAACGAAAACAACCCCACCTACATGCGCGTCAGCTGCACGAAGGGGGAGTACCGCTTCGCTAATCTGGGCTACCAGAGCACCACCTTCTCCGGCGGCATCCCGGTGGAGGCGGGCAAAACCTATCGCTGCTTTGTCTACATGCGAAATAGCGGTGATTTTGACGGCC
>JAFUOR010000057.1 GCA_017481825.1 Clostridia bacterium
AAGCAGTTCCTTGACCGCAAGTGGGGTACCAGCAACCCCGTGATGATGCGCGACACCGAGTTCGGCATGATCCGCATTCGCGCCTTTGGCGTCTATGCCTTCAAGGTGAACGATCCCGCGACCTTCCTGCGTGAGGTCTTCGGCACCAAGACGCTCACCACTGCCGAGGATGTGGAGGGCCAGATCAAGCGCACGCTGGTCAGCGGTCTGAGCGACGCCATCGCCGAGAGCAAGATTCCCGCCCTCGACCTGGCGGCCAACTACGACGAGCTGTCCAACTACGCCCTGAACGCCATCAATCCCAAGATTCTGCCCCTGGGCCTGACGCTGACCTCCTTTGTCATTGAGAACATCTCCCTGCCTGAGGAAGTCGAGAAGTCCATGGACAAGCGTACCTCCATGGGCGTGCTGGGTGATCTGAACAAGTACACTCAGTATCAGGCTGCCGAGGCCATGCGCGAGGCGGCAAACAATCCCAGCGGCACCGCAGGCGCCGGCATGGGCATGGGCGCGGGCGTGGCCATGGGTCAGATGTTTGCGAGTGCTATGACCATGAATCAGCAGCCCCAGCAGGCGGCCCCTGCGGCAGCTCCTGCGGCGGCGGGCGGCTTCTGTGCCGAGTGCGGCACTCAGCTGAATGCGGGCGCGAAGTTCTGCTCCAACTGCGGCGCGAAGCAGAATGTGGGCAATGTCTGCTCCGGCTGCGGCAATGCCGTGGCAGCGGGCGCGAAGTTCTGCCCCAATTGTGGTCAGAAACAGTAATTTATCCCCAAAAAGGAGACGGCCATGTACGTTTCTATGAAGGCATACCAGCAAGGTCAGCTCGCAGTTCGTCTGAAACCGCGGGTCTTGCTTTGATGCCCTGACGGATGCGCTCCGTCCTGACGGCCAAAAGCTTTCGCGGCTTTTGGCCTTTTTCATTTACCACAAAGGAGGTGACCTCGATGCCGGAACAGCAAGAGCTCCCCCGACAGCGGCCCTGCAGGCGCACCATCACCATAGCAAAAAGGAGAATGTACATGAAACCGATTGACAGAAACGGTCTTGCCGGATACAATGCCGGCATCGAAAAGGGGAGGCTCCACCGCGGTCTGGGGCTGATCGAATTTGAGCGCACGAAGGAAATCCTCCTGGAGGAGCTGCCTAAGCCGCCTGCGGTGATCTACGACATTGGCGGCGCTTATGGCGAATACGCCTTCTGGCTGGCGTCCCTGGGGTATGAGGTATCTCTCTTCGACCTGGCGGAGGGTCACATCCGCATGGCCAGAGAGCTGGCTGAAACTGCGCCCATGCCGCTGAAAAGCGCCGAGGTGGCTGATGCGCGCAGCATCGACCGTCCGGACGCCTCTGCCGACGCCATATTGCTCTTTGGCCCGCTGTACCACATCGTGGACAGGGAGGAGCGCGCGCTGTGCCTGCGCGAATGCCGTCGCCTGCTCCGGCCCGGCGGAAAGCTCTTCACGGCGAACATCACCTGCTATGCCACGGCACTGAAATACACCCACCTCTACGACCAAAGGCCTGTGCTGGATGACGATGCCTATTACCGCATGATTGAAGCCACCGTGCGGACAGGCCTGCATACCGGAAATGAGATCGGCCTGGTCTACTTCCACAAGCCGGAGGAGCTGCACCGTGAGGTGGCGGCGTCCGGCTTTGAGGAGGTAGAGCTGCGCGGGGTAATTGGCCCCTGCTGGATCATCCGCAACCTGGAGGAAGCCTGGCCGGATCCGGTGAAACGGGAGGCCATCATGCGCATCGTGCGGCTGCTGGAGAGGGAGGAGAGCCTGATAGGCTTGTCAACGCACCTGATCAGCATATCGCACAAACCATATGAATGATTTTTCCTACAAAAAAGGCTGATGCAGCATTGCACCAGCCTGATTTTTCACTTATTGCGGATTCCCGTAGAGCCCCGCATCGTAGCTCCTGCTGATATCCTCGTGCTCCGGGCGGATAACGAAGGGTGCGGCAGGCTGCACCATGTTTTCGGCCATGGTCAGCCGCCCCACGGAGACCTCGTAGGCCGTCTTGTTGAGCACGGAGCCGTCAGAGAGCTGCTTCTGATAGGCACGGCTCTGGAAGCGGCCCAGCAGCGTCACCTTGTCGCCCACCTTCAGGTGGCTGGCAAAGCGCGCCGTGCGGCCCCAGGTGATGCAGGGGATGTAGTCGCTCTTGCCATAGGCCCGGTTGACGGCCAGCATCAGATCGGCGATCTCCCGGCCAAAGGGCGTGGTGCGGTAGCTCGGGGGCTTGCACAGCGCACCGGTGAGCTGCACCTGATTGGGGTTCTCCTCGTTGTCCGGATCGAGGAGGCGCTGGGCAAAGCCCGTGATGAGCAGCCGTCCTGCGCCCTCGATGACCTTGTTGTAGCTGCGCAGCTGCCCCTCAAGGCACAGGGGGGAGCCGATGGTGAGCTTCGTGCCCTCCATCAGACGCTCAGAGAGCGTTACGGGCAGCAAATCCTCCGCGCCAGAAAGCCGCGGCACGGATAGTGTGGCATAGTAGAACTTCTCCCCGAAGACCTCATGACCATACACGGGCTCGTCGGTGAGGATGCCGCTGAGATGCAGGTAGTTTCCGTTTTCGTCCATAGCGTTTCACCTTTCCTGTGAAGGGGGAGCGGCCGGCGGTCACTCGGCTGCCGGATGCTGCTTTCCCTGCACGTCGATCGTTGTGTTTCCAGTCAGCAGGATGTCCCTGGCAGGGATCATGGTGAATCCCTGCTCCTGATAGAATTGCAGGATGGCGGGCAGCGCGTCGACGATGTAATCCGAATCGTTGTGGAACAGGATGATATCGCCCGCCTGTACGTTGGTGGTTGCACGTTTGATGAGGTCATCCACGCCGCGGTTCTTCCAGTCCAGGGAGTCGATGCTCCACTGCACCACCTCGTAGCCCTCGTCCCTTGACACGGTGACCACCTTGTTGTTATAGTCGCCGTAGGGCGGGCGGAAGAGGGTCGGGCGTACGCCTGTGAGGGTCTCGATCTTGTCCGAGCAGCCATCCAGCTCCTGACGCATCTTGCTCTCGGAGATCTGCGTCATGTGCGCATGGGAGTCGGAGTGATTGCCGATCTCGTGCCCGCGCGCGGCGATCTCCTGAACCAGCTCCGGGTATTTATCTACCCAGATGCCCACCAGGAAGAAGGTCGCCTTGGCGTTGTACTGATCAAGCAGGTCGAGGATCGCCATCGTCTTGTCGCCGCCCCAGGAGGCATCGAAGGTTACGGAAATGACCTTGTCCTCCCGTTCTACCGAGTAGATCGGCAGCACCTTCTTTACCGCCAGCACGGTGGTTGCATCCGCCTGCAGAGGGCCGATGTAGCACGCCGTGAGGAGGGCCAGCAACGCCGCCAGGGCAGCTTGTCTGCGCCATGTGCATCGCTGGAGGGGGAGGGTGCGCTTTCGCTTCTCCGGTGCTTTTGACCAGTCGAAGGCTGGGCGCTTTTTGAGCCTGATCCCGCTGGATTGGGTCATCGTCTGCCACCATCCTCTCATAATGTATGCGGTGTTCCCTGCAATATGTCCGAACATCCCGCATTCGCCAAAGGCAGTTCCTCTTCGACAAGAGGGATATCCCGGCGCTTTTGTGGTGGCAGTGTATGCTTGGGCCTTCACTAAATTGACGATTCAGCCCAGCTATTTCTTTCATGCGGCGGAAATATTTACAATCAGGCAACAATTAGCCTCCTGTATCTGCCGCAGTTTCAGTATAGATCACTTTTATGACTGTATCATGAACAAAATGTGAAAGTGAGGGAACCAAACGCCGCGCTTGCGAGTCTAACAGATGTAAGGAGGGAGGGACTGCATGACCAAGGAGGAATTCGCCCGGCGAATCATCGCGCTCTCGCCGGTGATGTACCGCCTGGCCTGGTCGCAGCTGCCGCAGCAGGCGGATCGTGAGGATGCGGTGCAGGAGGCTATCCGCCGCGCCTGGGAAAAGCGTGATCAGCTGCGCGATGAACGCCGCATGCAGACCTGGGTCATCCGCATCCTGCTCAACGTCTGCGATACCCAGCGGCGCCGGGCAAAGCGGATGCTTCTGGTGGAGGATGTGGGCGAGCTTTCATCGGACTTGAAGCCCGAAACGTCCCTGCTGGACGCCCTTTTCTCCCTGGAGGACAAGTATCGCCTGCCCATCCATCTGCACTACATCGAAGGGTATGACGTTGCGGAGGTGGCGGCGATCCTCCGCATCCCCGTGGGAACGGTCAAAAGCAGGCTGGCCCGTGGCCGCGACAAGCTGCGGACGCTACTGAACGAGGAGGTGTTTGAACCGTGAAGACAGGCGAGGATTTCCGCCGGGAATTCCCGGATATGGAGGCGGGCTTCCGGCAAGCCGCGGCAGAAGCATTGCAGAGCCTCCCGGAGGCAAATCGTTCAGCCTGGAGCAAGCCGCGCATGGCGCTGCTGCTTGCAGTGGTTTTCGTGCTCAGCGCTGCTGTGGGGATGGCCGCTGCCGCAGGGCGCTGGGGTGTGCTGGACTTCATTCATGCCAACCCCAAAACCAATCCAGGCATGCAGACCAGCGCAGCGCTTGCCAACGGCTTTACCCCTAAAACCCTGGATACCCCCTGCGCTGCCTTTACCATCACCGAGGCGGTCTATGACGGCATGGCAACCTACATCCTTGTCGAAGCGGTGCCGAAAAATGAAGGCATCATGATCGTTCCGGGTTATCTGCATGATGGCGCGCAGGCCTGCAGCTACAGCAAAAGCTATCCAGCCGACATGACGATCGACGAATATGCAGCGCAGCAGGGTTACAGCGGAATCATCCCGGTGCTGTTCGGCGGGAGCGAGATTTCGGCGCATGTTTATGACTCCTTCCACAACGAGGATGGCACATTCAGCATCATGATCTGGTCCTTCGTGCGTCCGGAATACCGGTTCCTCGATGCGCTACCGCTGCATTTCAGCGTCAGCGTTTATGACGATGCGCCCCGTGGGTGCAGCCTCACCATCCCGGTTTCCGGTGCTGTGCAGCGTGTCAGGAGCGGGGAGGGGGAGTCCGTGGTGCTAAGCAGCGCAGGCATTGAAATCAACGGTGTTGAGCTGATCAAAACCACCATGACCACCTATTGCCTGATGGACTACGACATCATTGATCTGGCCAGGCAGCGCGTCTACGCTATGTACCGCCCAATCCGCATTCTTGATGATGTCGGTGCGGCCATTCCCAGAGGCGCCAACCCGCTCTACATCCGCATAGGCGCCAACCACCAGGGCATGGGCGACCAGCTCCAATATATCAGCACGCGCCAAATCGACTCCCTGCCCGACCACATCACCATCGGCGAATACGATGGCAATCAGGAAGAAGGCTGGATCGAAGGCAAAACCCACACTTTCTTCCTCCAATAAAAATGGCTCTCCCCACCAGGGAGAGCCATCATTATCAAACCCCGCACATCCTCCGCGGGAAGTTGTCCTCCAACTCAAAAAAGTGGCCGCAGCCACTTTTTTGACCCGTCAGGGGTATCAGTACATGCCGCCCATGCCAGCGCCGCCAGCCGGAGCTGCGGGTTCAGGCTGGGGGATGTCCGCCACCAGGGATTCGGTGGTCAACACCATCGCCGCCACGGAGGCTGCATTCTGCAGCGCAGAGCGGGTCACCTTGGTGGGATCGATGATGCCGCGCTCGATCATGTCGCAGTACTCATCGTTCAGCGCGTCGTAGCCATAGCCGACAGCCTTCTTGGCGTTGCGCTTCTTGGCAGACTTGATGTTCTCGACGATTACGGAGCCGTCCACGCCAGCGTTGGAAGCGATCTGGCGGATGGGCTCCTCCAGCGCGCGCAGGATGATCTGCACGCCGGTCTTGGCGTCGCCGGTGAACTTGGGCAGCAGGGCCGCCACGTTGGAGGCCACGCTCAGCAGGGCGATGCCGCCGCCGGGCACGATGCCCTCCTCGGTTGCGGCACGGGTCGCAGCCAGAGCATCCTCGATGCGCAGCTTGCGCTCCTTCATCTCGATCTCGGTGGCAGCGCCGACCTGGATGACAGCCACGCCGCCAGCCAGCTTGGCCAGACGCTCCTGGAGCTTCTCGCGGTCATAATCGCTGGTGGTCTCGGCGATCTGGTTCTTGATCACAGCCACGCGGGCCACGATCTCATCCTTGTTGCCAGCGCCATCGACGATGGTGGTGTTCTCCTTGTTGACCTTGATCTGACGGGCGCGGCCCAGCAGGCTCAGGTCAGCTTCCTTGAGTTCCATACCGGTCTCGGAGGAGATCACGGTACCGCCGGTCAGGATGGCGATATCCTGCAGCATCTCCTTGCGGCGGTCGCCAAAGCCGGGCGCCTTGACGGCCACGCAGGTGAAGGTGCCGCGCAGCTTGTTGACCACCAGGGTGGACAGGGCCTCGCCCTCCACGTCCTCGGCGATGATCAGCAGCTTCTTGCCGGTCTGCACCACCTGCTCCAGCAGGGGCAGGATCTCCTGGATGTTGGAGATCTTCTTGTCGGTAATCAGGATCAACGGATCGTCCAGCACGGCTTCCATCTTCTCGGTGTCGGTCACCATGTAGGCGGAGGCGTAGCCGCGGTCAAACTGCATGCCCTCCACGGTGGTCATGCCGGTGGTCATGGTCTTGGATTCTTCAACGGTGATGACGCCGTCAGCGCCCACGGTCTCCATCGCATCGGCGATCAGCTTGCCGATGGTCTCGTCCGCAGCGGAGTTCGCGGCAACATTGGCCACGGCCTGCTTGCCGGAAATAGGCTGGGAAAGCTCCTTGAGGCCCTCCACGGCGGCGTCAGTCGCGGCGGAGATGCCCTTCTTGAGGATCATGGGGTTCGCGCCGGCGGCCAGATTCTTGAGGCCCTCGCGGATGATGGCCTGCGCCAGCAGGGTCGCGGTGGTGGTGCCGTCGCCAGCCACATCGTTGGTCTTGGTGGAGACCTCCTTCACCAGCTGCGCGCCCATGTTCTCAAAGGGATCTTCCAGCTCGATCTCCTTGGCGATGGTCACGCCGTCGTTGGTGATCAGGGGAGCGCCGTACTTCTTGTCCAGCACGACATTGCGGCCCTTGGGGCCCAGGGTGATCTTGACGGTATCGGCCAGCGCGTTGACGCCCTTTTCAAGGCTGCGGCGAGCCTGCTCGCCATACTGAATCTGCTTTGCCATAATGCTTACACTCCTTTTATCAGATAGGGGAGGCCGGGCGAATTACTCCACCACAGCCAGGATGTCGTTCTGACGCACGATGATCAGCTCTTCGCCGTCGATCTTGACCTCGGTACCGGCGTACTTAGAGTAAATAACCTTCTGGCCAACGGACACCTGCATGGTGACCTCCTTGCCATCGACATTGCCGCCGGGGCCAACAGCGATGACTTCCGCCATCTGGGGCTTCTCCTTGGCAGCGCTGGTCAGGATCAGGCCGGACTTGGTGGTCTCCTCGGCTTCTACATTCTTGATGACGACGCGGTCACCCAAAGGCTTCACGGTCATGGATGATTTCCTCCTGCTCATAACGTTGTGGGGTTGTTAGCACTCTTGAAGGTTGAGTGCTAAACGACAATAGCTATTATGCGCCATTTGCGCGATACTTGCAAGAGGAACAAATGTTCTAAAATGAAATTTTTTTCCGCACATGTCAAAATTGCTCTGTAATCTATCCAGGAAGCGCAAATTGTGATACAATGATGTAGAAAAGAATTTGGAGGCAACCTCATGCAAGAACGTCTTTCGGCCCTGCTGCTGCGCTGGTATGATGCAAATGCCCGCGTGCTGCCGTGGCGGGGCATTCACGATCCCTACCGGACGTGGGTCAGCGAAACCATGCTCCAACAGACCCGCGTGGAGACCGTGATGGGCTATTATGAACGCTTCCTGTCGCGCTTTCCGACGGTGGAGGCTCTGGCCGCTGCACCCATCGAGGATGTGCTCAAGCTCTGGGAGGGCTTGGGCTATTACCGCCGAGCCCATAACCTGCACAGGGGCGCGCAGCAGGTGGCGGCTGATTTCGGCGGCGTGATGCCGGACTCCGTTGACGCCCTGCTGACCATCAGCGGCATCGGGGCCTACACTGCCGGAGCCATCGCCAGCATCGCATTTGACAAACCCGTGCCTGCGGTGGATGGCAATGTCATCCGCGTGGTATCGCGCGTCAGGGGCGTGCGGGAGAATGTCGGCATTCCTTCCGTCCGGCGACGCATTGAGCAGGAGGCGGCCTCCCTTGTGCCTGAACAGCGCCCGGGGGATTTTAATCAGGCCCTGATGGATCTTGGCGCGACGGTCTGCGTTCCCGGTACGCCCTCCTGCGAGCGCTGTCCTCTGCGCGATATCTGCGACGCTTACGCCGCCGGAGATGCGGAGGATATCCCTGAGCTGCCCCGCAAGAATCCGCCCAGGGTGATCGATTATGACGTGTGCCTGATTCTTAGCGGCAGCCGCATCCTGATGCGCCAGCGCACCGAGACCATGCTGCAGGGGTTGTGGGTGTACCCGCTGGCGGAGGGGCATCATCCGCAGAAGCAGCTCCCGGCGGCGGTGCGCAGGCTGACGAAGCTGCCTGTTGTTTACGTGGCATCAATGGGAGAGGCGCGCCACGTCTTCACCCATCAGATATGGCAAATGAAGCTCCATCTCCTGTACACGGACGCAGCCAAGGCCCCTGCCGGTTACCGCTTCGTCACCCTGGAGGAAATGGAGACGCTCACCATTCCCACCGCTATGAAAGCCGCTTTAAAGGCGGCCCGGGAGTGCCTGAAACCATAACAATCGCCCTGACTTCCATTGCGGAGGTCAGGGCGATATGCATGTGATTTACTTGGCCCAAACGACCATTGCCGAATTGCTGGGATAGATCTGCGCGGTCTGATTGGGGTTGGTGCGCTGTGCCATGGCCTTGGCGTAGACATAGGCCTCGTACAGGGTGATCTCGCCATTGGCATCGCGGTCGCCGTTCAGGGCGGTAATGGCGCTGTTCTTGGCGGAATTCCAGCCGGAGGAGTGGCACAGGCCGTAGGTGAACAGGCCGAAATACCGGTCGATCTTGCCGTCGCCATTGTTATCCAGGCCGCTGGATACGCTGCGTTCCGTGGAGTGGGCGGCGGTGATGACGTAGTAGCCGCTGTTGGCCAGGTTGTTGTCTGCGCGGGCGATGACCGATGGCTCGGAGGTGAAGACTTCGTTTTCGCCGTCTGTTTCCGCGATGGCCGGATCGGTGGTCACGGCGCGTTCAACAGTGCCGCCGCTGGCAAAGATGCTGATGACCTCGCTGTTGAAGGCGCTCTCAGCGCTATAACCCTCGCTCTTGCCGATCATCTGGCCGCTGTGGCAGCTGTCGATGATCACGACCTTCTTGCCGGGGATCTGATCCAGCGCCTCCTTCAGGCGGGCAACGGACAGGTATGTATGCAACGTGCCCACCAGCGCGCCGTGGAAGTTCGTTTCCGGCGTGTTGGCGCCGTGGCCGGAGAAGTAGAACAGGGACACGTCGTTGCTCTGAGCGTCGGCAAAGGTAGAGGCGATGGCGTTGATCATGCCGCTGTCGGTCAGGTTTTCCTTCACCGTGACGGCGTAGGGCGTGCCGGTCATGCGGGAGAGCATCGCTTTCATGGCCTCCGCGTCATTGTCGCAGCCGGGGAGGTAGTTGTCCTCATTGGGGTAGGTGTTGCCAACGATCAGCGCGCGGTAGGTCGGCTCGACCTCCACGTGGGTGTAGCTGTATTCATCCGACCAGGGGCTGTAGGAGATATCGCCATTGGAGAACACGCGCACGCCGCGGATGCGGTAGTAATACGTGCGATCCACCTTGGCGCTGGAGTGATAGCCGTAGGCGGTTTTCACGCGGCCGTCGGCCGAGGGCTCCTGTCCTGCGGTGGAGGAGATGTGTACATCGTAGTAATTCGCGCCGGTGAGGGCAGGCCATTCCAGGCGCACGCCCTGCTCAGTCAGGCTCTCCATTTTGGAGATGACGGGCTTTTCCATCCAGGTGCCCATGCCGATGCTGCCCTTGAGGCTGAAGCAGCCCCAGCCCTCAGGCTCGCAGCGCTTGAAGGTATACACGAAGTAGTAGTATACCTCGCCGGGCTCCATGGTGGTATCGACGTAGGTGGTGACCGGCTCCTCCAGCACCACCAGCTTCTGGTAGTTGGTCACATCCGGCTCGGAGAAGGCGCGGCGGTAGATAACGTAGCCGCTGGCGCCGGGGATGGCGTCCCAATGGAGCTCAAGGCCCTTTTCCGTCCACACGTACTCGGTGAAGCTGGGGGTCTCCATGGGGCTGCCGACCATCTTCGTGCGGGAGGTGTTGCCGGTGATGACGGTGCCGTTGTTCAGCTTGCGCTTGGGGATGACGAGGAAGTCGTACGTTTCGTCAAAGGAGAGGTCGCGGATATCGCACAGGTCACCCTCGATATCCGTGCGGACGATGCTCCATTCCTCTTTGCCGTGCAGGGACATCATCACGTCGTAATGAGTTGCGCCGGGGACTGCATTCCACTCCAGGCGGATGGTGGAGGTGTCCTTGCCGCGGGGATCCTTGATCTTCGCATCCCCCAGCACGATGTAGGGGTAGGAGGCGCTTTGCGGGCTCTGGTTGATGATCTCGCCCGCATCGTCCAGCTCCACGCTCTGCACGCGGAAGTAGTACACCACGCTGGGGTCAAGGGCGTCGGTGGTGTAGGAGGTTCCGGTGGTCTGGTGGAGCAGGGAATACTCCGTTTCATGGGCGGCCTTGTACAGCAGCTGGTAGGCGTCTGCATCCTCGGTGCCGTCCCAGGTGATGGTCATCACGCCTACGCGGTTGTGGGTGGCCTTGAGGTTGCCGGGGGCGCTCATGGTACGGTACTCGACGAATTTGTCCATCTCCGCCGTATCCTCGGGCTCAAAGGAGGGCTCAGGCAGGGGAGCCTGGGTTGCCTCAATGGCCTCGCTGCCAAATACGTCCTCGTCCTCCTCTTCGATGGGCGCGGAGGACTCTTCCTTTTCGGGCGCCTCGGTGGGCTTGGTGACAGAGGCAATCAGCTTGTCCAGCACGGAGGCGTCGTCGAGATCATCGGGATTCATCTCCACTACCGGCGCATCCACAAGCTCCTCATATTCGGTCACGGGCTCTGGGGTTGCGGTGGGGGTGCTGTGGATCAGGCCGATGGGAATCAGCTCATGGCCGCGGGTGGTGCGCACGATGTCCTCGTCGCGCTCCTCCTTGTCCCAGGAGGCGGTCTCTTTCTCGGTGAGCATGGTGACGGCCTCGGCCTTCACCCAGCCCTCGTAAAGGGAGATGCCGTTGTTGAGGGTGATGCGGATGGCGGTTTCCTCATCGTTCATCTCGCTGGCGTAAACCACGCCGCCGATGGCGGTCTGGGCATAATTGCCCCACAGGCCATTGTGCTCGTAGAGCTTCACGCCCTGGCCTATGCGCGCAAGCCCCGCTGCAAAGGCGGTCTTCTCCACCAAGGGTTCGGGGGTGGGAGCCTCGGTGGTTTGGGGGGTGGGCTTTTCAGTGGGGACCGCCGTGGGTTTGGCGGTGGGCTCTGCCGTAGGCTCGGCAGTGGGCGTCTCCGTCATCACGAAAATATCATCGCTGACGACGGGAACCTCCTCGGTCAGGGTGTCGGTGAATACCTCCGGCGCCTCGCCGAATACCTCGTCCTCCTCCGCAAACGCGGGCAGGCAGGTGAAGAGCATCAGCAGGGCCAGCATAAGGGCTGTGATTCGCCGGGTCTTCCTCATCAGGCATGACCTCCTTAATCAGTACATACAATATATGTGGATTTACCCAAATTCTATTATAGAGTAACAATCGACACAGGTCAAGGGTCACCGATGCGAATGTTACAATCATGACAGGATTATACATCCCGCACCGCTTGCCAATCCCATGGGAATATGGTAAAATATCAATATAGTAGGAAACCATGGGAAGGGAGGCGAATCCGGTGAAGCTCTCAGTGGTCGTGCCGGTCTATGGCACGGCGAAATATCTGCCAGACTGTCTGGATTCCCTCCTGCGTCAGTCGCTGGAGGACTGCGAGATCATCCTGGTTGATGACGCGTCTCCCGACGACAGCGCATACATCATCCAGCAGTACATCGACTGGGGCAATACCAACATCCGGCTTGTCCGCCACGAGCAGAACCGCGGCCTGTTTGCCTCCCGCGTCACCGGTGCAAAGCATGCCCGGGGCGAATACATCGCCTTTCTGGACAGCGACGATTATGTCTCGGTGGATTTCTACCGCGCCGCCATCGAAAAGGCGGATGCGGGCAGCTTTGATATTGTCATGGGCGATACCGTGTGGGTGCAGCCGGACGGCCAGTGCATCATCCGCCCCGTGCATGCGGACAGCGTGATGGCTGATGCGCTCTATGGGGAGGAGGTGCGCCGCGCCTTCTACGGCCAGGAGCTGCAGTGCTATGCGTGGCATACCATCTGGAACAAGGTCTACCGCAAGACCCTCTGGGATAAATGCCAGCCTCATTTTGAGCAGCTGACCGACCATATCATCATGACCGAGGATATCGCCTTTTCCAGCGTGCTGATGTACGAGGCGCAGTCCTTCGCCCGCCACCGCGGCGACGGCGTGTTCTACTGCATGCATGCTGCCTCCTCGACGAATTCCTCTCAGGCCAATGAAAAGAAGCTCCGCAAGAACTACGGCGATATCGTCAGGGTCTTCGCCTTTGTGGAGGACTTCCTGACCAAGAAGAACGCCGTGCAGGAGCTGAACCACCTCCACGCTGCCCGCCGCTGGTATGACCGCATGTGGCGCGAGGCCTCCGGCACGCAGGAAAAAGCCGACGACCGCGAGCTCTGGTGGTTTGACAAGCATATACTGCCGTGGAACGACGGTCTTGAAAAAATCAAGCGGGCTATCCTTGGTCTGGAGGGCGGCAAGCCCGCCGTGGTGTCCTTTGATGTGTTTGACACTCTCATTCAGCGTCCCTTCCGTCAGCCTGCGGATCTCTTCTGCCTTTTGGAGGATGACTGGCAGCGCATCAACCGCCGCTGCCTGACTTCCTTCGCCGAGGCTCGCGGCGAGGCTGAAACCTCCGCCCGCGCCTGG
>JAFUOR010000058.1 GCA_017481825.1 Clostridia bacterium
ATTGCCTAGGTTCGAATCCTAGTTCCCCAGCTTTATATGCCTCCGTTGTGTAGAGGCCTAGCACGCGGCCCTCTCAAGGCTGAAACAGGGGTTCGAATCCCCTCGGAGGTGCTTAAGCGCTGAATCGTAAGATTCAGCGCTTTCACTTTACCTCATCCGACCTCCCGCAAGCGGGAGGCCACCTTCCCCAGAGGGGAAGGCAAAGAATCTCCCCCAACTTGTTTTATCGTCGCTGGCCTCTTGTGTCAACCACATCCGCCATCCCTCCAGCAGACTTGCAATCCCCTGCCTCACAGGCTGCATCTTCTTCTCCTTTCGCAGGATTTTGCGCAACTTTTTGCAAGTACAGCAAAAAACATTTTATCATGATTTCCTGCATTGTCATCTTGTTTTTTCCATCAAAATGCGTATAATAGGAATTGACAGAATGATTTTTGCAGGGTTTCCTGCAACGTGCAGACCAATCTGGTCGGGAGGAATGGATTATGATGTGGATTCTGCTGGCGTCCCTGGTGGGTGTTGTCGTCCTTTCCGTGCGTGATCAGCTCAACCGTGAGCGGGATGCGGCCTGCTGGAATACCCTGGCCCGCGAGTACTCCCTGTAATACAAATTGATGCCCGGAGCAGTGTTGCTCCGGGCTTTTTGCATCGCAAAGGGGACTGCCATACCAGCAGTCCCCCGTTTTTGTTACTTCTTCAGCGCAATGCCCTGCTTCTCCAGGTCGGCGATGACGCCGTCCACAACCGCCTGCACTTCCTCACGGGTGAGGGTGCGCTCGGCGTGGGAGAAGAAGATGCGCACGGTGATGGACTTGCCCGCATCATCGGTGTAGGTGCCGACCACGGCCACCTTGTTGACCAGGGGGCTGTTCACCGCGTCGATGGCCTTCTTGATGGGCTCGTACTTGTCGGCGATGAAGGTCAGATCCTGCTCCATGCCAGGGAAGCGGCTGGGCTCGACGTACTTGATGCGCTCAGCGCCCACGTGGGACAGCGCGTCAATGTCGATCTCCGCGAAGACGATGGCGGCCTTCTTGTCGATCTTCTTGGCCACCACGGGGTGCGCCACGCCCAGTGAACCCAGGACAACGCCGTCGCAGACGATGGCATTCAGGTTCTTGGGATGCTGCCAGGAATGGGTGGCTTCCGCCTTGACCCAGGTCAGCTCCTTGTGCTTCAGGTCGTCCACGGTGACGGCGAGCATATCGCGCAGGCGGAAGTACAGCGTTTCGACGCTCTCCACCTTGCTGAACAGCGTGATGCACAGCTTCTTGTACTCGCGGGCGAGGTTGTTCTCGTCCACGCCGTCCGCCACACGGCCAATCTCGAACATGCCGAAGGTGGGCGCATAGGCGGTGTTGCCCTTCACCTGCACCAACTGGGTGGGCACGATGGAGCGGCGGATGACCTCAATATTGGGGTTGGCCGCGCCCAGCAGGCGGATGTTGTCCTCCACCTCAATGCCCAGCTTCTTGTACTCATCGGAGTACTGCCAGATGTAGGAGTGCACCTCATGCAGGCCGTAACGCTTGACGAGGATATCCTTCACCTTGTTCTCGGTGGTCTTTTCCACATGCTCGCGCACGGGGTACAGGGGGGCCTCGGCGGTGTGCACGTCGAAGTTGTCATAGCCGTAGATACGGGTGATTTCCTCGATGATGTCAGCTTTGATGGTCACGTCCTTGGTGGCGCGCCAGGAGGGCACGTCCACGGAGAACTTGTCGCCATCCTGACGGACGGTGAAGCCCAGGGCGGTCAGGGTGGACACGATGTGCTCATCGCTGATCTCGATGCCGGTGTAGCGATCGACAAAGTGCTTGTCGAAGTCCAGGGTGATCTGGGGATAGGTGAAGGCGCGCTCGTCGGTCAGGCAGGAGGTGACGCGCATGCCGGCATCGGCGTCCTGCAGAAGCTTGACGAAGCGGGCGATGGCAGGCACGGTCATCTCGGGGTCGAGGGACTTCTCGTAGCGGGAGGACGCATCGGTACGGTGGGCCAAACGCACGGTGGACTTGCGGACGGAAGCCGCGTCAAAGGTGGCGGACTCCAAGGTCAAGCTGGTGGTGTCGGCCACAATCTCGGAGTCAAAGCCGCCCATGATGCCGGCGATGGCCACAGGCTTGTCGCCGTTGCAGATCATCAGGGTGTTCTCGTCAATCTGACGCTCCACCTTGTCCAGGGTCTGGAAGGTGAAGGGCTTGTCGAAGCGCTTGATGCGGATCTTCTCCACCTTGCGGCTGTCGAAGGCGTGCATGGGCTGGCCCATCTCCAGCATCAGGTAGTTGGTCAGGTCGGCCAGCAGGTTGATGGCGCGCATGCCGCAGTAGAACAGGCGGATACGCATGTTCATGGGCGCAACGTTGCGGGTGATGTTGTCCACCGTCAGGCAGGAATAGCGCTGGCACAGGGGATCCTCGATCTTCATGTCGATGGCGGGCAGGTTCTTGTACTGCTCCAAATCGACCATTTCCATGGGCTTGAGGGGACGCTTGGCCAGGGCGGCGAACTCACGGGCGATGCCGTAGTGGCCCCACAGGTCAGGGCGGTTGGTCAGGGACTTGTTGTCCACCTCGAACACGATATCGTCAATCTGCCACAGGTCCTTCACGTCGGTGCCGACGGCCACGTCCTCGGTGATGTCCATGATGCCGTCGTTATTGTCGCTCAGGCCCAGCTCCTTCTCGGAGCAGCACATGCCGTGGCTGGTGTAGCCAGCCAGCTTCCGGGGCGCGATGGTGATCTCACCCAGCTGGGCGCCCAGCTTGGCGAAGGCGGTCTTCATGCCCACGCGGACGTTCGGCGCGCCGCAGACCACGTCCACCAGCTCCGCTTCGCCGCAATCCACCTTCAGCAGGTGGAGCTTCTTGCTTTCAGGATGATTCTCAATGGACTTGATCTCCGCCACGACCACGCCGGACAGGTCAGAGCCCTTGAGGAAGATTTCATTCTCCACCTCGGCGGTGGACAGGGAGAACTGATGGATCAGCGCCATCAGGTCAATGCCGGAAAGATCCACGAATTCCTGGATCCAGTTCATCGAAATATACATGGAATAATCCCCTTTCAAGGATGGTTCGTTCTATGTCAACTCCCTACCGGAGGGAGCCCCCGGTCTGTTTCCTTACTGATGCATACAGCCACAAAGGAACTGCCCCGGCCGCAGGCCGGTAATGGGTTTCCAAAGGGGCTGTGTCCCTTTGGCGGGTTGTAAGGGCAGCGCCCTTACTCGTCGTCCGTGAACTGGCTCAGGCGGGTCAGGTTGCCGCTGTTCAGGTCACGGATGTCCTTCACGCCGTACTGCATCATGGCCAGACGGGTCAGGCCCAGGCCGAAGGCGAAGCCGGTGTACTCCTCGGGGTCGATGCCGCCGGCCTTCAGTACCTCGGGATGGATCATGCCGCAGGGGCACAGCTCCAGCCAGCCGGAGTGCTTGCAAGAGGGGCAGCCCTCGCCGCCGCAGATCAGGCAGGAGATGTCCAGCTCGAAG
>JAFUOR010000059.1 GCA_017481825.1 Clostridia bacterium
AAGGCCCTGCAGGCAGGCACCACTCACAATTTCGGCACCAACTTTGCCGAGGCCTATGACATTCAGTTCCAGTCCAAGGAGGGCAAGCTGGAGTACGTCCATGAGACTTCCTGGGGCGTATCGACCCGTCTCATTGGCGCGATCATCATGACCCATGGCGACGAGCGCGGCTTGCGTCTGCCCCCGGCCATCGCGCCCATCCAGGCGGTCATCCTGCCTATCGCGGCGCATAAGCCGGGCGTGCTGGAGGCCAGCGAGAAGCTCTTTGGTGAGCTGAAAGCAGCCGGCCTGCGTGTGAAGCTGGACGATCGTGACACTGTGTCCGCGGGCTTCAAGTTCAACGACTGGGAGCTCAAGGGCGTGCCGGTGCGCGTTGAGGTTGGCCCCCGTGATCTGGAGAACGGTGTGGTGACCATCTTCCGCCGTGATCTGTGCGAAAAGACCACGCTGCCCCTGGAGGGCCTGGCGGATGCTCTGAAGGCGCTGCTGGAGGATATCCAGAAGAACCTCTACCTGCAGGCCAAGGCTTTCCGCGATGAGAAGACGCATGTTGCGCATAACATCGACGAGCTGGGCGAGATCGTCAACGGCGGCTTTGCAAAGTCGATGTGGTGCGGCGAGCAGGCTTGTGAGGACGAGATCAAGCAGAAGTTCAATGCGACCAGCCGCAACATGCCTTTCGATCAGGAAGGCGAGTGGTTCCAGGACACCTGTGTGTGCTGCGGCAAGAAGGCCAAGAAGGTTATGTACTTCGCCAAGGCCTATTAACCAAGGGACCCCAAAAAATAAGTCAAGGGCGATGGCACCCGCCGGAGACCCCGCGCCCGCAGGTGCACATCCCCATAACGTCTTTGAACGATCCCCGATTTTTCAAACAGTCCGCGCAATCCAAAGAGAGCGGACAACAAGGTGCACTCACTAAACACCCCACACAGGCGGATTCCACACAAAAGAGGAGTCCGCCTTTTTGCATGCCAGTCATTGACCGGATTTCACGGACATGGTATGATGGGTCTATCGGGGGGAAAATAAATGACCAAATGGAAGCGATTCAGCTGGGCGCTGGGATATACGCTGTTGACGCTGTATGGCGTGTTCGTGTGGATTACCCTGAGAGAGATGCAACTGTATCACTATCTGGGTGCGTCTTCAATGATATATGGACTGGGACTGGCTGGTTTTTCGCAGAATGATACAGTCGCAATGCTCGGTGCGGGTTTGGTTCTGCTGATTCTCGCTGGGCTGTTGATCGTGCCGGTTCTGACGGCCTTCCGCCTGCGCCTTCCGCTGTACATGCTGATGGGGATTGACGTGCTGGGGCGCGCGCTGCTGATCGTCGAAAAGCTGCGATTGGGCGATATGTACCTGCTGCTGCATATCATCCTCGGCCTGATCGTATCCATCGGCGTGCTGGCAATGACGGTGTACATGTTCCGCCGGATAGAAGATACCACGAAGGAGGACGAAATGCATGCAAATGCCTAATCTGCTTACCGACCGCCTCATACTCCGACCGACCCGCGAAGCCGACGGCCCTGCCTGCCTTGACATTTGGCTGGATGACGAAATGGGCCGTTACCTCGCCGATCCGCCCCGTGCCCTTGCGGACGAGCGCTATCTCAACTTCGCCGTGGGCATCGAGGAGGATGAAGACTGGTATCCCATGGTGGCCATCCATCGGGAAACGGGCGCGTTCGTCGGAACGTGCAGCGTCGTGCCCACGGAGGACGGCGCATGCTGGGATCTGGGCTATTGCATCCACAGGAATTACTGGAAGCAGGGCTACGCCACGGAGATGGTCTCCCGGCTGATTGCGGAGGGCAAGTGCTGCGGCGTTCGGGCATTCACGGCAACGGTGGCGCAGGAGAATGCTGGCTCCAACGCGCTGTGCCGGAAGCTTGGCTTTCGCGTGTGGAAGGACGACGGAGCGTTTCGCAAGAGCAAAACCGACATTGTCTACAAGGAATTCCTGTACCGCCTGGAGAATTGATGCTGATACACGTTTGATGTTGCAGCCATGATTGAAGGAGGTGCCCGATGCATCATCGTGTGCTTGTCCCATATCTGCTCTGCGCAGAATTCCTCATGGGGTGAGCGGCGCTGCACAGAGAGCGGGGAGCCGCTTGCTCACAGGGGCGGAGTTTGTGCATCCATACACATCACGATGAATGGAGCGGCACTATGCCCTATATCAATGCGAAGAAAGCATTGCCCGCGCGCCTTGTCCGGGAGCTGCGGCAGCATATCGGGGAGGGGCTGATTTATCTGCCTCCTGAAGCGCGCGCCGGGAGTGGGGTGAGAAATCGGGCGCAAGAAGCATGCTGGATGCACGCAACCGGGAGATCCGGTCGAAAAAGGCGCAGGGGGCGACCATCGCCCAGCTGGCGCAGGAGTACCATCTTGCGGAGGATACCATCCGGCGCATCCTGTATCGTTGAGTCTGCTCCCTCTGCCACGACGCAGGGGGAGTTTTTCTTAAACCAAATGCGCTGCTTGCCAGGTGGGGATGCAGGTGCTACGGTGAAGAAAAGGAGGTGCATCGACATGATTATGCATATGGATCAAGGGGCGGCGCAGCGCTGCATCGAGGCGGCGCTGAGACGGAAGCCCGAGCGGCTCGTCCGCCTGGAGGGCGTGACCAACAATGGCGTTTATGCGTTCTCGGTGGGCGGGGAGGGCTATATCTTCAAAGCCTACCGCAGTCCGGATTGGCCGGAGGATGGAAAGCTGCCCTTCGTCAACCGCGTGCTGCGGGAACGGAGGATTCCCTGCGCGGAGCTGATTGCCTTCCGTCGGTATGATGATGCGCTGGGCTGCGGCTGGCTCATCGAACGGCAGGTTCCGGGGCTGGCAGCTGACCGCGCGGCGATGGATGAAAGGGAAACGGTGCAATTCTACGGGGAGCTGGGACGGCTCGTTTCACGGGTGCATCAGATTGAGCTGCAGCGTTACGGTTACATTGGCAGCGGCGTGCCATCCCATGCGCGGCAGGTTGATTTCTATGCGGACGAATGGGAGGATCGCTTTGGCGTGCTGGTCAGAGAGGGCGTATTCACACAGGCGTCCCTGGCCTGCCTGCGTGACCGCTTCATGACGATGCTGACGGATTTTGCAGATCTGCCGCCGGTGCTGTGCCATGGCGATCTGTCGCTGAAAAACGTGATCATTCAGCCGAATGGCGATCTTGCGCTCATCGACTGGGATGACGCAACCGCCTTTTGCTGGATGGCCGACATCGCCCGCATGACGGCATGGATGCGTATGCAGCATGACGAAGCGGACATGCAGGCATACCGGCGCGCATTTCTGGCAGAATATCAAACGGGGTACCGCCGCGAGGACTTTGACCGGTTTGAGGCGGCGTACCACATTTACACAGCGCTGGATAACCTCGTTTATTTCCGCGCTGTGGGCGATGGGGAAGGCGCGGCGCGCATGAAGGCCTGGGCGGCGCAGAAAATGGTGTGAAATGCGTGGAAAAGCGGAAAAATAACTGCAAATGCCCATTTACAAACGCAAGGAAATCTGATACAATAACTGATGGGCTTGATGAACCTCTCGCGCAGGCGACCGATCACTCCGACGGCGCACTTCGTAGGAAGGCGATTGCCCAAGAATAAAGCAGTCATATCTGACTGCAAGAAAAGATGGAGGAATCCCCATGAATCTGGCCGAAATGACCAAGTCCGAGATCATCGCCGCCTTTGCCCAGCATGAAGGCGACACCGGCTCCCCTGAGGTGCAGGTTGCTCTGCTGACCGCTCGCATCAATCACCTGAACGAGCATCTGAAGAAGAACCGCAACGACCATCACTCCAACCGCGGCCTGCTGCTGATGGTTGGTCAGCGCCGTGGTCTGCTGGAGTACCTTAAGAAGACCGACATCGAGCGCTATCGTGCTCTGATCGCCAAGCTGAACCTGCGCAAGTAATGCGGGGCAGGCCCCGCGGCCATTTCCGCCAATCTTGGCTGACGGTTGGGTTGCGTACACGCGACTGAAACTCGTCTGACGCTTGAAGGACGGAAGGGTGGGGCAGCGATCGACTGGCGGTTTGCATAGCCAGAGCCGCCGCAGGGACTTGTTCTCTACGGCGGTTCTGCTGTGCAAGGCTGGTCTCAACAATGTGAGCAAGCCCGGGGATGTTATCCCTTGAAAATCCCAAAGGAAAAGGAAACGGGGTTTTCATATGATAGCATCTCCCGGCTGAGCGGGGAGGGCGAGGCGCTCTCTCCATGTGTGTAGAAGGAGTGTGTAAAAATGGAATCCAAGAAGTATACAATGGACCTGGCTGGTCTTCCGCTGACCCTGGAATTCGGCAAGTACTGCGAGCAGGCTGCCGGCTCCGTCTGGGTGCACCTGGGTGAGACCGTTGTCATGGTCAATGCCACCATGTCTCCCACTGCCCGTCCCGGCGTGGATTTCTTCCCTCTGGCCGTTGACGTGGAAGAGAAGCAGTACTCCGTGGGCAAAATCCCCGGTGGCTTCATCAAGCGTGAGGGCCGTCCTACCGAGAAGGCGACCCTGACCTGCCGCCTGATCGATCGTCCCCTGCGCCCTCTGTTCCCCAAGGGCATGCGCAACGACGTGCAGGTGGTGGCCACCGTCCTGTCCGTGGATAAGAACATTCCCCCGGAAATCCCCGCCATGATCGGTTCTTCCATCGCCCTGGCTGTCTCCGAGATTCCGTGGGGCGGCCCCACCGGCTCCGTCGTGGTCGGCCTGGTGGATGGCGAGTTCGTTATCTGCCCCAACGAGGAGCAGATGCAGAAGTCCAAGATGCACCTGACCGTGTCCGGTACCCGTGACGCTGTGCTGATGGTTGAAGCCGGCGCCAAGGAAGTGTCCGAGAAGGTCATGCTGGACGCTATCATGTTCGCGCATGAGGAAATCAAGAAGATTATCGCCTTCCAGGATCAGATCATCGCTGAGATCGGCAAGGAAAAGGCTCATGTTGACCTGGTTGTGACCGGTGACGACGTGAAGGCTGCCGTGCGCGAGTATGCCTACGACAAGTGCAAGTGGGTCTTTGACACCACCGTGCGCGAGGAACGTCAGGAGCGCGAGGCTCAGGTCAAGGCCGAGACCATCGAAGCCCTGTCCGCCCAGTTCGAGGGCCGTGAGAGCGAGATCGGCGATGCGCTGTACTACCTGAACAAGGAGATCATGCGCAAGAAGATCATCGAAGAGGGCATCCGTCCCGACGGCCGTGGCGTGACCGACATCCGTCCCATCTGGTGCGAAGTCGGCGTGCTGCCCCGTACCCATGGTTCTGCCGTGTTCACCCGCGGTCAGACCCAGGCGCTGACCGTGACCACCCTGGGCTCCACCAGCGAGGGTCAGATCCTCGACGGCCTGTCCAACGAGGACTTCAAGCGCTATATCCACCACTATAACATGCCGCCCTACGCCACCGGCGAGGCTGGTCGTCTCAAGAGCCCCGGCCGCCGCGAGATCGGCCACGGCGCTCTGGCGGAGCGTGCTCTGCTGCCCGTCATCCCCTCTGAGGAAGAGTTCCCCTACGCCCTGCGTCTGGTGAGCGAGATCCTGTCCTCCAACGGCTCCTCCTCCATGGCCTCCGTGTGCGGCTCTACCCTGTCCCTGATGGACGCTGGTGTGCCGATCCACGCGCCTGTTGCGGGCGTTGCCATGGGCCTGATCAAGGACGCTGAGTCCGGCAAGGTCTGCGTGCTGACCGATATCCAGGGTCTGGAAGACTTCCTGGGCGACATGGACTTCAAGGTGGCCGGCTCCATGAACGGCATCACCGCCATTCAGATGGATATCAAGATCGCCGGCATCGACCGCGACATTCTGGAGACCGCGCTGTCTCAGGCGCTGCAGGGTCGTCTGCACATTCTGGGCAAGATGCTGGACTGCCTGGGCGAGCCCCGTGCGGAGCTGAGCAAGTGGGCGCCCAAGATCGTCCGCTTCACCATCAATCCCGAGAAGATCCGCGAGGTCATCGGACCCGGCGGCAAGATGATCAACAAGATCATTGCCGAGACCGGCGTGAAGATCGATATCGAGGACGACGGCCGTGTGTTCATTTCCACCCCCGACGCCGAGGCTGCTGCCAAGGCCCGCAAGATTATCGAGGGCATCGCCAAGGATATCGAGGTTGGCGAGGTGTACACCGGTAAGGTCGTGCGCATCATGAATTTCGGCGCCTTCGTCGAGCTGCTGCCCGGCAAGGACGGCATGATCCACATCTCCAAGCTGGACAACAAGCGCGTGGAGAAGGTCGAGGACGTGGTGAACATCGGTGACGAGATCGAGGTCAAGGTCAATGAGATCGACGCTCAGGGCCGCATCAACCTGATCCGCAACGACATCGAGTATACCCACAGCACCGAGGCTCCCCGCCGCAGCGAGGGCTTCCGCGGCAATCGTCCGCCCCGCCGTCAGAGCTGAGAAATGACGTTGCAATAATGTAACATTGATCCGCAAAAGTCCAAATACGGGCTTTTGCGGATTTTAGCATGAGAAAGGACTCACATGGAAAGCATACAGAAAAACAGCATGGGAGCGGATTGTATGCATGACGAGTGGCTTCTTCCCAATGGATTGCGTGTGGTGGGCGAAAGGCTGCCCTATCTGCGTTCGGTGTCCATCGGCGCGTGGATGCACGTCGGCTCCATGATGGAGCTGCCTGAGGAAAACGGCCTCAGTCACTTTCTGGAGCACATGGTCTTCAAGGGAACGGTGAAGCGTACTGCCCGGCAGATCGCCGAGGAAATGGACGCAGTGGGCGGCCAGCTGAATGCCTTTACCGGCAAGGACTGCACCTGCTTTTACGCCAAGGTCATCGATGAGGATCTTGAACTGGCGGTGGATATCCTGTCCGACCTGGTCATCAACGCGACCATCGACGAGACGGAGCTGGGCAAGGAACGCGGCGTGATCCTGGAGGAGATCGCCATGGACGAGGATTCCCCTGAGGACCTGGTGCATGATCTGCTCAGCGCCGCGCAGTTTGGCGAGCAGTCGCCCGGTCAACCGATTCTCGGCCCGGCCTCGCAGGTGGAGGCGTACACCCGTCAGAACCTCATCGATTTCAGACAGAAGCACTATGGCCCCAAGGAAACCGTCGTGGCCCTTGCAGGCAACTACGATCCGGAGAAGGTGCTTGCCTTTGTCACGCAGTATTTCGGCACGTGGTCAAACGAGGTATCGCCCGTGGTGCTGCCGGATATGCAAGTTTACACAGGGAAAAGGAGCCTGCGCGAAAAGGATACCGAGCAGATGCACCTCTGCCTGGGCTATCCCGGCATGGCCTATGGCAGCGAGGGAGTGTATCCTCAGGCGGTGATGAACAATGTGCTGGGCGGAGCCATGTCCTCGCGGCTTTTCCAGCGCATCCGTGAGGATCTGGGCCTGGCTTACTCCGTGTATTCCTATCCCAATACCTACAAGGGTGTGGGCACCTTTGGCATCTATGCAGGCGTGAATCCCAAGAACGGCGAGAAGGTGCTGGATGAAATCCGCCGGGAGCTTGACCGCTTTGTCCGCGAGGGCATCACGGAGAAGGAATTCCGCGACAGCAAGCAGCAGCTTCGCTCCGGTTACCTGATGGGTCTGGAAAGCCCTGGAGGCCGTATGCAGGGCATGGGCCGTTCGACCCTCCTGCGCGGCAAGCCCACCTCTCACGAGGAGACCATCGCCCGCATTGAGGACGTGACCATTGAAAAGGTCATGGACGCTGCGCGCCGGGTGCTGACGCAGGAGCCGTGCATTGCCGTGGTTGGCAAGGGTACGGAAAAGCTGCAGAAGATCTGACGAGGTGAGCGTATGGACGAAAGAATCGTATGCCTTGACATTGGCGACGCCCGCATTGGCGTGGCCGTTTCGGATGCCTCCCGTCTGATTGCCACACCGATCGATACCATCTACCGCGTCGGTTGGGGGCCGGATGTCAAAAAGGTCGCAGCCATCTGCGAGCAGTACGAAACCACCCAGGTGCTTTCCGGCTGGCCGTTGAACATGGATGGCACGGCGGGTTTCCAGTCCGAAAAGGTAAAAAGTTTCTGTGAGCAGCTTGAAAAAGCAGGGCTGACGGTGTATTATCAGGATGAGCGGCTGACGACGGTCACCGCGACCAATGCGCTGATTGAGGGCAATATGCACCGCGCGGAGCGCAAGCACAATGTGGACAAGGTGGCGGCGGCGATCATTCTCCAGCAGTGGCTGGACACGAACCGCAATGCCGCCTATCAAGAACAACAACAGGAGGTACCCACCATGGATGAGAATATCATTGAGCTGATTGACGACGAGACCGGCGATACCGTGCAGTTCCAGCACCTGGCGACCATCGAGCACGAATCGGTGCTCTACATCGCTGTGACCGAGGCCGACGTGGCTGACGACGAGGAATGCGGCGTGTTCTTCATGCAGATCGAGCAGGAGGACGGCGAGGATTCCTACATTCCCGTGGAGGACGAGGAGCTGCAGGAGGCGCTGTTCAACAAGTTCCTCGTGATGATAGAAGAGGAAGCCGATGAGTGAGTTTGACGCTTCCATCGTGGAGCTGAAGGCCCCTGACGGCACGGTGTACCACTTCCGTTACGGCGCGATGATCCCCTATGCGGGGGAGGAGTACGCCGTGCTGCTGGAGATGGAAAACACCCCCGAGGGCGAGGAGCAGATCCTCGTGACCCGCGTGGAAAAGGCGGAAGACGGCAACCTCACCTTCGTCGTGGCAGAGGAACCGGATGTGATCCAGACGGTGTTTGACAAGTATGTCGCCCTGTCTGTGGAAAGTGGTCTGGACGGCCTGAACGACGAAGCGTGATCCCCATTGTACATAAGATAGGAATGATCGCATGATGAAGCGTCTGTTTGCCATGCTCCTGTGCATGATGCTTCTGTGTCCTGCAGCCCTTGCGGAGGATAAGCTGCCCCTGCAGCCCTGCCACCGCGTGACGCTGACGGAAACGCAGCTCAAGCAGCGTAACGGTTCCAGCGCATATCTGTGGCAGGTCGATACGGTGAATGATGATGTCGATGCGGAGCTGAATGCGCTTGCCAGGGCGTACGCGGATGAAATTGCCCCCACGCTTCCAGCGCCGGGCAATAGCAACAGCCGCGTCAACGCCATCATCCGTCACAGCCGCACAGGCCTGACTTGGATGAGCTTCATGGTACAGGCCCGTACCATCGTGAATGTGCAGACCAGAGGCGTGCAGTTCACCACCCGCACCTATGACATGACGACGGGCGAGCGCGTGTATCTGACCGACGTGTTTGCGCCGGACAGCGCTGCGTGGGATCAAATGGCCGCCGCCGTTGAAGAAACGGTGAACACCTATTTCCAGGGCACGGAGCCTGACGCGGCGGCCCTTCAAAAGGCTGTGACGCGTGAGGCCATTGAGCAGATGGACTTTACCTTCCACGGTATGTCGATGGTGCTGCACCTGCATGCGGGGGACTTTTATCCCGGACGCGAGCAGCTGATCGAGGTGCCGCTGTATTACCCGGAGATTCGTCCTTACATGACGGAAAAGGCGCAGATCGAAACGGATAATGCGGCCTATTACAACACCGTGGCACTGACCTTTGACGATGGCCCCAATGGCTGGTGTACCGATCAGACACTGCTGGCGCTGATGCGTACCGGGGAGCGGGCCACCTTCTTCCTGGTGGGTGAGCGTGTGAAGCAGCAGGCATACCTCGTGCAGCGCGAGCATGATGAGGGCCATGCCATTGCCAGCCACAACTGGCAGCATGTTTATGCCAACGATACGCCTGCTGCCACCCTGCAGACCATGCCGGCCAAGGTGGACGCGGTGCACACGGAGGTCATCGGCCTGCCTGTGCGATATGCCCGCGCGCCTGGCGGACAGTGGGGCCCCATGGCAGCAGCGCAGATGGGCTGGCCGCTGATCCAGTGGACGGTGGAGGCTGCTGACTGGCAGGGTACGGATGGCCCGAATCCCAAGCTCACGGCGGATAACATCGTGGCCGGTACGGACGACGGCGGCATCATCCTCATGCACGACCTGAAAAAGAATTCCCCGGTGGCGGCAGAGGAGTTTATCCGGCGATTGCAGGAGAAGGGGTACATCTTCCTGACGGTGGATGAGCTCTTTGCCAAGGATGGCGTGACGCTGGAGCCGGATACGGCCTACTGGCGCTGTACCAACGGCGTGACGACGAAGTGAAATCCCATGGCTGCGGCAATGCGCTGCGGCCATTTTATTACATCTGTAAACAAACCACGTCACGCATTGACACTCCCAAAAGGCTGGTGCTATAATAAATCCAATCATACCGGAGGGGAGGAGCCTTACCATGCGTCGCCTGATTGCACTGTTGCTGCTGCTTTGTATGCTGCTGCCTTCTGCTATGGCTGAAACCACCATTGATCCCACTGCCGATCGCGGCATTGTCCCTGTGAACGAGGGGCTGAATGAGGTGATCGAGGGCGTCAGCCCCACGACCGGACGCGCCCTGGCAAATCTCAGCAGGCCGGAGGGCTTTGCGGGTTTGGCAATCACGGGGCGGTATCTGCCCATGCTTGTGCAGATCGGCAATGATTCCGGCGGTGTGGGCGAGCGTGCACCCTGGGGCATCACCTATGCGGATATCATGTATGAAATGCCCCTTGTCCGCGACGAGGCCACCCGCATGACGGCGGTTTTCTCCGACCTGATTCCCGACTCCGTGGGCTATGTGCGCTCTGCCCGCGTGGGCCATGTGTGGCTGCGCGAGGAATGGGATGGCGGCTTCCTCTACTATGGCCAGCAGGAGGCCGACGGCAGCAATGTCAAGGAGGAGCTGCGCAAGACCGGCGCGACGGACAAGGGCGTTCTGTTCTCCGGCACCAGCGGCGGAACGGCCTGGAAGAGCCTGTACACGGCCCGCAAGCGCCTCAAGTCACCCTATAACATGGACGCCAATGCTGCCGCCATGAGCAGCCTTGTGCCGGAGGATCATCTTGCTCCCAACCATGCCTTCCGCTTTACCGACGAGGCTCCCGAGGGCGATGACGCCCGTTATGTGTATGTCAACTGGGGCAGCGGCGCATCTGCCTATGCTTCCCGCCTTGTCTATCGTGAGGAGTGGCAGGGATATATCCGCAATGTCGGCAAGGATCGCAGTGTTTGGTATGCGGATCTGGATGGCGCCGATGGTGCGGTGGCCTTTGCCAATGTGATCGTGCAGTTTACCCAGGTGGAGTATAACCACAACAACAAGCAGGAACCCATCGTCCGCGTGATCGGTAAGGATGGCGCGGCCATCGGCGGCAATGCTGATTACTTCATGGCTGGCAAGCACATTTCCGGCTATTGGCAGCGCGATGCGATGGATGCCCGCACCGTCTTCTACGGTCCCGATGGCAAGGAGATCGAGCTCCAGCGCGGCCGTACGCTGATTGTAATCTTCCCGGATGACGGGGAGAACGGCAAGTCCGTTTCCTATGAATAACTCGGAGGGTGAACCATGGACATCCGTCTTTTCGGCACGGTGGAGGACTCCATTGTCGATGGCCCTGGGCTGCGATTCAGCGTGTTTACCCAGGGCTGTCCCCACCATTGCCCTGGCTGCCACAACCCGGAATCCCATGATTTTGCAGGCGGCAAGATCGTCGATACGGCGGAGGTCATCCACCTGATGCAGCGCAATCCGCTGCTGGACGGCTTGACACTCTCCGGCGGTGAGCCCTTCTGCCAGCCCGAGGCCTGCCTGGAACTGGCGCAGGCTGCCCATGCCCGCGGACTGAATGTGTGGAGCTATACCGGCTACACATGGGAGGCCATTTTGGCGGATAACAATCCTGCCCGCATGGCGCTTCTGCATGCGCTGGATGTGCTGGTGGACGGCCCCTTCATCCTGGCGCAGCGGTCGCTGGCGCTCAAATTCTGCGGCAGCAAAAACCAGCGCCTCATCGACGTGAAGCGCTCCTTTGAGGCTGGGGAGGTCGTCCTCTGGACGCCGCCTGCCTGGTAACTTTTTCGCAAAAAATTCAAAATCGGTGTTGACAAATGGGCACCTCGGTGCTATAATCTATACCTGTCAGCAAGAAGTCCTAACGGATGGCTGCTGAGCGCCATTGCCTTTCGGGGTTGCCTGGTCTTCGGCCTGCGCCTGTAGCTCAGTTGGATAGAGCAACGGCCTTCTAAGCCGTGGGTCGGGGGTTCGAGCCCCTCCAGGCGCGCTGATTATAAGGTCGGGCGGAAGCTCGACGAGCGCGAGTGATTTGGAAAATCGCCGTGCGAAGCCTGAGGCTGCCCTTGCGGCATACACAGGCCGCCTGTGGAGGATATAGTTCAGTGGTAGAGCGCCAGATTGTGGCTCTGGATGTCGTGGGTTCGAGCCCCACTATTCTCCCTCTCTTTTCCTTTTCGGGTCGGGTGAAGCCCGACTAGCGAGAGCAATTGCTTGCAATTGCCGAGCGTAGCCAGCCTGCGTCGTTAGGCGTGAGATGGCCGGAATCGGTCTGCTGCATCATGCGGCGGGCTACCTGCGATGGGGTGTAGCCAAGTGGTAAGGCACGGGACTTTGACTCCCGCATTCGCAGGTTCGAGCCCTGCCACCCCAGCTGTATGACCCATTAGCTCAGTTGGCAGAGCACTTGACTTTTAATCAAGGTGTCTGGAGTTCGAATCTCCAATGGGTCATTCCCATCTGCCTTTCTGAAAGGTCATGCCGCGTGCGGGCGTGGCGGAATGGCAGACGCGCCAGACTTAGGATCTGGTACTTCGGTGTAAGAGTTCGAGTCTCTTCGCCCGCACGAAAATTTTACATCCCTCACATGCGGTAGTAGCTCAGTTGGTAGAGCGCCACCTTGCCAAGGTGGAGGTCGCGGGTCCGAGCCCCGTCTACCGCTCCATTTTCATTTTGCGGGTGTAGCTCAATGGCAGAGCTCCAGCCTTCCAAGCTGGCTACGCGGGTCCGATTCCCGTCACCCGCTCCAAAGAAAAGGCAGATTTCGTGAGAAATCTGCCTTTTATGATGTTTTGATCTCAGAATGAGGGCAGGGATCACAGCAGTTCCATGTTGATGGACTTGACAGAGAAACCGCAATGTCTGTACATCTCAAAGGCCGCCGCGTTGCGCGCATTAACCTGAAGTTCAATGCCATCGCAGTGCTTTTCCTTCGCCAGCAGCTTCAGATGGTCAAACATTTGCCGACCGATGCCCTGACCGCGGTAACTTTCAGCCACAACCATCACATCGATGAACAGCACATCCCGCGTGACCTGCCTGGCGGACTCGACATGGCGTTCCATGCAGGAGAGCAGACCGACGATTTCACCATCAAGCTCGGCAACCAGCATGGTTCCTTTTGCAGCGGCGTCAAGGAAATGGTCATAGGCCAGCACGGTTTCGCAGGGCTTGTAGATATCGGGCCGCCAGGATACATGCAGGGCCTGCACCTGCTGCATCAGCTTTTCTACTTGCGGATAATCCCCGGCACGGGCAGGGCGGATGATGCTTTGATTCATCAGAAAAACACTCCTGTTCTTACTGTGTTACGCGATCGGCGTGCTCCTTCAGGTACTCGAAAATATCCCCTGCGATGGGTGCAGCCGTCGAACCGCCGCCTTCGCCCTCGGCGATATCCTCCACCACAATGGCCAGGGCAAAGGGCAGCTCACTGCTGTCGATGTACCCCACGAACCAGCCGTAGGTGATATCGCGCCCGTTGAGGGTGCTCTCCGCAGAACCGGTCTTGCCGCAGATGGTCAGCCCACTGACCCGGGCGCGGGTTCCGGTACCGGAGGATACCACGGCCTGCATGTAATCGCCGATCAGGGCGGCATCTTCCGCAGAGAGCGCGGTGCGGTATTCACGGGGCTCCGTGCGGGCACGCTGAGTACCGCCGGTGCTGGTGACCTCGCGCAGCAGGATGGGCTCCATCATCACGCCTTCGTTGGCAATGGCGGAGGCAACAAGGCACATGTGCATGGGCGTGACGCCGATGGCCGACTGCCCAAAGCCGCTCATGGCGACCTCGAAGTCAGAGCGTTCGCCGACGGGGTAGACGCTGTTTTCTACAACCAGGTCACGGAAAAGGAAGTTATCGTTAAAGCCGAAGGCCTCTGCTGTGCGGCGAAGAGCAGCGTCGCCCATGGACAGGGCCATGATCGCATAGGCATTGTTGCAGGATTTGACAAAGGCATTTCGCAGGGACAGCTTTTCGTGCACGGCCAGGCCGAAATCACGGATCGCCTGTCCAGCGATATCAAGGCCGCCGGTGCAATTGATTTGCTTTTCGGTGATGCCCTCAATGCTCTGCAGCGCCGCCTCGGTGGTGATAATCTTGAAGGTGCTGCCCGGAGGATAGAGGCTTTGGGTTGCCCGGTTCCAGAAGGCCTGGCTGTCGGAGGTGACGGCGGCGGTGTCGATGGGGTCAAAGGAGGGCAGGCTCACCTGCGCGACGACCTCGCCGGTTTCATAGTTCATGACTACCGCAGCGCCATTCTTGCCGCGGGTGAGGCTGTAAGCATTGAAGTACTGAGTGATAGCGGTGCAAAGCTGGCTGTCCACGGTCAGGTGGACATTGTCCCCGCGGCGCTGCTCGGTGGAAAACAGGCTGCTGATGCGCTCTGCCAGCGAGGTGCGGAAGCCGTAGAGGTACGCAGTCTGAAACCCCTCCACGCCATTGGAAACCTGCCCCTCGTCGTCTCCCAGGAGATGGACGATGGCACGGCGTGCCTGTTCATCAGTCTGATAGGTACGTTTGCCGTCGATGGTGGTGGCCAGAAGGACGCCGTTGCGGTCCAGGATATCGCCGGCGATGACGGACTGCTTCTGGGCACGGATGCGGGGATTGCGCGCATAGGCAAACCAGCGGTTGCCGTAGGTGTTGATGGAGTAAAGGCCATAGACGGCCAGAAGTGCAAAAAGGCCAAAGAGAAGGAGAGCCAGCAGTTTAAAGCGGAAGCGCTGTTGTTTCACAAAGACCTCCCGGTCATATGCGCGGACGAAGGGATCGCCCATCATCGCGGCGCAGTGTAAGGAAGCGGACGAATGGCGTCCATCTGATTTAAGTATACCACCAATGCAGGCCGTGTCAAGCGGAACAGGAAGAAGCCTTTTCATGAAAGCGGCATAAACTGGTATGACAGCCCTCTTGCAATCGACCGGGAAACATGCTATGATATACATGGTCAAAGATAGTCAGAAAGTGAGGGCTTGACGATGCGGCTGAGTGATTCCATCGAGAGCTTCATTAAGACGCTGCTCAATCAGGAGGAAACCGAGGTTGAGCTGAAAAGAAATGAGCTGGCGGAGTACTTTGGATGCGCGCCGAGCCAGATCAATTATGTGCTGGCGACGCGCTTTTCGCCGGATCATGGATATCTGATCGAGTCCCGACGCGGAGGCGGGGGGTATATCCGCATCGTGCGCGTGGTGCAGACCGGGGCGCAGCGACTGATGTACCTGATCAACGAGCGCATCGGCGAAGCTATCAGCGAGGTGGAGGCGGTGCGCCTCATCGCGCAGCTCCTGGAGCAACAGCTCATCAGCCGAAATGAGGCGGAAATCATGCGCGCGGCAATATCGGCGCAGGCGCTGTCCGTGCCGATGCCCGATGCGATGAAGGACGCCCAGCGAGCCCGGATATTGAAAACCATGCTCACGGCTATTGCCCGCCAGAACAGAGAAGAGAAATAAACTGAAAGGAAGCGAGTCCTTCCATGTTATGTGAAGAATGCAAGACCAACGAAGCCTGCTACACCATCTCCGTGATGATGGGCGAGGCCATGACGCAGCGTCACCTGTGTGCTGACTGCATGGCGAAGATGAATATGAACATTGCTACGGGCAATATCAAGCATCTGCTGGGCGCCATCATGGCGGCGATTTCCAGCACCGAGGTGCCCGCGGAATCCAGCGATGAGCCGAAGGTCGATATCGTGTGCGAGCGCTGCAAAACGACCCTGAGCCAGTTCACCAAGTCCGGCAGGCTGGGGTGTCCGGGGTGCTACCAGGCCTTCCGCGAGCAGCTGACGCCGATGCTGCAGCAGATTCATGGCCGCGTGCAGCACGCCGGACGCAAGCCGCTGGATACCGAGGCCGCCCAACGCCAGCGGAGCGAGCAGGAGGAGCTGAGCCGCCAGCTGGAGCGCGCCGTAGCCATTGAGGACTACGAAACCGCAGCTATCCTGCGTGACAGATTGAAGGCCCTTGCCGCGAAGGAGGTCGAGTGACCATGAAGCATGGCATCGTGCTGTCCTCCCGGGTGCGGCTGGCACGCAATTTTGAGGATATCCCCTTTGACGCATCCGCCAAGCCGGAATGCGCTGCTGTGTGCGTCACCCGCACCACCAACGCCCTTGCAGCATCCAAAATGCAGGGGTTTGACCTGCTGCGCCTGCGGGAAATGACCGACGTGAGCCGCCGGGCGCTTGCGGAGAGCCGCCTCATCAGCCGCGATCTGCTGCGGACGGTTGATACGGCTGCCGTGCTTGTCAGGGCGGATGACTCCGTGACTATCATGATGAACGAGGATGACCACCTGCGCATTCAGGCCATCCGTCCGGAGATGGATCTGTCTGCAGCGGCCCAGAGCTGCTTTCAGGTGGAAGACGCCCTGAGCCGTCAGGCACGCTTTGCCTTTGACGAGCAGCTGGGATACCTCACAGCCTGTCCCACCAATACCGGTACGGGTATGCGCGCATCGCTGCTGATGCATCTGCCCATGCTCACCAAGGGGAAGCAGATGGGCAATGTGGGCCAGCTGGTGTCGAAGGTGGGCCTCAACATCCGGGGCGTATATGGCGAGGGCAGCGAGGCGTTGGGAAATATCTACCAGATCAGCAACCAGGTGACCCTGGGCCGCACGGAGCAGGAGCTCATCAGCGCCGTCACAGCGGTGGGCGTTCAGCTGGCCGATATGGAGCAATCCCTGCGGGACAAGGCTGCCAATGAAGGCCGAGTCCCTCTGGAGGATGTGGTGTTCCGCGCCTGGGGTGCGCTGACCAACGCCCGCATCATGCCTATGAACGAGTTCTACCAGCACTGGTCGGGGCTGCGTCTTGGCGCGGCGATGGGGCTGCTCAAGGTGCCGCTGTCGCTGGTGGATGCGCTCTTGGATCAGGTGCAGGATGCGCACCTGTGCGTCTATGCCGAGGAGGCGCTTACCGGGCAGCAGCTTGATGAATACCGCGCAACGCGCATCCGCGAGCTGCTGAGAATGAAAAAGTAATCGGAGGTAATACCTTTTATGGCGATTTTCGGCCTTTTTACCAAGCGGGCCCAACAGGCCATCGAATATGCCCGGCAGGCCGCCAAAGCTGCCCAGCAGCCCTTTGTGGGCTCGGTGCATCTGCTCTATGGCCTTTTGCAGGCAGGCGGACCCATTCCTCAGGAAATCACGGAGAAGGTCAACCTTGAATTGGTCAAGGACGTGATCGATCATATCGAAACGGAGCTGTCCCTGTCCCCGGGGCAGAGCCAGCTTGCCATGACGCCCCGTGCCAAGCGGCTGCTGGATCTGTCCGTGCTGGAGGCGAGGCGGATGGGCTCTGCCTACGTGGGTACGGAGCAGTTTTGGCTGTCCATCCTGCGCGATGGCACCTGCGCCGCCAGCGATCTTCTGCGCCGCAGTGGCGTTGATTTTGCCAAAGCCCGGGATGAGGTGCTCAAGTCCATCCGTCTGGATCGCTCTCAGCCTGAGCCCGCGCAGCCAGAGGGCAGACCTGATCCCA
>JAFUOR010000060.1 GCA_017481825.1 Clostridia bacterium
CCCGCCGCGTGGTGGAGTACGCTCACGACCACGGCGCTGTGGTCGAGGCTGAGCTGGGCACCCTGGCCGGCGTGGAGGACGACGTGGTCGTCGAGCACGGCGCTGAGATGTTCACCCGCCCCGAGGAGGTTGAGGAGTTCGTCTCCAAGACCGGCTGTGACTCTCTGGCCATCGCCATCGGCACCAGCCACGGCGCTTACAAGTTCAAGCCCGGCACCAAGCCCCAGCTGCGCTTCGACGTGCTGGAAGAGTGCGCCAAGCGCCTGCCCGGCTTCCCCATCGTTCTGCACGGCGCTTCCTCCGTGCCCCAGAACTTCGTGGCTGAGATCAACCAGTACGGCGGCTCCATGCCCGGCGCCATCGGCATCCCCGAGGAGCAGCTGGCTCAGGCTGCCAAGCTGGCCGTGTGCAAGATCAACATCGACTCCGATATCCGTCTGGCCATGACCGCCTCCATCCGCAAGTACTTCGCGGAGCATCCGGATCATTTCGATCCCCGCCAGTTCCTCAAGCCCGCCCGTCAGGCTGTGAAGGACATGGTGACCCACAAGATCGTGAACGTTCTGGGCTGCAACGGCAAGGCGTAACCGCCGTTTCAAAAACGCGGCTTCGGCCATGTGTATGATGTAAAGGAAGGTTTTGTCCCTTCGCATAGCATCATGACCGCAACATAACAGCAGCAAGCCATGACAAATTGCATGGCTTGCTGTTTTCATATGGTTGTGATAGAATGAATGTGATGAACTCTCATTTGGAGGAGCGCCACGATGAAAAGAGAACTTGGTATCGCTCGTTGCGGATTAGCCTGCTGTTTGTGCTCTGAAAATGAACATTGTCGTGGTTGCAATTCAGGAGATTGCCCCGATAAAGAGTGGTGCGAAAACCGAAATTGTTCTATGGAAAAGAGTATAGATAATTGCTTTCTTTGTGAAACAGATTGCAAGAAAGGGCTTCTTACAAAAATCAAACCTTATGGATTTACTGTATTTGCAAAAAGGTATGGCATTGAGGCCTTGTTGAATTGCCTTGAAGAAAATGAAAAAAACGGCGTTGTTTATCATCGACAGGGAATTGCTGGAGACTACGATGATTTTGATGATGTCGAATCACTGATTCAATTCATACAAACAGGGAAACATTAATTTCCGATTTGTTGGTCAACACAAAGCACAAGAGCGCACTTATTCACTACCCAGTGGGCGGTTGCACAGCCACTGGCTGATGTGCGCTCTTTTTCTGTGCAGCAGTTCGATCGTGTCGCTTACGCGTTCTCCCTCAGTCTGCCGGAACCGAAGGCTGCGGGAGAACGCACGAACAGCATAGCAGCCTGCAAGCCTTGAATTGTCAAGCCAAGCGAAAAAACCGCCGCAGCACCCGATGCACTGCGGCGGTTCCCTGTTCAGTTGATAAGCCAGTCGTCCTCGCGTTCGGAGACGCCAACCCAGATCTGCTGGGCTTTGGCTTTGTAGGTGTCGGTGTACATGTACGTACGCTCGACCTCCGTGCCGTTGACGTACTTCACCTTGAAGCTGTCCACGACATAGCCCTCCTTGGCGGGGCTCTTCTCCTTCTCCTCGTCGATGTACACGACATTGGCGCCATCCTTGTCCTTGACATAGACGGGATCCTCGGGTGGCAGGAGCGTCTCCACCGTTTCGGCGATCAGGTCGTAGCTCACGCCATCGCCCAGGCTCTCGCCATAGATGTTGATGAGCACGATCTTGTGGCTGCGGTCGATTTTCGGGTCCGTCTCCACCTTCGCCACGATGTAGATGTTGCTCTGCGTGTTGTTGCGGAAAACGAAGTCGATCTTCTTGCCGTCATAGTTGACCGTCGCATCCAGACCGTACTCGGTGTAGTTGACCTTGTCGGAATGCTGCTCGCGCTTGACGATCTCCATGTTGGCGCGCACGGCGGCAAGGTAGATGGTCGTGGAGACCTGGCACACGCCGCCGCCATAGCCATAGCGTTCCTCGCCGTAGGCATATTCGATGGCCTTGAAGAAGCCGTTTTCCGCCGTGCGGGAGCCGACAACGGTGTTGAAGGAGAAGGTATCCCCGGGCTTGATAACCTTGCCGCTGATCAGCTGGCAGGCACGGATGATGTTCTTGGTGCGATCCGGCTCGGACATGGTGGAGATCAGCGTATAGGCCGATCCACGCAGCGCCGCCGTCTTCTTCAGATCATCAGAGGTCACATTGGCCTGAACGGCTGTGGGGGTGATCTCCAGCGTGCCGCTCTGCATGTTGGCGACCATATCGTAGAGCTGCTCCCTGATGGGCTCAATGTCCAGCATGCGCCCTGGGACAGCCTCGACGATCTTGAAGGGATAGCTCAGCGTCGGGTCAAAGTCCGCAATGTAGGCGTCGGTGGGAGCGTAGTAGATCACATCCGCCAGCTGCTGGAGGATGGTGTCGATGGCGGAGGTGTTGCCGCTGGGCAGCGCCGTGGAACCGTAGTAGGGCTCGGCGATCAGCGCATCCATGGCCGCCTTGCGCTCCTTGACGTCGCTGCTGGCATGGCCCTGTTCCCAGGCCGCCGCCAGCGCATCGGTGACGTTCACCGTCATGCTCAGATCACTGGCGGTGATAGAACGCGCCAGCTCCCCCTGATAGCGCAGCTCGACCCGCCACGCATCGCGGCGCTGCTGGGCATTGGCCATGACCGCCTGGATGGCCTCCTCCTGCGTCATGCCGCCCAGATGGATGCCATCCACATACACGCCCTGACAGAACAGGCTGTCGTAAGCGGAGACCTCCTCGTAGAGGCGGTTCTGTTCAAGCGCCGAGGAGCCGACGGATACCAGCAGCACCACAGCGGCGATGATGGCCGCCGCTGCCAGCACCAGCTTGAGCCAGCCGCCCTTTTTCCTGGGCGGCTCGCCACCGGAGGACTTCCAGGACGTTCCCTGCTCCGGGGGCTGCGTGGGCGAAGGCTTCTGCTGGGCATAACCGGACGGCTGCTGATACACCTGCTGGTCATACCCGGCAGCATAGCCGTAGTTTTCGTATGGCTGGCGCTCCTGCCAGTTCTGCTGCGGCTGTGCCCGGTAATAGGGCTGCTGCCAACCCGCCTGCTGCTGCGCCTGCGGCTGGGAAGCATAATACCCCTGCTGTCCGTAATTCTGATAGGACTGCTGCCCCGCCGTTGTCTGGTACAGCGGCTGCGCAGGCATCGCCTGACTGACGGGCTTTACCTGATTCACGGGCATCGCCTGACTGACCGGAATCGCCTGGCTGACGGGCCTTGCCTGACTGGCAGGCTGATTCACCTGAATCGACTGGCCGACCGGAATGCCCTGACTGACAGGCTTTGCCTGGCTGCCCGGCATGGCCTGGGTGGCCGCTTGCACCTTCTGTACCGGCACGGATGGCTGAGCCTGCGCAGGCTGCATCCTCGCCAGAGCCTTTGCGCTGCTGCCGGAGGCTGCAGGCATGGGCTGGGGGGCGTTCATCGACGGCTCGGCCTCATACGTCCCGGCATATCGCTCGGTCCGGCGGCGGCGCGAGGTCGTCTGCGGCACACGCTCATATGGGTTCATCGTCTCCCCCCTTTCATAATCTTTCGGATGGATGTTTATGTAGGCGATAATTAAATGAGGTGGTGAGATGGCGAATGAATTTTTCGTCAAATGCAATGGCAGAAATCGAAGGTTTGCCGGATGTAGATCGAGATTTCTGCAAGCAGCAGATGACGGAAAAGGCATCACCAGCGTCGCCACCGAATAGTTCAGCGATTTCTTATGGGTTGATTGCTTGCATCGCCTGCAGCAGGGCGGCTGCATCCGCAGCAGCGTCCCGCCAGGCAGCAGCTGTGCAGCCGGGCTGACCGTGGCGACCATCGTCGCAGTGATAATCGCTGCCGCCAGTCACCAGCAGGCCAATGCTGCGCGCCATGCTGTCCAAAGCGGCATGGCCCCTGCTCATGGCACTGGGGTGATACACCTCCATGCCCATGAGGCCCTGCCTGTGCCAGGCCTGAACCAGCATGCGGAGGGTCGTCTCCTCCTTGTCCAGCTCATAGGGATGTGCCAGCACGGGGACGAATCCGCTCCTGTGCATCAGCGGCAATGCCTCCGCCATGGACAGGCGCTCACCGCTGACATAAGCCGGGCAGTCCTCGCCGATGAAGCGGTCGAAGGCCTCGTTCGTATCCACGACATAGCCGTGCTCCACCATCGCCCTGGCGATGTGCAGACGGCCTACCGTGCCCTCGCACTCGGCGCAGATCGCGTCATAATCCAGCGGATAGCCCAATTCGCAGAGCCTTTCCACCATCATGCGCGCCCGGTGGAGGCGGCGGTCAGCCAAGTCCTTCACCACGGCGTGCAGGGGCGTGTTCACCCGCAGGCCATAGCCCAGCAGATGCAGGCCGTTCATATCGCGAAGACTCAGCTCCACACCCTGCAAAACGGTGATGGGCGTTTCCTCCCCTGCCAGGGCTTCATACCCGGCAAAGGTGTCATGGTCGGTGACGGCCATGAGCGTCACGCCCTGCCTGGCCGCAAGGCGCACCAGCTCCCGGGGCGGCAAAAGCCCGTCGGAGCTGGTGGTGTGCATGTGCAGATCAGGCTTCATCATGGTTGGTGCCGACGCGGACGCCATTAACCTTGCCATCATCCGCCTGATTCTCTGCAGGGGTCTCCTGCTCAAGAATTTCATCAGTCGTGCGGGGCTTATCCTCGGCGGTGATCTCCGGCATCACGCCGGTATCCATCAGCGCCACGAACTCCTTGCGGCTCAGCGTCTCGTGCTTGAGCAGCGCGTCCACCAGCAGATCCAGCTTGTCGCGATTCTCCTCCAGCACCTTGACGGCACTCTGGTAGCACGCCTCGGACAGCTGCTTGATCTCCGCATCGATCACAGCGGCGGTGGAGGCGGAATAGTTGTCGCTCCGGCCATAGCTGCTGCCCACGAAGATTTCCTGATTATCGTCCAGACACACCGGGCCGATCTTATCGCTCATGCCAAACTGGGTCACCATGCGGCGGGCGATGTTGGTCGCGCGCTCCAGATCACTGGTCGCACCGGCACTGAACTCACCCATGCCCACCATCTCAGCCGCATGGCCGCCCATCAGGCCGGCAATGGTCGCCTTGAGGGTGCTGGTAGTCTGCATGTCATACTCCTGCTCCGGCAGGCTCAGGGTATGGCCGGCAGCCTGGCCGCGCGGCACGATGGTCACCAGATGCACCGGATCGCAGCCGGGCAGCATGTGATGCACGATGGCATGGCCTGCCTCGTGGATCGCCACGATGCGGCGGTCACGCTCGGTCACCTTGTGGCTGCGCTTCTCCGGGCCCATCTGCACACGGGCGATGGCGTCCACCAGCAGACGGTGGTCGATCTCCTTCTTGCGCGCGCGGGCTGCGAGGATTGCCGCCTCGTTCATCATGTTTTCCAGGTCCGCGCCGGTGGCGTAGGGCGTACGCTTGGCGATGTTGACAAAGTCCACATCCGCCGCCAGGGGCTTGCCCTTGGCATGCACCTTCAAAATGGCGACGCGGCCCTCCAGATCAGGATAGTTGACCGTGATGGTGCGGTCAAAGCGGCCGGGACGCAGCAGCGCGGGGTCGAGGATATCGCGGCGGTTGGTGGCCGCCATGACGATCACGCCCTCGTTGATGGCAAAGCCATCCATCTCCACCAGCAGCTGGTTCAGCGTCTGCTCGCGCTCATCATGACCGCCGCCCAGGCCTGCGCCGCGGTGACGGCCCACCGCATCGATCTCATCGATAAAGACGATGGAGGGCGCAGCGCGCTTGGCCTGATCAAACAGATCGCGCACGCGGCTGGCGCCAACGCCCACGAACATCTCCACAAAATCAGAACCGGAAATGGAGAAGAAGGGTACGCCCGCCTCACCTGCAACGGCCTTGGTCAGCAGCGTCTAACCCGTACCGGGAGGACCCACCAGCAGCACGCCCTTGGGAATGCGCGCGCCCATGTCGATGTAGGTCTTGGGATTGCGCAGGAAGTCCACCATTTCCTTGAGTTCTTCCTTTTCCTCATCCGCACCGGCCACATCGGCGAAGGTCACCTTGTTCTTGCTCGGGTCGGCCACGCGGGCGCGGGACTTGCCGAAGTTCATCACCTTGCCGCCGCCACCGCCGGCCTGGGAGCGGATCATGAAGATCCACAGCGCCGCCAGCAGGCCCAGCATCAGCAGGAAGGGCAGGAAATCATACCACCACGGGATGGTTACCGGGGCGCGATAGATCACGTTGAAGGACAGATCGCTGACCGACACCTCGTCCAGCGCCTTGCCCTGCTTCGTGGCTTCCATCTGGCGGACGGTCTCAATAAAATCATCGCCGATGGTGGTTTCAAAGTCATAATCATTGTCCGGGAAATCCGCTGCGGCAATCTGCGTATCCTTGCGCAGACCCACCAGGCTGTTGTCGCGGATGGCTACGCTGGCAACCTCGCCCTCGCGGATCATCTCCAGCAGCTGCGGGTAGGTCACCGTACGATCCTCCTGATTCAGCAGACCGCCGTTGAGCAGGATCGCGATGGCCAGAAAGCCGACGAGCAGCACGATATAGCCCATCAACCCTCTATTCTTCTTCAATGTTCAGGTCCTCCTTGTCCAAATTCATGCTGCTACATACATATAGACGCACAAGCAGCGATTTTCTTCCATTGCGGAAGGAAATTTCTCTACCATTATTCTCCGCTGTACACGCTGGGATCCAGCACGCCGATATCCGGCAGATTGCGGTACTTCTCGTCATAATCCAGGCCATAGCCCACCACAAACTCATCCGGGATGGTGAAGCAGTAGTAGTCGGCCGTCAGGTCAACGCGGCGGCGCTCAGGCTTGTCCAGCAGCGTCACGATCTTGATGGACGCAGCGCCGCGGGTGGACAGGTACTTTTTCAGGTAGCTCAGCGTCATGCCGGAATCGACGATGTCCTCCACCACCAGCACGTCCATGCCGGTGATATCCTTGGTGATGTCCTTCACCAGATTCACAACGCCGCTGGTCTTGGTGGACGCGCCGTAGCTGGATACCGCCATGAACTCCGTCATCACCGGCAGATCAATCTCGCGCAGCAGATCCGCGAAGAACACGATCGCACCCTTGAGGATGCCCACCATCATCAGTTTCTTGCCCTGATAGTCCTCGGTGATCTGCTTGCCCAGCTTCGCCACCGCCTCCGCAATCTCTTCACGGGTCACCAGGATACGGCTGAGGTCACCATAGAGCTTTGCATTGGTCTCCATCATGATGCGATCTCTCCTATTCTCTGTGCCATGGCATCAGGCCGGTATGGCACAGCGTCACATAGTCATTTTTGTCTTTTGCTGCATCCACATGGGGCACGTCTCCCGCGCCCACGCCAAAGGCCACAAGCACCTCGGCTCCTCTGCACAGGAGCGGCACCTGATCGCGGAAGGGCGCATCCACGCGCCTGTTGGTGAAATAATCCTGCAGGGACTGTCTGCCTCCGCTGCCAAAGGGACGGATGAAATCGCCTCTTTGCCGGGTGCGGATGACGCAGTCCGCCAGCAGTTCTTTGGGGATGACCTGTTTGCGTCTGCCATCGCCCATTTCTCCCGTGAAGGGCAGAACCGTTAAACCGGGGGCATCCTGCACAGCCAGGGGCTGCATGGGCGCAGGAGCATCGGGGGGCACCAGATGCAGATGCGTCCACCCGCGCTGACCATGCCAGCCGCCGGGCAGGTTGCACCGGGAGGGTACCGGCGAGTCCAGCAAATCTGCCAGCGCGCCGGTCTGCACGGCGGTCAAGACGCCGCCACAGGGCTCAAACCAGGCCCGCAGAATGCGCTTAAACAGACCGCGCGGCTGCTGCCGCAGCGCCTCCAGGGGGAGGCAGCGCCCGCTGTGCTGCGCCAGAAACCGGGCTGTCAGCTCGCGCAGGGTATCTTCGTCCTCCCTCAGGAGGGCGGCTGTCTGGGCCAGATGCGCCGCGGCCTCCGGCTGCAGATGCATCAGCCCCGGCAGGATATCCTGGCGCAGAGCATTGCGCAGATAGCGCGTGTCCAGGTTGGATGCGTCCTCCCGCCAGGGTTCGCCGCGCGCGGTGAGCATATCCCGCAGCGCCTGCCGGGTGTACCCCAACAGCGGACGCAGGATGCGCAGTCCGTCAATGGTTGAATCCTCCGCCATGCCGCACAGGCCGCTCAGACCCGTGCCGCGCAGCAGGTGCAGCAGCAGCGTTTCCGCCTGATCATCGCGGTGGTGCGCCAGGGCAATGGCGTGCACGCCCGTTTCCTCCGCCGCCTGGCGGAAGAAGCCGTAGCGAACCTCCCGCGCCCAGCTCTCGCTCGTTTCGCCGCAGGGCGCGGCCCGATAGACCAGCAGCGGCACGTTCAGCCTTTGGCACAGCGCGCGGACGAACTGCTCATCGCCGTCGGAAGCGTCACCGCGCAGGCCATGATTCACATGCACCGCCGTCAGGCAGCAGCCGGACTCTCGCAGCAGGTGCAGCAGCGCCACGCTGTCCGCCCCGCCGGAAAGGCCGATGAGAAGGTGCTCTGGCATCTTCATCATTCGGGGATGGGCGCGCCGCACTGGTTGCACGCCTCGTACTTGCTGTAAGGGTCGTCGCCAACCTGGCTGAAGTAGAACTGGCCCGCCAGAGGCGTGAACTTTTCATTCACCGAATCGCAGTAGGGGTCCAGGTGGTACAGCTCGCCGCCATCGGGATTGTAGTAGAGGATGGTCGTAGGCGTACCGGTGTAAAGCGGCGGCTGCGTGGGCGTGGTGTTGACCGTCGCGGGCGTCGCGGTTTCCTCCTCATGGGATTCCAGCGAGCGCGGATCAACGTACCACACGTTATCCTCCTTGAGCATGATGATCTTGAAGGAATAGCGCTGCGGGTCACGGTTGTTGTGCTTGTCGATGGTCGCGGTGACCGTCACGGTACGGGTTGTGTCGTTCTCCGTGCCGGAGATCTTGGTGCACTCATAATCCAGGGGCGTGCGGTTCACCAGGATCTCAAACAGCTCCGTAGCGGGCTTCTCCACGGAGGAGCGCCAGGAGGGAGCCGTCAGCGCCAGCATCTTCTCATCGTCGTTGACCGACCAGAAGTAGAAGAAGGACTTCACCTGCTCGATGGCCGCGCCCTCCACCGCGTAGGGATCGGGCGTGGGGCTGGGCGAGGGCGAGGGACTGGGCGTTTCCACATTCATCTGGTCATTCACGCCGCCCTGCACGCTGCCGCCTTGCTGCTGGGTCTGCTGCTGTGCATTACTGCTGCCCGGCTGCCGGGAATCGTTTTGCACATCGGGCGCACCGTTGAGCGCGCCCACCAGCGCCACCACCGCCATCGCGCCGTAAACCAGCGAGAGCGTCAGGCGCACATTGGGCGATACGATGTCCTTGAGCCACATCACGATGATGCCTGCCACCGCCAGCGCCAGGAACACCCACTTGAGCACCGTGGAGCCCAGCACCAGGCCCAGAATGAACAGCACCGGCAGCACGCCGTAAAGCACCACCTGCGCGATGAGCTCCACCGTGACCACAGGTCTGCTGGCACGCTGCTGGGGCTTGGACACATAGCCGCTGTAACCCTGATTGGGATACATCTGCTGACCCATCTGGTTAAACTGGGGATACTGCCCCATCGCCTGCTGACCGGAAGCCGGCTGCTGACCGGAAGCCGGCTGCTGGCCATAATTCATCTGCTGACCGAAATACAGCTGCTGCCCATAAGCCGCCTGCTGACCGGAAGCCGGCTGCTGGCCATAAGAAACGGGCGGTATCTGCTGCTGATACGCGGTGGGCTGCACCTGATAGGGCGGCTGACCGACGTTCATCTGCTGACCATAGGGCGCAGGCGAGGCCTGCTGCTGATATGCATTGGGCTGCACCTGATAGGGCGGTTGACCGACGTTCATCTGCTGACCATAGGAGACAGGCGAAGCCTGCTGTTGGTAGCCGTTTTGCACCTGACCATAGGGGCCAGCGGACGGCTGCTGCCCGGGCTGCGGATTATACTGGCCCGCCTGCGGCGCGCTGCCCCAGGCGGAGGGGTCTCCATAAGGAGGACGGCCATTGTTCATCCGTGTACCTTTCCTTTCCGCCGCCTGCTCCGGCGGCCTCGTTCATGTCAAACGCGGAGCTGTCGGGCATGCCGAATTTTCTCCACGACAAAGAAAGCGTGTTCTGAGCCACAGCTTACAGTATATCACAAAATGCCTCAATGTAAACAGTGATTTGTAAAAATTCGTTGTTATTTAACATTCATATTGGCCGGAGAAGGGCATAGAATCAATCGACCTAAGTAAGCGATGATTGAATGAGGCGGTGAGATGGCGAATGAATTTTTCGTCAGATGCAATGGCAGAAACCGAAGGTTTACTAGATGTAAATCGAGATTTCTGCAAGCCGCAGCTGGGGAAAAAGGCATCGCCAGCGTCGCCGCCGAATCAATCAGCGATTACCTGAACACCGAAAGGAGCATCCATCATGTTGCAGACCAATTCCACCCGTGCCCCGCAGGACAAGGTGTGCGGCTATGAATACACCGTGCGGCGCGGCGACAGCTTCTACCTCATTGCTAACCGCCTGGGCGTGCCGCTGCGCGATCTCCTGGAGGCCAACAGCGACATCAACCCGGCGCGCCTGATGGTGGGCGATGTGCTGTGCATCCCCATGGAGGAGGACGATGCGCCTCCCGTTACGCCGCCTGCTGCCGAAACGCCCTCCGAGCCCGCCGAGCCGGAGGTCATGCCGCCCGTCGCCGAGGAGGACGAGGACCTTGACGCCCCTGCTCAGGTGGCGCCGCAAGGCAGCCAGATCGACAGTGAAATGGCGGTTTGCCCCGAGGCCAACCGCTACACCGTCACCCAGGGGGAGACCGCGGCGGATATCCAGCTGGCCCGCAACATCAATCTGCACACGCTGCAGTCCGCCAACCCGGACGTCGATCTGACCCGCATTGCCGCAGGCCAGACCCTGTGCGTCCCGGACACGAACCTCCCCTGCCCCACCGCCGTCACCTACACCCTGCAAACCGATGAAACCCTCGAAAGCGCAGCCCTTCGCTTCAATGTGTCCATCGCCTCGCTCCTGCGCTCCAACCCCTGCCTGGCGCCCTCGGAATTCATGGCGGGTGTGTGCATCACGCTGCCGGAGGCATGATCTCTTCCTGATTAAATAATGCCGCCGGGTTCAATGCCCCGGCGGCGTTTGTCATGTCAGTCTATGCGTCGATGCTTCTTGTTGGCATACATGCAGCGGTCTGCATTCATCAGGAAATCGTCCAGGTGATCCCCCAGCACGGGGACGGCGGCATACACGCCGACGCTCGCGGCGATGTCGCATACCCAGGGATCCTCGCGGTTCAGCCGCGCCATGGCGGCCTTCAGCTCCGCAGCCAGCTCGTCGGCCTGCTGCGCATCGCGCACCACGCCCATGGCCAGGAACTCGTCGCCGCTGATATGGATGCAGGTCAAGCCCCAATCCTCCAGCGTGCGCAGCGCCTTGCCCATGCGGACGATGGCCTTATCGCCGGAAAGATGGCCATAGTGGTCGTTGATGTACTTCATGCCGTCCATATCGCAGGAGAGCACCGCAAAGCAGCTGCCCTCCTCCAGCGCCCGGTCAAAGACCGGCGGCACGATCTGCGAATAGCCGCGACGGTTGTACAGTCCGGTCAACGCATCGTGGATGGACATGTTCTCCAGCGCTGCCGCGTAGGCACGCACAGTGGAGCGCAGCGACAGGCTCATCAGCGCGCCCGAGAGCAGCGACAGCAGCGAATAGAGCGCATAGCCCGAGGCATGCTCCACATCGAACACCGCGTAACCCAGGTTCATCTCCATATAGTACAGGGGCGAGAACACCAGCGCCAGCGGCTTGTCGCGCTCCGCCTCCAGGCAGGGCAGCAGCTGATGGGTGGCAAAGCGGGTCTGCCCCGCCGAGCGGCCATCGCGCCAGGAGGACAGCAGCAGCATCTCGTTGGGATACGCTACCGCGCGGCTGTTGACAGCGCTGTTGAGGAACGCCGGATCAACGCACACATGCATCTCCTGGGCGCCCCAGTTCTTGGCAAAGGCCGCGATCACTTCTCCCGCTTCCTTTTCGCCGCTGACGCCCGCCAGGTTGCCGAAGAACGCTGACGCCTGCATCAGGCTGCGCTCCACCGCGCGGCGCTCCTCCGTCAGCAGACGCGCGTAGGAGATGGCGCGCTTGCCATCCTGCGCACAGCCGCAGCTCTCGCCGTAGATCGTCTGCGTGCGCAGCAGCTCCTGGCTCTGGGACGGACGGCCCTCCGTCATCCAGCGGATCAGGGTCGTCACCGCCAGCTCGCCCGCCTCCCTCACTGGACGGCGGATGGTGGTCAGGCCGCGGCCCACGGCCTCGCGGCGTGCGTCAAAACCCGTGACCTTCACCTGACCCGGCACGGAATACCCCTTCTCGCTCAGGCGCTCCATCACGCCAAAGGCCATATCGTCATTGCCGCATATGATAACCTCGGGCATGGGACGGTTGCGTGCCAACAGCTGATCCACCGCCTGACGTCCGCCCTCGCGCACCCAGCGGCCATCGATCACCGCATCCGCATCCAGCACGCCGCCATAATCGGCGACCATCTGCCGGCATGCCTCATAGCGCGCCATGGCGACTGAGCTCTCCACCGGGCCGGTCACCACCGCATAGACGCGGTGGCCATGCTCCTGGAGCAGATGCGTCATCAGGTCAGTCACGCTGGGCACATCATCAAAGGTGATGTTGACGCTGTTGCCCACCGGGGTATCTATGCTCACCAGCGGCAGATCCGGATGCTTTTGCAGCATGGCGTGGATCAGCTCGCGGCAGGCACGGGTGGGGATTGTCGCCATCATCACCACCGCGCCGTCAAAGCTGCCCAGATCGGGAAGCTCAAAGATGGCACGCTCACCGCGGTCATTGCGGGTGAAGCCATCCTCGTGTCCCTGGCAGTTAAAGATGCACAGATCGACGTCCTTGGCCCGGGCGGCACGCACCATGCCCCAGGCAAACGCCTGCTGGTACTCCTTGTCCACACCCGCTACCAGAACCGCTATGCGCTTTCTTCTCATCAATAAGGCCTTCTTTCAGGTTACATGTCTCGCTCGCTTTGGTTACATGACGGTTACTTGTTTTTCTTTTGTTCTTCCATATCATATCACCATTCGGTGCAAAATGCAAACCCTTCGCCGCCTTTCGGAGACTTTTTACTAAAAATTCGACGATTCCGACAAAAATATTTTTTCCAGCGGGAACATTTTCGCTTCTCATTCGTCTATTATGGTGTAACCACCAAGTTACAAGGAGGAAAAGACATTGAAGAAGTACATCCCGATCCTGCTGGCGCTGGTGCTGGCGCTCACGTCCCTGACCGCCTTTGCGGAGGAACCCCTCTCCTCTCCCACGGCGGACGATCTGGCGAATATCGCCGACGTATCCGGCTTCGTCATGGACGTCACGGAGGAATCCATCCTGCTGCAGACGCCCGACGGCCTTTATGTGGAAGCCCTGCTGACCACCGAAACCGAATATGAGGGCCTCATGCCCATCATCGGCGATTACACCCACGTGGTCTACAACGGCATGATGACCCGCTCTCTGCCCGCGCAGGTGACCGCCATGTCCGTGCGCACCCATCTGCTGGAGGGCGTGGTCAGCAATCTGACGGAGGAGGGCTTCATCCTCACCAGCGAGGACAGCGAGTACGCCATCAACGCCCTGTCCGAGCAGCTGCTGGGCATCCTGGACGGCATGAGCGTCACCGTTTACCACAACGGTGCGATGACCATGTCCCTGCCCGCGCAGGTTTCTGCGGAGCACGTACGCGGCCAGGAATTTGTGGGCACCGTGACCGAGCTGATCGAAAACGGCTTCCTGATGAACATCGAGGGCGCTGAGCTGCCCTACTGCGTGTACCCCGCTGCGGAGGCGATGCTCTTCGTGCAGCCCGAGCCCGGCCTCACCCTGCGCGTGGTGACCGACGGCGTGATGACCCTGGGCGCCGACATGACCATCATGAACGCCATCGAGGTTCTGCCCGTGCCCGGCGTGGAGCTCTCCGACGCTGCCGGTACCATCATCGAGATCACCGATGAATTCATCCTCATCGAGACCCTTGACGGCCAGCGCATTCAGGCGAACATCGCCCCCGAAACAGCCTGGGAGGGCAAGGAGATCACCGTGGGCGATTACATCCACGTCGCCTACGACGGCCAGATGACCTTCTCCCTGCCTGCACAGCTCGCCGCCCTCAAGATCGGCTGCTACACCCACGCGGGTACCGTCAGCGACCTGAGCGAGACCCAGTTCATCCTCAACACCGAGCTGGAGCCCATCCTTGTGCACATCCAGCCCGAGATGGCGGCGTCGCTCACCGACGGCGATTCCGTCACCGTCTACACCAACGGCGTGATGACCATGTCCCTGCCCGCACAGGTATCTGCGGAGGTCATCACCGCACAGGTCACCATCGTCGATTGACGCTTATTCTATCACAAAGAAGGCGCTGCCCATGATATGGGGCAGCGCCTTTGATTGCAATGCTTATTCCTTGGGAAGCTCGCTCGTGCAATGCGCGCAGCGGGTGGCGGCAATCGGGATCTCGCTCAGGCAGTAGGGGCACTTCCTGGTGGTGGGCGCCGCAGGGGCCGCGGGCTTCTTGCCCAGCGTGCTCAGCTTGTTGAAGAGCTTCACAATCACAAACAGCACCAGCGCGGTGATCAGGAAGTTGATGATCGTCGTGCCGAAGTCCGCGCACGCACCGCCAAAGGTCCATGCCGTTTCATCCGGCAGATTGCCGGGATTGCCGGTCATGATGAACGCCAGCAGAGGCTTGATGTAATCGTTGGACACCGCATTGACAATGCTGGTGAACGCACCGCCGATGATCACGCCAACCGCCAGGTCAATCACATTGCCCCGCAGCGCAAACTTCTTGAACTCCTCAATGAACTTTTTCATGTGTTATCTCCTCCTCTTATTGAAAGGACTTATCAGGAGAAGTATATCACAACTTGGTATATGCTGCAAGAAGTTTTTCGCTCCGGGACAGGGTGTCCTCATTCGAGGCCGCCGGCGGGCAGAGGCTCTGCCCCTGCATCCCGGGAGGGCTTTCGTTCCAACATCGCTTGTCACTTTAGCCTTCGGCGAACTCCCCACTGAGGAGGCGTTCCGACACGATGCGTCTCGACACCCGTTTCGCGATGCGGTTGTGGGCTTCCACTTGGGGTTGTGCGCGCGGGATTGTTGGTGGGACGAAAGCTTGTGTTCCTTGCAGGTCTCGTTTTGGCTCGGAGTCCGTGAACAAGTTCACGGACTCCGAGCGTCGCCCACTCTCATCTTTCTCTCTGGTACAGCGATAGGCAGCCCCTCCTGCGGAGGGGTGCGGGCGCAAGGAATGACCGGTCAACTTTCCCCTCACCTTCCTATCCTCTTGTTGACCTCCCCGGCATTTTGTCATATAATAATACTGGTATATTATCACACAGCAAAGGATGATCACTATGGATTGGGTCGAGCTGACCATACACACCACCACCGCAGGAGCGGATATCGTTTCCGAGGCGCTCATCAACGAAGGCGCGACCGGCACCATGGTCGAGGACCGTGCCGACATTCCCGATCCCACCAAGCCCAACGGCTTCTGGGAGATCATCGACCCCAACCTCGTCAACACCCTGCCTGAGGACGTGGTCGTCCATGCCTGGTTTGAGCCGGACGAGAAATTCGCTGACCGTATGGGCGCGCTGAAGAGCCGCATGGACGAATTGAAGTCCGCCGACCTGGGCATCGATCTGGGCAGTCTTGATATCGGCACGGCGAATGTCCACGATGAGGACTGGTCGGAAGTCTGGAAGAAGTTCTACAAGCCTTTCCGCGCGGGCAAGCACCTGGTCGTCAAGCCCACCTGGGAGCTCTACGACCCCCAGCCCGGCGATAAGGTGATGGAGATCGACCCCGGCATGGCCTTTGGCTCCGGCACCCACGAGACCACCTCCATGTGCCTTGAGCTGCTGGAGGACGCCATGCACGGCGGCGAAACCGTCATCGACGTGGGCACGGGCAGCGGCATCCTCGCCATCGGCGCGGCGATGCTGGGCGCCAGAGACGTGCTCGCCATCGACATCGACCCCACCGCCGTGAAGGTTGCCCGGGAAAACATTGCGCACAACAATCTGCAGGACAAGGTACGAGCCGTTGAGGGCAACCTCCTGGACTCCACCGATGGCGTGTGCGAGCTGTGCGTGGCCAACATCATCGCCGACGTGATCTGCATGTTTGCCGCGCCTCTTGTCTCCCACATCGTCCCTGGCGGACACTTCATCTGCTCCGGCATCATCAAGGAGCGTGAGCAGGATGTGGTGGACGCGCTGAACGCCGCCCATTACACCATCCTTGAAATCCGCCGCAAGGGCGAGTGGGTCGCCATGCTCTCCAGGAGGCCTGACTGATGCACCGCTTTTATGCTGACGAGCGCGGCGTGCAAAACGGCGCCGCCTTCCTGTGCGAGGAGGATGCCCGCCACGCCCTGCGCGTGCTGCGGATGAAGGTGGGCGAAGGCTGCGAGCTCTTCGCGCAGGGCCAGCGCTTCTCCGGAGAAATCGCCTCCATCGGGGATGACGGGGTGCGCGTGGCCATCACGGGCGAAATGCCCTCCACCGAGGCGTCCCTGCGCATCACCCTCTATCAGGGGCTGCCCAAGGCTGACAAGATGGAGCTGATCGTGCAGAAATCTGTCGAGCTGGGAGCAAGCGCCGTCGTTCCCGTGGCCATGAGCCGCTGCGTTGTCCAGCTGGATCAGAAGGACGGGCGCAAAAAGCAGGAGCGCTGGCAGAAGATCGCCCGCGAGGCCTGCAAGCAGTCCGGACGGTGCCAGATGCTGCAGGTGTCTGAGCCCATCACCTTCAAGCAGCTGCTGTCAATGCTGCCCTCACACGCTGCCGCCATCGTTCCCTGGGAGGACGCAAGGGGCTATTCCCTCGCCCGCTTCCATCAGGAGCATCCCGATATCACCGATCTGGCCATCGTCATCGGCCCCGAGGGCGGCATGTCCGAGGGCGAGATCGCCCAGATGAAGGACGCCTCCTGCCGCTCCGTCACCCTTGGCCCGCGCATCCTCCGCACGGAGACCGCCGGGCTTTGCGCCATCAGCGCGCTACTTTGCCTCTACGGCGATATGGAGTGAACCAACCGTGAAGACCGTTGCTTTCCACACCCTTGGCTGCAAGGTGAACCAGTATGACACCCAGGCAATGCTGGAGCAGTTTCGCGCTGCCGGGTATGAAATCGTTCCCTTTGACAGCGATGCGGATGTGTATGTCATCAACACCTGCACCGTGACGGGTACGGGCGATAAGAAGTCCATGCAGCTGACCCGCCGATTGCGCCGCGAGCATCCGGACAGCCACATTGTCCTGGCAGGCTGCCTTGCCCAGCGCAAGGGCAGCGAGCTGCTGGAAACCGGCGCGAAGCTCATCATCGGCACGCAGCGGCGGGGCGAGGTGGTACAGCTGCTGGAAAAGGCCGTTGCCGATGGCCCCATCAACGCCGTGAACGGCCTTGGCGCCGCCACGCCCTTTGAGCCCCTTGCCATCACCAGTCAGGACGAGCACACCCGCGCCACCCTCAAAATTCAGGAGGGCTGCAACAACCACTGCACCTACTGCATCATCCCCAGCGTGCGCGGACCGATCCGCTCCCGCCCGCTGGATAACGTCCGCGCCGAGACGGAGCGTCTGGCGAAGGCCGGGTACACGGAGATCGTGCTGACGGGCATCCACCTGTCCAGCTACGGCCGCGACTGGCAGGACGGCACGACGCTGCTGGACGCCATCCGCACAGTGCATGAGGTGAAGCAGGTGCAGCGCATCCGCCTGGGCTCCCTGGAGCCCACCATCGCCACGAAGGAATTCGCCGCCGCCCTCGCCGCGCTGCCCAAGGTCTGCCCCCAGTTCCATCTGGCGCTCCAGTCCGGCAGCGATACCGTGCTGGCCCGCATGGCGCGGCGCTACAACATGCGCATGTACATGCAGGCGGTGGAGAACCTTCGCGCCGCCTTCCCGCTGGCGGCCTTCACCACCGACGTGCTGACAGGCTTCCCCGGCGAAACGGAGGAGGAATTCCAGCAGACGGCGCAGGTCATCCGTGATGTGGGCTTTGCCAAGATCCATGTCTTCCCCTACTCTCAGCGGGAGGGCACCAAGGCCGCCGTCATGCCCAATCAGCTGCCCAAGGCCGAAAAGGAGAAGCGCGCCCGCGCCCTCATCGCCATCGGCGAGGAAACCGCCGCCGCCTATCAGCAGCGCTGGCTGGGCCGCGAGACCACCGTGCTGCTGGAGGAGAAGCGCGACGGCCTCTGGCACGGCTGCACCCCTGAGTACATCCCCGTCACCCTCCCCGACGGCCCCGCCCTCCAGCAGGGACAGATCGTCCCCGTCCGCCTGACCGCCTCTGATGGCGAGGGCATGAGCGCGAATCAATTATAAATAGGAAGGAATTGATACCATGGATAACTGCCTGTTCTGCAACATCATCGCTGGAAAAATCCCCTCCGCCTGCGTCTATCAGGATGACAAGACCTACGCCTTCCGCGATATCACCCCTGCCGCGCCCACCCATGTGCTGGTGGTCCCCAAAGCGCATGTGGGCGGCATGTCCGCCGTGGATGAGCTGGATGACGCGACCCTGGCCGCCTGCCTGCGCACGGTGAAGAAGGTAGCTGAGCTGGAAGGCCTGACGAACGGCTTCCGCACCATCTCCAACTGCGGCGACGATGCCCGCCAGTCCGTGCCGCACCTGCATTTCCATGTGCTGGGCGGCAAGCGCCTGTCCGAGAAGATGGATTGAGGCACGCCTAAAAAATATCAAAAGAAATTCGCAAATAGGCATTGACGCGGACAAGGACTTTTGATATAATGGGAATACGGTTCGCCATCCGTCTGTCTATTTGGCTGATGTCAAGGCGAGATGAGCGAGAGGAGGGATAACAGTGTCCGAGGTACGCGTCCGTGAGAACGAATCCCTGGAGAGTGCTCTGAAGCGCTTTAAGCGTCAGTGCGCCCGCGCCGGCGTCATTCAGGAGGTTCGCAAGCGTGAGCATTACGAGAAGCCGAGCGTGAAGCGCAAGAAGAAGGCTGAGGCCGCTCGCAAGCGCAAGTATTGATGACTTGATCGTCACCATATCGCCTGAGCGAGAGAGATTGCTCGAATGAAATGCCCCTTCCCAATACGGGAAGGGGTTTTTCGTTGTGTGATGGCTCATTCCGTTTCCCATCCGAATATGTCCAGCAGCGCCTGCGTATCCAGGGCCGTAGCGGTGATCTCGCAGATGATGCCATCGTAGGAGCCTACCGACTCCGCGATCACTTCGCCGGAGACCTCGCTGTTCCAGGTCAGGATGGTGGGAAAATGATACCTGATCGCCTCGCTGAATTGCCGGTGCGCAGCCAGCATGGTTTCCTCCGCAGAGACGATGCTCAGCGCGTCATCCATGCCCTTGACGTCCAGAAGCGTCACATCGCTTTCCTCCCTCAGGCGGAAACGCTGCTGCCCGCTGGAGTAGCTCATGCTGACGTAGATGCGCACCTCATCCCCCTGTGCGTTCTCCAGGCGGAGCATGTAGTCGTGCGCAAAGCGGTGCTCCTTGGGGACCGTCAGATGCCAGATGTGGTAGCCATCCTCCGTCTCCTCCTTGCCAAGGAGCTCATGAGTCCCCTCCAGGCTGCAGCTGTAGCCCACACGGCCCAGGGTCATAGTGTAGCCCTCGGGCAGCTGCACCGGCCAGGGCAGGTATGCGCTGTCGCCGACCCACGCCTTGGCTTCCTCCACCGTGGAGGCGTACAGGCTGATGCTGCCGGACAAGTTGCTGTACTTCCCCCCTGCCGGAGCTCGGATGATGGTCACTTCGCTATCCGGGTAGGCATTGGCCAGCGCCTCGATGCGCGCGCCGCTCTCCGTGTCCGAAAGGTACATCTCCGGCGGAATCTCCTGCTCCTGCCCCTTCCAGTTCACCGCGTTCGTCTCGCCCGCCACAGCCGCCGTCGCCACGATCACCAGGGCGATGGCAATGACCAGGCCCAAACGGAATTTGCTGCGTGTCTTCATTTCATGCTCCTCCCCTTTCATCTGTGCCAGCACCTGGCGCTGGTTGTGGGAAGAAAGCCCGACATTGGCAAGCGCGCCATGCAGCTGCTTGCGGAATTCCTGTTCCGTCATCTTATTCCGAACCTCCTTCCAGTTCGATTTTCAGCCGTTTTCGTCCGCGCTCCAGGCGGCGGTAGACCGTAGCGCGGTTCACGTCCAGCGCGGAGGCGATCTCCTGCGCATCCATGTCGTTCCAGTAATGCAGGATGATCGCCTCGCGCTCCCTGCGCGGAAGGGCCTTCACCCTTTCCAGCAGGCCATCCGGGCCGGAGGCTGCTTCCGGGGCGGCGATGGGCATGTCCGCCACGTCGGCGCTGCGGTCGGTCGATCGCCACCAGCCGCTGCGGTGCACATCCCGGCAGAGGTTGACCGCCACGCGCATCAGCCAGGCCTTCTCGGTCTCCCGGCGCAGCCTTCCCATCCGCCATGCCCTGATGAAGGTCTCCTGAGCCACATCCTGCGCCAGATGCGCATCGCGCAGCAGCACGCTGCACGTGCCCACCAGCATCGGCCCGTAGGCGTCCATCAGGCGGATCATCTCCTGTTCATCAGCGCTGCCCGGTACCAAGGCATTGCTCATTCGGCTCAGCCTCCTTTCACCTGTAATACGGATGAGCATTCCCATTTGTCGCATTTGATCGGAAAAAGTTTCACGATGGTTCATGAACGCAAATTCGACACTGATCGACAAAAATCCCCTTGCATGCATCTGAATTCTTTGATATACTGTTTGTATCAATGTGCATTTCCATATTCCATGCGAAAAGAGGCATCTCATGGTATTCTGTTTTCAATTAACTCCCCATGCCAATATCCGCTATCGCGAGGCCCAGTTGAAGCTGGGACAGGCTGAGCTGCAGTGCCTGCTGCAGGGCGTCGGCCTGTCCGCTCCTGTTGCGCCCTTGAGGATCGGCGGCGTCACCTTCCTGACCTTTGAGGCGGACGCCCTGACCCCCGCGCAGCTCTCCGCCCTCTCCCGGCACAGCGCGGCGCTGATGATCTGCGAGCGCGTGGGCGATATGCTGCGCCCGCTGGAGAAGGACGACCACAACTACCTGACCGAGGATCTGGCGGAGGTGCTCAAATACAAGGGCAAGACCAGCGCCGTATTCACGCATATGATGCTCAACTGCGCCATCGCCGCCAGCGATTTCTTCGCGCTGGACACACCCCTGACCGTGCTTGACCCCATGTGCGGCAAGGGGACGACCTGCTTTGTGGCGCTCCAGCAGGGCATGAATGCCGCGGGCGTGGATATTGACCGCCGGGACTTGAAGGAATCCGCCGATTATTTTGAGCGCTATCTGCAATACCACCGCATGAAGCACAGGCTTGACCAGGGCAGCCGCACCGTGCGCAAGCATGCCGTACCCGAGGCCATCTACACCACCGCCGACACCAGGGAGCACTTCCGCGAGGGCGATACCCGCACGCTGTCGCTCTTCCTGGCCGACACGGGGCTCACGGGCGATCTGATGAAGAAGACCCCCGCCCATGTAATCGTCAGCGATCTGCCCTACGGCGTGCAGCACGCCCCCCAGGACGGCCGCCGCACGGAGTCCTTCACGCAGCTGATGAAGCGCGTCCTGCCCGCATGGCATGCAGCCCTTCGCAAGGGCGGCGCGCTGGCTCTGTCCTTTAACGTGCTGACGCTGAAAAAGGATGTGCTCGCAGAGTTGCTGACCGGCGCAGGCTTCACCGTCATGACTCAGGAGCCCTACGCCGATTTCGAGCATTTTGTTGAGCAAGCCGTTACCCGCGATTTCATCGTGGCCCGCAAAGATTGACCGTCCTGAAAGGAGCATCCCCCTTATGTCCGAAGAACGCAAGCTTTCTGAGTTGACCGTTATCGAGCTGCGCAAGCTGGCCAAGGAACAGCATGTAACCCTCGGCGCGGGCCTGTCCAAGCAGGGCATTATCGACAAGCTGACCGCCGCGATGCACAGCACCGCCCCTGCAGCGCAGGAGGCACCTGCAGCGCAGGAGGCGTCTGCTACGAAGGAACCCCCCGCCGTGCAGGAGGCCCCCGCACCCCAGTCCAGGCCTGCCGCCCCTGCTCAGCCGGTCTTCCGCCAGGCTTACAGCGCGCCGACCCGCTTCAATGCCAAGCCGGCTTATCAGGCTCCGGCCTATCAGAGCCGCCCGGCTTCGCCCCGTCCCAACCCGAATGCCGCCGATGCGCCGCGCACGCAGACGGTTCGCCCCGCGTCGGGCTTCACGCCCCGCTTTGGCCCCGCCGCCTCTCACGACCACAGCGCGCCCCAGGCTCAGGAGGAGGAGCGTCCCTCCTACCGCGCCGAGGTTTCCCGTCCTGCCTACACCGCTGACCGCCGCAATTATGGCGATGCGCCGCGTTTTCAGCAGCGTCCCTCCTATGAGCAGCGTCCCTCCTTCGAGGCGCCCCGGCCTGCCTATGAGCGTCCCGCCGCCGAACAGCCTGCGCCCTTCCGCCGTGAGGAGGCCACCCTCAACCCCGCCGTGAATGAAATGCTGGCCGCCGGTGAATGCCTGGACGGCGCCGGTGTGCTGGAGCTGCATCCCGACGGTTACGGCTTCCTGCGCGGCGGAAACCTCCTGCCTTCGCAAAAGGACATCTACGTCTCCATGGCGCAGGTACGCCGCTTCGGCCTGCGCACCGGCGATCATGTGGCGGGCAAAAACCGACCCCTGCGCGATGGGGACAAATATTCCGCCATGCTCTACATCACCGAGGTGAACGGCAAGCCTGCGGAGGGCTTCATCAGCCGCGCGGCCTTCGAGGATCTCACGCCCATCTATCCCACGCGGCGCATCCATCTGGAATCCCCCGATGCACCCCTGCACGACATGCGCCTGATCGACCTGATCGCGCCCATCGGCTTTGGCCAGCGTGGGCTGGTCCTGTGTCCGCCGGACACGGGCAAGCAGGAGATCCTGGCCCATCTGGCCCAGGTGATCACGAAGAATCACCCCGAGGCCCAGGTGATGGCGCTGCTGTTCAACGAAACGCCGGAGGATGTGACGCTCCTGCGCGAGTCCGTCCCCTGCCCGGTGCTGGCAACCACCTTCGACATGCCGCCGGAGCATCACCTGCGCCTGTGCGATCTGCTGCTGGAGCGCGCGCAGCGCCTGGTGGAGCAGAAAAAGGACGTGGTGCTGCTGGTGGACAGCCTGACCACCCTGGCCAAGGTCTACACCGCCGCCGCACAGCAGAACCGCCTGACCCCCGGCCTGCCCAACCCCGCCAGCCTGCAAAAGGCCAAGCGCCTCTTCGGCGCGGCGCGCTGCACCCGCGAGGGCGGCACGCTGACGGTCATCGCCACGATGAACATCGCCACGGAAAGCCGCGCGGACGATGCGATGGTCACCGAATTCCGCAGCGCCGCCAACATGGAGCTGGTGCTGGATGAATCCCTCGCCCGTGCCGGTGTGGCCCCCGCCATCGACCTGGCCCATTCCGCCACCCGCCGTGCCGAGGGCATCATGGACGCCACGCACATCGAGGGGCTGCGGCTCATTCGCGGCCTGCTCGGCAGCCTCCGCTCCCAGCAGGCCATCCCCCAGCTGCTCTCGATGCTGGAAATGGCCAAGACCAACGAGGAGCTGCTGGTGAAGATCAAGGACTGGGTCGCCGTGATGAATAAATAATCCAGAAAAAAGGGTCACAGACCCCTTGCATTCCCCAAGGGATTGTGATACAATAGTGGTCGCGGCAATATGTCGATCATTGCATACGCGAAAGAGGTGAAATCGCAATGAAGGAAAAGATCCATCCCAATTACAGCAAGTGCATCGTTCGCTGCGTGTGCGGTGAGACGTTTGAGACCGGTTCTACCAAGAAGGAACTGAAGGTGGATATCTGCTCCAAGTGCCATCCCTTCTACACCGGCAAGCAGAAGCTGGTGGATACCGGCGGACGCGTCGATCGTTTCAAGAAGCGTTTTGGCCTCCAGTAAGGCTTATAAAGCTATTACGAAGGCTCATCGCTTCCGATCAGATGAGAATGCAGTTAACAGGACGTTTCGGCGTCCTGTTTTCTTTTTCAGAGGATGGCAGATGATATGATTATCGAAACCGAGCGCCTTATCCTGCGCCAGATGACCCAGGAGGACTTCCCTGCCCTGTGCCGCATCATGCAGGATGAAGAAGCGATGGCCGCCACCTATGAGCGCCCTTTCACCGATGGTGAGGTGCAGGGATGGCTGAACCGCCACCTTCTCCGCTACGAGAAGCTGGGCTTCGGCCTTTGGGCAGTGGTACTCAAGAAAACCGGCGAGATGATCGGCCAGTGTGGATTGACCCTCCAGCCCTGGCTGGAGCAGGAAATACTGGAGATCGGTTATCTGTTTGCACGCGACTTCTGGCACAAAGGCTATGCCGCCGAAGCTGCCTTGGCATGCAAGGAATATGCCTTTCACACCCTGAACGCCAGCGAGGTCGGCGCTATAATCCGTGATACCCACACCGCCTCTCAACGGGTGGCCCTGCGGATTGGCATGCAGCCAGCAGGCACCTGCACGAAGAATTTTCGCGGAACCGATATGAACTTCATCCGCTATACAGCCCACCGCTGAGGAAGGCTGGGCTCTGCCGTCCTTCGGGGCGGCTTTTTGGTGGAAAATCCTCTTTTTCCCCTGTTTCAGCAGGGATTCAGGGTGTTATATCGAATATAAAACAGTTGGTGGAGTATATCATCTGCCAATGAATATTGATCAAAGCGCACCTGCGTGCAGAAAGAGGTATCTTATGTCCAATCAAAGCAGCTGCCCCCGCGTGGATATCGGCGGTCAGGCCGTGCTGGAGGGCGTGATGATGAAGGCCCCCGACGCCATTGCCATCACCGTACGCCGTCCGGACGGCACCATGGTCGTCCAGCGCAAGGATTACATTCCCCTGTCCAAGAAGCACAAGTGGATGGGCTGGCCCTTTATTCGCGGCATCATCAACATGGGCACGATGCTCTCCTCCGGCATGACCACGCTGGAGGACTCCATGAAGATGCTGGGCGACGCGTATGAAGAGGAGCCCAGCAAATTCGAAAAATGGCTGGCAGAAAAGCTGGGCAAGAACATTGATAATGTCGTCATGGGTGTGGCCATCGTGCTGGCGGTCATCATGGCCGTGGGGCTGTTCATCGGCATCCCTGCGGGCGTGGAGGCGCTGACGGGCCTTGTGGTGGATAACGGCTTTATCGTCACTGTTATGGGCGGCATCACCAAGGTGGTCATCCTCATCGCCTACATGGCCTTGTGCGGCCTGGTGCCGGATGTGCGCCGCACCTTCCAGTACCACGGCGCGGAGCACAAGACCGTGTACTGCAACGAGGCGGGGCTCCCCCTCACGCCCGAAAACGCCCGTTCCTTTACCACGCTTCATCCCCGCTGCGGCACGGCGTTCATGCTGATCGTCATGGTCATCAGCATGGTGCTGTTCCTGTTTGTGGGCCGCGATATCGAAGCCTTCTTCCCCCGTTTCCTGCTGCATCTGGCGCTGCTGCCCGTGGTAGCCGGCGTAAGCTACGAGGTGCTCAAGGGGCTGGCCCACAGGGATAACGCCCTCACCCGCGCCCTGCGCTGGCCGGGCCTGCAGCTTCAGCGCCTGACCACCAAACAGCCCGATGACCGGATGCTTGAGGTCGCCATCGTGTCCATGAATGTGGCGCTCCACGGCCTGCCCGAAAACGCCCCCAGGACCGAGGAGGGCTGGACGGTGCTGACCAGCTACAAGCAGAGCGAAAAGGGCTACGTCTTCCCCGCCGAAGAAGCCGTTGAGGAGACCCAGGCGTGACTCCCCGCGAGCTGCTGAAAGCCCTGGCCATCGAGCTGGACGCAGCGGGCGTTCCCGATGCGCTGATTGACGCATCGCTCCTGCTGGCCCATGTGACGGGCAAGAACGCCATGAATCTGCGGCTGGATTCCTGGTCGCAGGTATCCGCGGCGGATGAAAGCGCCGTGCGAGCCCTGTGCGAAAAGCGCAAGGCCCGTACGCCCCTGCAGTACCTGACCCACGTGCAGTCCTTTCTGGGGCGCGACTTCCATGTGGACGAGCGCGTGCTCATCCCCCGCCCGGAAACGGAGCTGCTGGCGGAGCGTGCCATCGCCCTTTTGAAGGAGCAGAATCCCGGCAGCCTGACCGCGCTTGATTTATGCTGCGGCAGCGGGTGTCTGGCCATATCGATGGCGCTGGGCGTCCCCCAGGCAGATGTGCACGCCGCTGATCTGAGCGAGGGCGCGCTGGAGGTAACCCGCATGAACGCTGAACGCCTGGGCGCAAAGGTCACGCTCCATCAGGGCGATCTCTTCGGCGCGCTGGACGTGCCGCCGCTGTATCATCTGATCGTCAGTAACCCGCCCTACATTCCGGCCCGGGAATGCCTGACATTGCAGGAGGAAGTCCGCCGCGAGCCCCACATGGCCCTGGACGGCGGGGCCGACGGGCTGGATTTCTACCGCCGCATCGCTGCCAAGGCCCCCCGGCATCTGCATGCTGGCGGCACGCTGCTCATGGAGGTCGGCTGGGATCAGGCACAAACCGTGATGCAGCTGTGCGCCCACGCAGGACTCACCCCTGTTCATATCCACGAGGATTATCAGCATATTCAACGAATCGTCGAAGCGAGGCTGTAATGTTCGACAAATTTCAATGGATTCAGGATCGCTATGAGGAGCTCAGCGAGGCGATCATTCAGCCGGAGATCATCGCGGACACCGCGCGATATCATGCCTGCCTGAAGGAACGCGCCGCCCTTGAGCCGCAAGTCGAGGCCTGGCAGCGCTATCTGGCCCTCACGGACAGCATCGCCCAGGCCCAGGACATGCTCTCCGACGCCGACCTTTCCGCCATGGCGCAGGAGGAGCTGGATGCGCTGCTCCCCCAGCTGGATGCGCTCCGGCAAGAGCTGCGCATTCTGCTGCTGCCCCGGGATCCCAACGATGATCACAGCGTGGTGGTCGAGGTTCGCGGCGGCGCGGGCGGCGAGGAAAGCTGCCTGTTCGCAGCTGAGCTGGTGCGTATGTACACCCGCTATGCCGAGCGCCACGGCTTCCGCGTTGAGCCCGCCTACACCAACGATACCGAGCTTGGCGGCGTGAAGGAGGCCTGCTTCTCCATCGTGGGCGAGGGCGCCTTTGCCCGCATGAAGTACGAAAGCGGCGTGCACCGGGTGCAGCGCATCCCGGTAACCGACGCCAACGGCAAGCGCCAGACCTCCACCTGCACCGTCGCCGTCCTGCCCGAGGCTGAGGAGGTCGAACTGCAGATCGACCCCGAAGATCTGCGCATTGACACCTACCGCGCCAGCGGTCACGGCGGACAGCACATCAACAAGACCGACAGTGCCGTGCGCATCACCCACCTGCCCACGGGCATGGTCGCCGCCTGCCAGAGTGAACGCAGTCAGATGCAGAATCGCGCACGGGCGATGCAGCTTTTGAGAAGCCGCCTGCTGGAGCACAAGCGCGCCGAGGCAGACGCATCCTACGCCCAGAACCGCCGCATTCAGGTGGGCACCGGCGACAGGTCGGAACGCATCCGCACCTACAATTTCCACGAGGGCCGCGTGACCGATCACCGCATCGGGCTCACGCTGTACGCCATCGACAGCATCATGGACGGCGACATCGACCCCATCATCGACGCGCTGCGTACCCAGGAGCAAGCCGCCCGTCTACGTGATCTATCCAACGAATGAAGGTTGATACCGATGAACACCCAACTTCTCCCCGCTGCGCCGCCTTCCATCGCCTTGGCCGCCCGTCTCCTTGCCGGCGGCCAGCTTGTTGCCTTTCCCACGGAAACCGTCTATGGTCTGGGCGCCAACGCCCTTGACCGCGACGCCGTGCTGAGCATTTTTGCAGCCAAGGGCCGCCCGGCAGATAATCCCCTGATCGTCCACATTCACGATCGCGGACAGCTTGACGGCATCTGTGAAGTCAACGACGCAGCCCGGCGCCTGATGGACGCTTTCTGGCCCGGCCCGCTGACGCTGATCCTGCCCAGAAAAGAGGCCGTCCCCTACGAGGTGACCGCCCATCTGGAAACCGTTGCCGTCCGCATGCCCTCTCACCCCGTCGCCATTTCGCTGCTCAAGGCCTGTGGCTTGCCCATCGCCGCGCCCAGCGCCAACCGCAGCGGCAAGCCCAGCCCCACCAGCGCGCAGCATGTGCTGGACGATATGGATGGGCGCATCCCACTGATCCTCGATGGCGGCGCATGCGACGTGGGGCTGGAATCCACCGTGCTCTCCCTGTGCGGGGATGTGCCCTGCATCCTGCGGCCCGGCGGCATCACGCAATCCATGCTGGAGGCCGTCATCGGCAAGGTGGAGGTGGCGGGCAGCGTCCTGCGCCCGTTGCATAAGGGCGAAAAGGCCCTCTCCCCCGGCATGATGTACAAGCATTACTCCCCCGACGGCCAGGTGACCCTCATCGAGGGCGAGGAGGCCGATGTGGTGGAGGCGCTGCGCCGCCTTCACGCCCATGCCACGGCGGAGGGCCATCGCACCTGCGTGATGTGCTTCACCGAGCATGTGGACGCACTCGCTGACTGCCATCCCCATGACATCGGCCGCCAGGACGACGCCTCCGACGTGGCGCACCGTCTCTTTGCCACCCTGCGCGACCTGGATGACGAGAAGATGGACGTAATCTTCTCCGAGGTCGTGCCGCCGGAGGGCGTGGGCCTGGCTGTCATGAACCGTTTGGGCCGGGCGGCAGCGTTCAGGACGGTGAGGGCGGAGGAGGTGCTTTGCGGGCGCTGATGGGAAATGACGCGGGAAATCCGCCTTTGCAAAATTTCCTGCAATTTCCCCTTGACGAACGCTGTCGAATATGTTACTATGCTTACCGCAATTAAATACCTTATCACGAGTGGCAGAGGGATGGGCCCGATGAAGCCACGGCAACCGGTGCAGCTGCACGAAGGTGCCAAATCCCACAGGGGTGCACACCTGTTGTGACCGATCTCAAAGGAGCAGTCAGCTCTTTTGAAATGGGTCGAAGACCCCTGGCAGATAAGGACGATCTGACGATCCACCCGGCTGTTTTGTGTGCAAGACAGTCGGTTTCTTTTTCCCGGGACGCTTGCCGTCCTGTCGACCCACGAAAGGAGCGCCCAACATGCGCAAGCTCTTTACTTCCGAATCCGTCACCGAAGGCCATCCCGACAAGCTCTGCGATCAGGTATCCGACGCCGTCCTGGACGCGATGCTGACCCAGGATCCCATGTCCCGCGTGGCCTGTGAAACCTGCGCCACCACCGGCATGGTGATGGTCATGGGTGAAATCACCACCAATGCCAAGGTCGATATCCCCTCCATCGTTCGTGAGGTCGTGCTGGATATCGGCTACAACTCCAGCGAGTTGTGCTTTGATGGCAACACCTGCGCGGTGCTGACCGCCGTGCATGCCCAGAGTCCCGATATCGCCATGGGCGTTGACGCATCCCTGGAATCCCGCGATACGGATGAAAACGACACCGGCGCGGGCGATCAGGGCATGATGTTCGGCTATGCCTGCGATGAAACGCCGGAGCTCATGCCCACCGCCATCGCCTATGCCCACCGCCTGACCCGCCGCCTGACCCAGGTTCGCAAGGATGGCACGCTGCCCTGGCTGCGCCCCGACGGCAAGGCTCAGGTGACCGTAGTCTATGAGGACGGCAAGCCCGTGGCCGTGGATACCATCGTCATCTCCACCCAGCATGCGGAGGAAATCTCCCAGGAGGAGATCCGCACGGCGCTTTTGGCGCATGTGGTGACGCCCGTCATCCCAGCCGATATGTTGACCGCCGAGACCCGCTACCTCATCAACCCCACGGGCCGTTTCGTCATCGGCGGCCCCGCGGGCGACAGCGGACTGACTGGCCGCAAGATCATCGTCGACACCTACGGCG
>JAFUOR010000061.1 GCA_017481825.1 Clostridia bacterium
CCCCCCCCCCCCCAGGAGGAGGGCAGAGCCCTCCCGGGGTCCAAGGGACAGAATCCCTGGCAAACGAAAGGAGACAAAAGCTATGCAGAACTATCTTTTTGTTCATTTTCGGGAGAAGACTTCTCCTGAGGGCGAACAGGTTTACTTTGCGCTGAGCCGGGATGGCTTTCACTGGGAGGCGCTCAATGATGGACAGCCTGTTCTGTGGGCGTACTACGGGGATCATGGTGTGCGGGACATGACGGTGGTTCGGGACAGGGCGACGGGCCGGTTCCACATTTTCGCCACGGATCTGTCCTTGGCCTACGGCATGCGCGGGAAGTACAACCACTCCTGGCGCAACATCAACCTTCACGGCTCCAAGGAGCTGGCCCACTGGTGGTCGGATGACCTCATTCACTGGTCGGAGCAGGAAATGATTACCCTGGGTGACGAGGGCTGCGGCTGCATCTGGGCGCCGGATATCATTTTTGATCCCGAAAACGAGGATTATGTCCTGCACTGGTCCTACTGCCACGCCGACAACAACTACGGCCCCATGGCCATCTACTATTCCCGCACGAAGGATTTCGTTCACTACACCAGGCCCGAGCGCCTTTACCGCAAGGAGGACAGCGGCTGCATTGACTCCGCCATGTATGAGGAAGACGGCAAGTTCTACCTGTTCGTCAAATCCGAGGGCAATCCGCACCGCATGATTGAACTGGTCAGCGATCATGTAACCGGCCCCTGGACGCGGGTGGACAAGTTCGACGCGGCCATGAGTGTAGTCAAGGAGGGCCTGTACGAAGCTCCCACCGCCGTCCGCCTGGACGATGGCCGCTGGTGCCTGTTCATCGATTACTATGGTGTCAAGGGCGCAGGCCAGGGCTACGTACCCTTCGTCGCCCCCAGCATGGCCAGCGGCGATTTCGTCCGCTCCGACGCCGCGTTCTCCTTCCCCTATGGCTTCAAGCACGGCACCATCCTCACTATCACTGAGGAAGAATTTGATCGCATGAAAGCGCATGATTGGTCCGATGTGCCGGACAGACGGTGAGGGAGATTTCTTCCCTCCGCTCTTCTGACCAGGGTGACCTCTTCAAGCAAGGGTCTCCGGGGCGCAGGAGCTCTACCCCTTCATCCCGCGAGGGGCTTCCGGCCCTCTCGACACCCATTCTGCGATCTACTTGCATGGATTGCTTGTTGGTACGCGCGCTTTGGTTCGGCTCCCCTACGGTCGCCTCACGTCGCCCTGTCTCCTCTTCTTCCTTGATCGTGCGAGAGGCGGCATTGGAACGGGTCGAAGACCCCTCCTGCGGAAGTCGGCGGGATCATGTGTGGCCTTTTATCAGAGACTGTCTGGTGTATATCCCACCCATTGTGTCCATTGTCATAAATGGTGTTTTTGAATGAGGTCGCCCTGGTCCTCTGACGCGGCCCCTTGCACTTTCCCGCCAAACGTGGCATAATACCCATATATGCTACATCGAAGGAGGCACGCCCTATGGCAACCGCCCTTTGGCTGCGAACGATCCGCCATCATCGGATGGACAGGCAGCATGTCGAACCCTGTACCCGCGATGATCCCCGCGAGGCCCTTGAGGAGGCCTGCCGGAAGCTTGACATCGCTCAGCCTATCTGGCTGGACAAGAATCAGCGCGAATGGGACGAGTTCGGTCAGACCCGCTTTTTGCCCGACGCATTCCTTGAGACCGTCGACTTTGAGCGCCTTGAGATCGAGTACATCGATCCAGATGCCAAGAAGAGGCGCTCTACTGACCCGCGCAACGCTTTTTAATGGAGGATTGACCCATGGACAAGAAGATTTACGAGCTGATTGATTCCTACGCCGAGGCCTATGCCGCGCATCTGGCCCGCTGGATCCAGGTGCCCTCGGTCAAGGACGAGGCCAGCGACGGCGCGCCCTTCGGCACGGAGGTTCGCCGCATGTATGACCTGGCTCTTGCCGATTGTGAGGCCATGGGCTTCGCAACCCGCGGTTTCGAGGGCTATGCGCTGGACGCGACCCTCTCCGGCGAGTCTGACGAGGCCATCGCCGTACTGGGGCATCTGGACGTGGTGCCTGCGGGGGATGGCTGGGCCGTTCCGCCCTTTGCCGCTGTGCGCGAGGGCGACAGGCTCATCGGACGCGGCACCAGCGATGACAAGGGTCCGGCCCTGTGTGCCCTCTACGCCATGAAGGCTATCAAGAAGGCTGGCGTTCCGCTGAAAAAAAGCATCCGCCTGATCCTTGGCTGCGACGAGGAGTCCGGCTGGGAGGATATGGCCTACTACAGCCAGCATGCCCAGATGCCCGAGGTGGGCTTCTCTCCGGATGCGTCCTTCCCGCTCATCAACACCGAGAAGGCCATGCTGCACATGTGGCTCACCGCACCTCTTGGCGCCGAAGGGCTGCAGGTGCGTCAGCTTTGCACGGGCGAGCGCCTCAACGTCATCCCCGGCGAATCGAAGGCGCTCATCGCGGGCGATGCTCAGATCGCCTCGAAGATCGCTGCCTACGCTGAAAAGACCGGTCTGCCTTACACCGCTGAGGTCACCAGCGAGGGCGTGTGGGTCACTGCCGAGGGCATTCCCGGCCACGGCGCCTATCCGGAGGGCCGCCGCAACGCCATCGGCATGATGCTCCTTCTGCTCAGGGAGCTGGGCGTGCAGGGTGCACTGGCAACCCTTGCGGATGCAGTCGGTCTGGAGAGCAACGGTGCTTCCCTGGGCTGCGCCTGCGCGGACGAGGTCTCCGGTGCGCTGACCTGCAACATGGGCATCCTGCACCTGGAAAACGGCGAGCTCCGCTGCACGCTGGACATGCGCGTTCCGGTCACCGCGAACCTCGAAGTCCTCCGCGACAACGCCCTTGCGGCCCTCCCGGGTTTTACCGCGACCCTTGTGGAGATGAAGGAGCCCCACCATGTTCCCGCCGAAAGCGAGCTGGTGTCCTCCCTGCTGGCAGCTTATCACGAGGAGACCGGTCTGCCTGCCGAGCCCCAGTCCACCGGCGGCGGCACCTACGCCAAGGTACTTAAGCAGGGCGTGGCCTACGGCGCCGCTTTCCCGGACGACGAGGATCTGGCGCATCAGGCCAACGAATATGTGTATCTGTCGAAGATGATCACCGCAACGAAGATCTATGCCAACGCGCTGGTCAGGCTCTGCGGAGAGTAACGTTTCCGATGCAGTCTCGCTTATCACGAGACTGTATTTTACTTTTGTAATTTTGCTTATTTTATTGACAAACGATATGTTTTGTGTTATTCTCATGGCGTGCAGGGAGGCGTCGCCATGAAAGCTTATGACCGTGATGTATTCTTACGTGGGATGGGTATCTTGCTGGGATTTGGCACGGTGTTTGCAGTGATCGCCGTGACGCTGATGCTGCTGGTGTATCTCCCGATGGCTGCATTTCTCTCGCCTCTGGCGTCCTTCAGCAGCTACACCGACACGCCGCTGATCACCAGCGCCTCTCCTGACGGCACCTACAATCTGACCGCCTATCTTCGGCAGGGGAACGCCACGGTAGCCGACACCATGCATGTCCACGATGCGGAAGATACCTGCATCTACTGGGAATATGGGCAGAAGGAAAGCAGCATCGTATGGCTGTCAGAGGATGTGGTGCAGATCAATGGCGTGACGCTCGATCTATCCAGTGGAGAGGTTTACGACAGGGGGGACTGACCCATGCGCGATGTGAGACATCCCCTTTTCACCCTCCTGCACGCTGGCTTATTGGCGCTTCACTGCCTTTGGTCATTGGCTGTTTTGTCTCTGGTGGAGATCTGCGACTACGAACAGGGAACTTATCGCTTGCTGCACGAAATCGAATACTTCATTCCCTGCCTGATACATGTATCGGCGCATGCGCTCATGGGCCTGCACGCCTTAAAGAAAGGTGTGACACGAGAATACCATCTCCGAGCTGCTGTCGAGTTAGTGCTATGCCTGCCTCAGCTGAGCCTGCTGCTGTGGATGCTCAAGTACAGCGGTGCGTTCATCCTTTTGTGCGGCTTGATCGGGCTGATCTGTCCATTGGCTCCGCTAACACATCTTCTCCTGCCGCTGCGCCTTCGGTGAGAAGAAGCGCAAACTGGTGAAAAAAGCCGCTAACTTTCCCCTTTCGCCCCTTCCCTTTCCGCTGAAACTATGGTACAATAAAAGCTGTACGTGTGTTTGTATGAACCATTGATAATAAGGAGAACACCATGGTTACAGTCAGCAATGTTTCCCTGACCTTCGGTGGTCAGAAGCTCTTTTCCGGCGCGGACTTGAAGTTCCTGCCCGGTAACTGCTACGGCGTCATCGGCGCCAATGGCGCGGGCAAGTCAACCTTCCTGCGCATCCTCTCCGGCGAGCTGGAGCCCACCACCGGTTCGGTCACCTACCCCTCCGATCAGCGTATGTCCACCCTGAAGCAGGATCAGTTCAAGTACGACGCCTGCACCGTGCTTGATACCGTCATCATGGGCAATCAGCGCCTGTACGATATCATGAAGGAAAAGGACGAGCTCTACGCCAAACCGGACTTCTCCGATGCGGATGGCGAGCGCGCAGCCGAGCTGGAGGGCGAATTCGCCGAGATGGACGGCTGGAACGCCGAGAGCGACGCAGCAACCCTGCTCACCGGCCTTGGCATCGGCGCAGATATGCACTACAGCATCATGGGCGACCTCAAGGGCGGCGAAAAGGTGAAGGTGCTGCTGGCTCAGGCGCTGTTCGGCAACCCCGATATTCTGCTGCTGGACGAGCCTACCAACAACCTGGACAACCGCTCCGTGGCCTGGCTGGAGGACTTCCTGATGGACTTCCCCGGCACACTGATCGTGGTCAGCCATGACCGCTGGTTCCTCAACAACATCTGCACCCACATCGTTGATATCGACTTCAACCAGGTCAAACTCTACGTGGGCAACTACGATTTCTGGTACGAGTCCTCCAAGATGATGCAGGCCCTGATGAAGGATCAGAAGAAGCGCCGCGACGATAAGATCAAGGAACTGCGTGACTTCATCCAGCGCTTCTCGGCCAACAAGTCCAAAGCCAAGCAGGCAACCTCCCGCCGCAAGCTCCTGGATCAGCTGACCATCGAGCAGATGCCCGCCTCCTCCCGCCGCTATCCCTGGGTACACTTCAACCCTGACCGCGAGGCCGGCAAAGATATCCTCAACGTTCAGGGCATCAACTACTCCCAGGACGGCGTGCAGCTCCTCAAGGATGTATCCTTCCTGGTGACCAAGGGGCAGAAGATCGCCATCGTCGGCTCCAACGAGCAGGCGCAGACGGCCCTCTTCCGCATCCTCACCGAGGAGCTCCAGCCCGACAGCGG
>JAFUOR010000002.1 GCA_017481825.1 Clostridia bacterium
CATGGCCACGGGCTGCCCCCAGTGGCTGGCCAGCATGCCGTACATCAGGTGCTGGAGCTGATAGGTCGCGTCTGAGGTGCCGGAGTGGCGCACCATCACCTGCACGATCTGCTTGGCCAGGTACATCTGGCTGGGCAGCGCGCCCATCTTGCGCACCACCATGGGTGCCAGGGGGCCCTCCAGGGCGATCCATACGCAGCGGCACTGCTCGCTGATGGCAAGGCTGGCTTCCTTTTCGCCCGCGGGCAGGAAACAGGTATCATCCGCCTTCAGCTTAAGCTCCGTGCCCTGCCAGGTCAGGGTGACCTCGCCTGCCTCCACGGCGAACCATACCCATTGCTCATGGGAGCAAAGGGGATATACGCCTTTATCAAACATGGCCGTGCCGGCAGCATGAATCCATGCGCCGCTGGCCTTGGTCAGGCTGCCAGGCTTATGCCACCCCTCGACGACGAGGGGGTTGGCCTCAATCTGAATATCAGCAAAAAGGAAGGATTCCATGCTTCATCCGCCTCCTTTGACCAAATCGTACATTTTCCATTATGGACATTATATCGCCCAAAGGCAACAGTGTCAAGGCGGGAAACGACGTTTTCGTAGTGTTTTCGTAGATTTTTTGTCAAAGGGGCTGCTTTGTCTTTTCCAGGCTTTTTCGCCGCAGGAGGCTTGCAGGCTCTTTCCGGGTGTGGTATGCTATCCCTTGATACCGAAAAGGAGGAATCAACCATGGATTGGAAGGTATTCATGCTCGTGCTGCTGACAGCGGAGCGGGCATTCCTGCTGCTCAAGCAGATCGTGCAGTACCGCAGCGCCAATAACCCCACGCCTGCGAATCTTGCGGATGTATACGATGCGCAGACCTATCAGCAATGGAAGCGTTACAGCGCCGAAAAGTGCCGCCTGGATATTGTCAGCACCCTGATCAGCTATGGGCTGATGCTGGTTTTGCTGAGCCTGGATGTGCATGCGAAGGTGGCGGGGCTCTTCCCCGGCGGCGTGTATGTGCAGTTGATCGCCGTGCTGGTGTTCCAGACGCTGGTGGACAGCCTTGTCAGCGTTGGCCTCAACTACGTGGAGACCATGGTGATTGAGGAGAAATACGGCTTTAACCGCTCCTCCATGAAGACTTTTGTGATGGATCAGATCCGCTCCTTCCTGCTGGAGGTGCTTTTGTCTGTGGGCATGATGAGCGCCCTGGCGGCGCTGCATCTGGCCATGGGTGACTGGGTGGTGGTGCTCTTCACGGGCGTGCTGTTTGCTTTCACGCTGGTGATGAGCTTCCTGTACCCCATCTTCTCCCGCCTGGGCAACAAGTTCACCCCTCTGGAGGAGGGCGAGCTTAAGGATAAGCTGACCGCGCTTCTGACCAAGCATGGCTATCACGTCAAGGCCATCGAGGTCATGGACGCCTCCCGCCGCACCACCAAGAGCAATGCTTACTTTACCGGCTTTGGCCGCATGAAGACCATCGTGTTGTTTGACAATCTGCTCAGCACCATGTCCACGGATGAGATCTGCGCGGTGTTTGCCCATGAGCTGGGTCACGGCCTGCACAAGGATGTGCTCAAGAAGCAGGCGATGAACATCATCAACCTGTTTGCGATGGCAGCGCTGGTATGGCTGACGGTGCGCGAGCCTGCGCTGCATCAGGCCTTTGGCTTTGGCGGCGTGAATTACGGATTTGCCTTTATTCTCCTGGGCTTTGAGCTGGGGCTGGTACAGCCGGTGTTGGGCATGGTGATGAATGCATACAGCCGCTATGCGGAATACCGGGCGGACCGTCAGGCGGTGGCGGAGGGCTATGGCGAGGCGCTGGTCAGTGGTTTGAAGAAGCTGGCGCGGGGCAATTTTGCGCATCTTGCGCCCTCGCCTCTGCTGGTAGTCCTGGAATACAGTCACCCGCCCCTCGGCGCCAGAATAAAAGCCATCCAACAAGGGACCTAAAAGAAGGGGTGCAAAAGGGCTCTTGGCCCTTCGCGGTGTTAAGGGGCAGAGCCCCTTGCCGTCGGATGTATTCCGCGCCGCAGTGCAAATCCCCACAACGATACTCGTCATTTCCCGCTCCCGGGAAATAGGAGAGAGTTCCCCCCTACAAAGGAACAGAAAAAACCGGAGGCATCCATGTTCCATCTTCTCTTAGCCGTCATCTACGCAGCCTTCATCAGCCTTGGTCTCCCTGACGCCCTCCTTGGCGCCGCATGGCCTATCATGTACACCCAATTCGACGTCCCCGTATCCTATGCGGGGATCGTATCCATGCTTATAGCAGGCTGCACGGTCATTTCCGGCCTTGCGAGCGATCGCCTCACCCGCTGGCTGGGCGCAGGGCGGGTCACGGCGCTGAGCGTCGGCATGACGGCCCTGGCGCTGCTGGGCTTTTCCTTCAGCAGTCAGTACTGGATGCTGCTCCTCTTTGCGATTCCCTACGGCCTTGGCGCAGGCAGCGTTGATGCGGCGCTGAACAACTACGTCGCCCTGCACTATTCCAGCCGCCATATGAGCTGGCTGCACTGCATGTGGGGCATCGGCGCGTCGGCAGGCCCAGTGATCATGGGATGGGTGCTGACAGGCAATGCCGCCAACTGGCCGATGGGCTACCGCATCGTGGGCATCATTCAGGTGGCGTTGACGGCGGTGATTCTGCTGAGCCTGCCGATGTGGAAGACCCGTCCGCAGGATGAGGCGGCGCAGATCAATCCGCAGGCGCTGTCGCTCAAGGCCCTCGTCTGCATGCCCGGCGCGAAGGAAGTGCTGGTGACGTTCTTCTGCTACTGTGCGCTGGAGTCCACGGCAGGACTGTGGGCCAGCAGCTTCCTGGTGCTTCATCATGCCCTGACGGAGGAGGTCGCGGCTCGGTGCGCGAGCCTGTTTTATATCGGCATCACCGTGGGGCGTGCCATCAGCGGCTTTGCCACGATACGCTTTGATGATACGCAAATGGTACGCATCGGTCTTGGCGTCATGGCGGCGGGCATGCTGGTGATGCTTCTGCCCCTGGGCGAGATCGCTGCGATGGCGGGACTGATCATCTTCGGCCTGGGCTGTGCGCCGACGTATCCGTGCATCATCCATGCCACGCCCATCCGGTTCGGCACGGAGAAATCCCAGGCCTTCATCGGCGTGCAGATGGCCAGTGCCTATATGGGTACGACCCTCATGCCGCCGCTGTTCGGGCTGATTGCCAACAACATCAGCGCCGGGCTGTATCCGGTGTATCTCGCGGCGCTGCTGGTGCTGATGATCGTGATGCATGAGCGGCTGATTAAGGTAACGGAATAACAGGCAGATCCGCTGTGCAGGTGCGCAGCGGACTTTGCGTTGACAGCAGGGGGCGGCTGTGCTATACTGACCCTATCCTGCAGAAAGCGAAGGTGACACCATGGGTGTACGCATGACGGCCTTCTGCATCCGGATCGCCCGGATGTGGAAGTAAAGGCACGACGGACTGAGCAGCAGTCATGAACTGTCATGAGGACAGTTTATTTGTCGTGCCTTGTTTGCTGCCGTCATCGCTTACAAACGAGGTGTTTTTTCGTGCCTAAAAATGAATACAGCATATCACAGAATTTCCTGACCAGCACGCGTACCATCGAACGCCTGCTGGCACTGACCGATTTGTCCGCTGCCGATACCGTGCTGGAGATCGGCACGGGCAAGGGACATATCACCCGGGCGCTGAGCCGCCGCTGCGGACGCGTCCTGACCTATGAGATCGACCCGGTGCTGGCGTCGCGGCTGCGGGGGACGCTGCCGCCTAATGTGCGCTTGTACCAGGCGGATTTCCTCCGCGCGCCGCTGCCCAAAGGCACATACAGCGTCTTTGCCAACATCCCCTTCAACATCACCACCGGCATTATCCGTAATCTGACGCAGGGGAAAAATCCGCCCCGGGCGGCCTGGCTGATTGTCGAGCGCGGCGCGGCCATGCGCTTTTGCGGCTTGCCCCGGGAGACGGCGGCCAGCCTGATGCTCAAGCCCTGGTGGGAGGTTCGCATCGTCCGCCATCTGCGGCGGGAGGACTTCCATCCCATGCCATCGGTGGACTGCGTGCTGCTGGAGCTGCGCCGCAGGGAGGCGCCCGACCTTTCTGTCGGGGAGCGAAGGGATTGGGAGCTGTTCACCACCCGCGTGCTGCGGCAGGGCCTTCGGGGGCTGCTGACGCCCAGGCAGATATCCCGTGCATTCAAAGAGACGGATATCCCCATGTCAGCCACGATGCGCTATGTGCAGTGGCTCTGCCTTTTTCGATGTTTCCGCGCTTCCCGGCATTCCTGATGCAGGATAGTCCCGGTTCAATGACGAATACTACCTCCCTGAACGGACTTCGGGGAGGTAGCTTTATGATTGCGGAAATCCTGTGTGTCGGCACCGAATTATTGATGGGTCAGGTGCTCAATACCAACGCGCAGTTTTTGTCCCGGCGCTTGTCGGCACTGGGGGTAAGCCAGTATCATCAGACGGTGGTGGGAGATAATGCCGACCGTCTGGAGGCGGCGTATCGTCTGGCACTGTCCCGGGCGGATGTGGTGATCACCTCCGGCGGCCTCGGCCCCACGGTGGACGATATCACCAAACGCGTGGCGGCAAAGGTCGCGGGCAAGGAGCTGGTGATTTTTCCGGAGGCGGAGGAAATGGTGCGCTCAAGGTTCCGCCAGTACCATCGCGACATGACGCAGAACAATCTGTCCCAGGCCATGTTTACGCCCGATACCACGCTGCTGCTCAATCCCAACGGAACCGCGCCGGGCGCGATCGTCCCCATGGGCGGGGGCAAGGTGGTCATTCACCTGCCGGGGCCGCCGGTGGAGCTGCAGCCGATGTTCATCGATCAGGTAGAGCCCTATCTGCACCGCCGTTCCGGCCGGGTGCTGGTGAGCCGCTACATCCGTATCTTCGGCATGGGCGAGGCGGAGGTGGACAGCCGCCTGAGCGATCTTGAAACCGGGGGCAACCCGACGCTGTCGCCCTATTGTTCCCTGGGGGAGGTGCAGCTGCGGGCCACTGCGGGTGCGAAGACGAAGGAGGAGGCCGAGGCACTCCTGCAGCCCCTGCTGGATACGGTGAAGGAGCGCCTTGGCAGCGTCATCTACGCCATCGAGGAGGACGATGCGGGTTCGCTGGCGAAGTCTGCCGTGGAGGCCCTGAAGGCCCGCGGCTGGACCTGTGCGGCCTGCGAAAGCCTCACGGGCGGCATGATTGCGGCGAATCTGGTGGATATCCCCGGTTCGTCCTCAGTGGTGCGCGGCGGACTGGTGACCTACCAGACGGACACGAAAACCCTGCTGGCGGATGTTCCGGCGGAGGTCATCGCGCTCAAGGGCGTGGTGAGCGCCGAGGTGGCCATCGCCATGGCGGAAGGAACGCGCAGACGTCTGGGTACGGATATTGCTGTGAGCGCCACGGGCGTCGCCGGCCCTGACGGCGGCACACCCGAATGTCCGGTGGGCACGGTGTTCCTGGGCGTTTCGACGGTGGACAGGCGGTATGCCATCCCCCTGGCGCTCACTGGTAACCGCAGCCGCATCCGTACGCTGGCAATGAAAAATGCGGTCAATGCCCTCCGCCTGGAGGCGCTGGGGCTGGAACCGGCGACCATCCGCGAGGGAAATGCACACAAATAAAATCACGCCGGCCATTCATGTGGTCGGCGTGTATTCATTGGAACGGCTTACTTTTCCAGCATCCAGGGGATGAACTTGGCGATCTCCCGATCCCAGAAGCCCCATTCGTGCACCGCATCCGGCTCGTCGTAGGAGGTTACGTCCCACCCGTTTTTCTGGAGCGCGGGGACGAATTTGCGGTGCTGGTCGTAGAGGAAATCCGCTGTGCCGCAGGAGACGTACAGGCGGGGCTTGACGGGCGCATCAGCGTTGACCTTCATGAGGTGATAGAGGTCGTTTTCCGAACCACGTACGGCCTTGCGGCCATAGATGCGTTCCCAGTCGTCCTGACGGCGGCGGGCCATGCTGGCGATGTCCGACGCGCCGGAGAAGCTTGCTGCGGCGGCAAAGCGTTCCGGATGGGAGAGCGCCAGCTTCATCGCGCCGTAGCCGCCCATTGAAAGTCCAGCAACAAAGGTGTCCTCAGGCTTGGCGGAAATGCGGAAGAAACGCTGCATCTGGGTGGGCAGCTCCTCGCTGACATAGTCCCAGTAGCGTTCGCCGTGCACCTCATTGCAGTAGAAGGAGTGGTTCACCGCAGGCATGATGACGGCCAGGTTGTGCCGGGCGGCATAGCGTTCAATGCTGGTGCGGCGCTGCCAGATGGTATGGTCGTCGCTGTATCCATGCAGGAGATAGAGCACCTTGGGCAGCTCGCCGGCGCCGGAGGCCGTCACGCCAATGCCCTGATCGCTCTCGGGCAGAATGACCTCAACGCTGGAAGCAACATTGAGCGCTTTGGAGAAGAAATGCGCATGCATCAGAGCCATGGGGAGACCTCCTTATCATTCGTGCGGCAGGATGGATACGCCGTTGACAGTGGCAAGAGCCAGCAGCTCATCCAGGAGGAGCTGCACCTTTTCTTCATCGCCCCCCAGATCATAGCCGGCGAGGATGAGCAGATCGCCCTCAAAGAGCACCATGACCGTCAGCTGGTCAACGCCCACGCCGAGGCGGTCAGGTGTCACGGCCTGCAGGCCATGAAAGCCCTCGGTCAGCACCAGCGCCTCGCCGGGTACGGCTGCTGCCTCGAACTGCGCCATCAGCATGGGCAGAGAGGCCGCAGGGTCTTCATCCGGGATGCGGGGAATGACCATCGCCACCACGCGCGTGCCGGTGCGTACATAGGTACGGCTGGCTTCGTTCTCTTCAATGACCACATCAGCCGGAGCCGTCAACACAAAGGGCAAAAACGGATCAACAGCCGTCTCCGCCAGGGCAGGCGTCAGGAGCATAAGCGCCATAAGCAGCGCAAGCAGTGTCTTTTTCACATCGATCCCTCCTATCAGGTGGTGTTTTCATGATACATCAGGCGGACAGGGATTGTCAATTCGCGAGTTGTAACAAAGTTTGTTCACGGATCTGAGCCAAAGCGTGATCAACAAGGTACACAGGATTTCGTCTCCGCAATAACCACGCGCGCGCAATGCCAACCGAAGGTACGCAAGCGAGATCGCAAAAAGGGGTTCTTGGGGGCGAAGCGCTTCCTAAGCAGGGGGCAGGCCCCTGGTTCCCTTGACAGAGGACTTCCCCGGGTGCTATGATGGCACTGTAAAAGGCCCGGGGCCGGAAGGGAGGCAGCGATGCATCAGAGGAACCGTCGGATTATTGCGTGTTTGTGCGCCGCGTCGGATGCGGTGCTGATGCTTTTGTCGTATTGGTTTGCCTCCTGGTTCTGGCTGGATGTGGTGGTGCATCTGGATAATATGGCGCGCCTGCCCTTGACGGTGGTATCCGCTTGTGTTTATGCGGTGTGCGCGGTGGTGCTGCTGGCGTTCACCGGGGCGTACAATCCACCCCGGCGGGGGGGCTTCCTGCGGGAAACAGCGCAGCTTTGGCTGATCAATCTGCTGGGCGTGGGTGCAGCGGCGGCGATTCTGTACATGCTGTGGCTGATGCATTTCTCCCGAGGCGTGCTGGCGGTATTCTATGTGACCAGCTGCACGCTGATGACGCTGCGTCGCCTTGTGCAGCGGCTGATTGCCCAGCCTCCGCGTCAGGTGATCGTCTGCGGCAGGGGGCCGCTGGCGCAGCGGTATGTGCAGAGTGTTCAGCGGGAGGCGCCGGAAATCGCCATCGCCGGTTGCCTGGACGATTATACCGCGCTGGAGGAGCGTTTGCAGGATCCCGCGATCACGGAGGTCGTGGCGGCGCTGGAGCCAGAGGATACCGGCAGTATGAGCGAGATCATCCGCATCTGCGAGAAGTGCGGTACCAAGATCAGCATCGTCCCCTTTTATCATGAAATCATCCCCGCCAGCGCGGCCATTGAGTCCGTGGGCGATACGAAGGTCATCAACCTGCGCGCCAACCCGCTGGATAATCTGGGGTGTGCCATCGTCAAGCGGGGGTGCGATATCATGCTGTCGCTGCTGCTGATCATCTTGCTCCTGCCGGTGCTGCTGCTCACGGCGCTGCTGGTAAAGCTCACCAGCACCGGGCCGGTGCTGTTCCGGCAGCAGCGGGTAGGCCGGGGAAAGCGGCTTTTCACGATGTACAAATTCCGCAGCATGAGCCGCTCGGATGCGGAGAATTCTGCCTGGTCCACGCCGGATGATCCCCGCAAGACGCCCTTTGGCGCCTTCATGCGCAAGTTTTCCATCGATGAGCTGCCCCAGCTGTTCAACGTCCTCAAGGGCGATATGTCTCTTGTGGGGCCGAGGCCGGAGATCCCCCACTTTGTGGAGCAGTTCCGCGACAGTGTGCCGCTGTATATGGTCAAGCACCAGGTGCGCCCGGGAATGACCGGCTGGGCGCAGGTCAACGGCTGGCGGGGCGATACGAGCATTGTGCGGCGAATTGAGCATGATGTGTGGTATATCGAGCACTGGTCGCTGCATCTGGATGCGATGATCCTCCTCAGGACGCTCTTTGGCGGCTTTATCAACCGGGAGCACCTGCGCCGGAAGGGGGACAGGTCATGAAATGCGTCATGGCGGTAGCCCTGCACAAGGCTGCGGTGGTGCCGGAGGATGAGCTCTATCTGCCCGTCCAGGTGGGCGGCGCGGAACTGGGATATACGGGGGACGACACGGGCGATCACATCAGCGGCAGGAATGCAACTTTCTGCGAGCTGACGGCGCATTACTGGCTCTGGAAGAATGTCCAGGCCGATGCGTATGGCCTGTGCCATTACCGCCGCTATTTCACCCGCAGTCCCATGGGCAAAGGAGTATCAGCAGCGCTGTCCCTTGCGGAGGCAGAGAAGTTGCTGGAGGCTGCGGACGTGATCGTCCCCAAGCCCCGCATCTATCTGATTGAAACGAACTACACTCAGTATGCCCATGCCCACCACGCGGCGGATCTGGAGGCCGTGCGCGCCATCCTGGCGGAGCGCCATCCGGACGATCTGGCTGCCTATGACCGGGTGATGAAGCGCTGTTGGGGCCGCCGGTTCAACATGTGCCTGATGAAAAAGGCGCCGTTTGAGGCGTACTCAGCATGGCTGTTCGATATCCTGTTTGAGCTGGAGAGGCGGCTGGACATCAGCGCATACAGCGAGCGGGACAGGCGCGTCTTCGGCTATGTGGCGGAGCGTCTGATGGACGTGTGGCTGGAGAGGAATCAGCCGCGCATGCATGCGCTGCGGGTGATGAATCTGGAAAGCCAGCATTGGTTCAGGAAGATTGCTACCTTTTTGCGGCGGCGGTTGATACCGGAAGAAAAATGGCATCTTCAGGGATGAAATGGCAGCGCTGCTGCGTTTGATGGGCAGAGACGGATACAGAGGAGGTCTGCCGATGAAACGTGCAGCGCTGTTTTTGCTGGTACTAATGGTGTGCCTGAGCGCCGCGCAGGCGGAGACGCTTGATCTGGAGGCACATTTTCCCGGGCATACCTATGTGGACGGTCATGTGGGCGAAAAAAACGCCGTGATGCTGCTGAAAACGCCGGAGGGCAGCTGTGTGCTGGCGGGCTGCGAGCTGACGCAAGCAGGCTGGCAGGTCACGCATAGCACGCCGATGCCTGCGCAGTCCTCCATGGAGCCGCGGGCGGATGGAGGCGTGACGCTGTATATCCCGCTGCGCACGGGCGCCGACGCACGGGAGAATGGCGTTGATATGGCCTGCACGGTGCAGCTGGTGGACGGCGTCTGGCGGCTGACGCAGCTGCATTTTGAGGATAGGGTCTTTCAGGTGCGGGATTGCGGCTACTTTGGCACATGGGCGTTTTACGGCGATGTGACCTTTGAAACGGATGTGACCAGGATCGACTGGCTGTCCATCCCCACCACGGTGGAGCAATCCTTCGCTGCACTCGACCTGTCTGCGTGGCGCGTGGTCGGCAGGGAAAGGACCGCGCTCTACGAGCGCCCGGATGCAGCCTCGCTCTGCCTTGGCCGATATGAAGACGGCACTCCCGTGCGCATCTGCGCACAGCAGGAGGGCTGGGCGCAGGTGGCGATCCTCGGCGGCGATGTGACGGGCTGGATGCAGCTGGAGGGCATGGAAAGCGCCGATACGCAGATGGAGGAGGACGGATATATCGGGTGGTGGAACCCCTGGTGGCTGCCGGAGGTGGAGATCACGCCGGATATGGCTGTACCGGTATTGTATGACGCTCCGGACGGTGAAGTCAAACATGCGCTGACTGTCGGAGGTGCGTATGGACTGAGCATCCTTGGCGCGTGCGGCGGTGGCTGGTATCATGCGGCGGTGTTCAGCGGGGATGTGGACGGCTATGTCCATGTGGATGAGCTTCCATCAGGCGAGCCTTTCGTGCTGGCGGCGCAGCTGATGCCGGATGACACCTATCATGCGGGCAAGATCAGCGAGGACGCCGCGTGGTTCATGATGACCAAGCCGGATGGCACGCTGGTCTTTGTCGGCTGTGAGGCGGCGGAGCAGGCTTGGCGCATCACCCAAAGTACACCCCTGCCGGAGGATGTGGACTGCGACAGCTACCATGCCAGCGGGTCCTCGGTGGAGCTGTGCAGGCTCTTTATGCAGGATGATGAGGAGCAGTATGCCGGTTATATCGTCGAATTACAGGAGGACGGACGCTGGCTGGTAACGATGACCCGCAATGATTTCGGCGTGGTCGATTTCGGGCCGCAGTGCATCCGCGATGACTTTGGCACGGTCTACTATGGTGACGTCCAGATTGAGCGGGATATCACCCGGGTGGACTGGCTGTCTCTGCCGACGAATTTTGAAGAGGCGATTCCGCTGGTGGATGCATCCGCCTGGGCAGTGGTCGCTGCGGATGATACGCCGCTCATGGAAGCTCCGGATGCGCAGGCTGCGCGGCTTGGCGGCTACTGTGCCGGTGCGCCGGTGCGCGTGCTGGACATGCAGTCCGGCTGGACGCAGGTGGCGATCCTCGGCGGCGACACCATCGGCTGGATGCCTTCAGCGGCGCTGCTGAGGGGTGAGGCGCAGCTGGTGTGGGACGAGGAATGGTACTGGCACAACCCGGCGGAGCTGCCCTATGTGGAATTGGTGAATGAGGCAGCGGTGCTCCGCGAATCCCCCGATGGCGTGCCCTGTGCCATGCAGCCGGACCGGTTCTCTCTTCCCAGGCTGATGGGTACGACGGAGGATGGCTGGTGCCACGTTTATGATTGGTGGACGGGCCTGCAGGGATACCTGCGGGCTGAGGATGTGCAGAGCAGCGAGTGAGGAGGCGGCGAAATCATGTCCAGGAAGCTGTCTGAAATGACGCTTGAAGAGCTGTGGGTGCTTTTTCCGATCATCCTGACGGAGCACCAGCCCTGCTGGGCAGATTGGTATGCCGGGGAGGAGAAGCGCCTGCGCGGCGTATTGCCACCGGAAATGATAGCGCGCATCCAGCATATCGGCAGCACGGCGATTGACGGGATCTGGGCGAAGCCGATCATTGATATCCTGCTGGAGGTGCCGGAGGATTTCGATTTGCCCCAGGCGGATGCACTTCTTGCCCGGGCCGGATACCGGTGCATGGCTGCGAAGGAAGATAATCGCTCCTACAACAAGGGCTATACCGAGGCGGGCTTTGCTTCGCAGGTGTATCATCTGCACCTGCGTCCTCTGGGAGATCATGATGAAGTGTGGTTCCGGGATTACCTCAATGCGCATCCTGACGAGGCAAAGGACTATGAGGCGCTGAAGCTGTCCCTGTGGAAGCCCTATGAGCATGACCGCGACGGCTATACAGCGGCGAAGGGCTCCTTTGTGGCAGATGTTGTACGCAGAGCACGAATGGAAGGAAAACAGTAAAAAGCGGGCAGCCTCCCTCAAAAGGGAGGCTGCCCGTTGCTGTTGCTATGTTGGTGTCCTGTTCATTTATCTACATCCACCCTAATGCATGCAGCACCACGCCGTAAAGGCCGCAAGCTGCCATCACAGGGATGGGGCTGCATTTTTTCCAGCGCAGAACGATAAAAGCTGCCGCCATCAGCACTGCACCGGGCCAGGAGAAAGTCCCTTCCATGGTGATGCATGCTACCTGAATGATCGACAGCGCTGCCGAAGCGATAAGCGCCACCACGGCAGGGCGCAGCGTGCCCAGCACGGTCTGCATGGCTGCACCGGAGCGATAGCGGGCGTAGAGCCATGAAAGCAGCGTGACGATCACAAGGGAGGGCAATATGCATCCCAAGGTTGCTGCCAGTGAGCCGGGGATCCCCGCCACCCTTAGACCTACGAAGGTGGCTGCGTTGATGGCAATGGGACCGGGCGTCATTTCAGCAATGGTGACAAGGTCGGTGAATTCCTGCATGGTCAACCAGGCATGGGTATCCACGGTGAGGGATTGGATCAGCGGCATGGCTGCATAGCCGCCGCCCACGCTGAAGGCGCCCACCTGCATGAAGACCAGCATCAGCCGTAGGATCATGTCCGTGGGCCTCCCTTCGCCGCAAGGATGGCTCGTGCTGCGCCCACAAGGGCGGCTCCAAGGATGATGAAGATCACATTCACCCGCAGGAAGCAGGCGCAGAGGAAGGCCACGGTCATCAGTGCGATGTTCAGCCAGTCGCCGCCGCGCAGGACTTTGCCGCCAAGACCGGCCACTACATCTGCAATGACCGCCGCGACACCGCACTGCATGCCGCAAAGCGCTGCCTTGACCCACTCGTTTTCGCAAAACTGATTGTAAATGAGCGATATGAGGCTGATGATCACCACCGGCGGGATGATGGTGCCCAGCACCGCAGTGATCAATCCGGGAATTCCTGCGGCGCGACGCCCTGCCAGGATGGCGGCATTCACGGCGATTGCTCCGGGAGCCGATTGTGCCAGGGCGGTCATGTCCAGCATTTCATCCTCGGTGAGCCAATGAAGGTCATCTACCAGCTTGCGCTTCATCAGCGACACGATGACAAAGCCGCCGCCAAAGGTGAAGCTGCTGATGGAGAGCATGGTGGTGAAGAGCGTCCACAGACGCGGTTTTTGCATGGGGTGTTCCTTTCCGTTATTCCACGGTGAACGTGCACTCGCCTGCCCAGCCGCCGCCGATGGCGTAGCGAAGGGTGTACATGCCAGGCTGCATGATCTCGTCCTCGCTGTAGGCGGCGCAGGATTCAAACAGCGCAGCCAGCTCCATGGCGAAGCGGTCGCTCGCCTGCAGGGAAGGGTCGAAGATGTACATGGCGGGCTCGGCATAGCACTGCCCGTCTGGTGCGACGAGTTCGACGATCAGAGAGGTCTCGATCATCTCGGAGACGGCGTAGGTGTTGTTGATCTGATAGTAGAAATCAACGCTGCCTGACAGCAGGTCTTCGGTGGCGACGGTGGCGACGGGCGTGTCCTGATAATCTGTGGGGTCAGCGCCGGAGGGCGTGCTGATGAGATAGGAACTTTCCTGAAAATCATACCCCTCGAAGGTCGCTTCCGGCACAGTGATGGGGAAGGCCTTGTCAGCCGGCAGGGAGTAGGCGAAGGATGGCGCCTCCTCGGCACACTGCACCAGCACGTACAGATTGCTTCCGGGGGATACGGGCAGCTCAATGCTGGTGCTTCCCGCGTCTGCCACATAGGTGTTGTAGAACAGATTGCCCTCGCGGATGAGCATGATGTAGCAGGTGCCGCTCTCGCGTGCATCACCAGACCAGTCGATGGTCAGGAAGCCCTCGGCGTAGGTGAGATTGGCGTCCAGCCAGGCAATGCCCTCTGGCGTCTCGACGGATACCGGCTCCGCGCCGGTCAGCCGGGCGATGGTATCCCCGTGGACGGCGATGTAATGCCCTTCTCCCTCTGCCTGTGCGCTGAGAATGACGCCCGCGATGCCGCCGTCCGCACCCAGCAGCACGCCGCCGGGCAGCAGACCCGCATCGGTGGTCAGCAGATAGGCGGGGTCATCGCCGTGCAGGCCCTTGCGCACCTGCGTCACTGCGTAGGGAACGAGCAGACCATTGGCATCGTAGCTGTTCACGACGGGCCGCTCCGGCAATCCGGTGGCGGAAAGCGTCAGCGGCGCAGCAACGGCAGCCTCGCTCAGCTGCAGCAGCGCCAGATCGCTGTCCGGGAACTGTCCGATGGACGATACGGCAATGACCTCCTGCCCATCCAGGCTGATGGCATAGAGCGCCGTGTCAGCCATGCAGCAGCCCTGGGAGGTCAGCAGAATATTGCTTTCCTGATAGAGCACGCCGGTGCCGAGGATGGCAAAGCTCCCATCCTCCGCCATAACGGCAATGCGGTACAGCGCGCTGCCCGCAGCCTCCTGCGCCGCAACGGGCGCCACGGTGCACAGCAGCATCAGGGTCAGCAGGAAGGAAACAAGTCTCTTTTGCATGGAGAAGCCTCCTTTGCAGATAATCTGTGTCTATTATACTGCATTGACCCGCAGTTGTAAATTGCTCAGGGGATGAAATCTTGCAGTGCTTTGATGCCTGCGTCTGGATAAGGTTTGTCTTGACTAACACAATGCCTGCATGCTATGGTACATATCGTGTAAGGGAGTAGTCGGCACAGCGTATCCTGTGCGACAGAGTCAACACAATGGGGGAATATCCCTCTGGCTTTGTACGAAGTGACGAGACTTACCCGCATTTTTCTGTACGCAGAAAGCGGGTAGAGTCTCGTTTTTTTGTGCATATACTTTTCGCATCAGGAGGACGAAAGACATGAGTATCGTTGAACTGCTGCTCATCGCGGTGAGCATGAGTATGGACGCTTTCGCGGTGTCGATCTGCAAGGGACTGTCCGTCCGGAAGGTGGAGCCGAAGCATATGCTGGCGGTCGGTGCGTATTTTGGCGGCTTTCAGGGGTTGATGCCGATCATCGGCTTCCTGCTGGCGTCGCTGTTTGCATCGCTCATTACCAGCATCAGCCATTGGGTGGCCTTTGTGCTGCTGCTGTTCATCGGCGGCAACATGATCCGCGAATCCCTTGACAAGGAGGCGGAGGAGGTTGATGATTCCTTCTCCGTGAAGACCATGCTGACCCTGGCGGTGGCCACCAGCATCGACGCTCTGGCCATGGGCGTGACGCTCTCTTTGCAAAATGCCAACATCTGGATCGCCGCGCCCCTGATTGCGGGGACAACCTTTGTGCTCTCACCCGTGGGCCTGAAGGTAGGCAACATCTTCGGCACCAGGTACAAGAACAAGGCGGAGTTTATCGGCGGATTGGTGCTGGTGCTCCTGGGCGTGAAGATCCTGCTGGAGGGTCTTGGCGTTATCGGATAAACAAAAAATCCCCGGAGCCTTCTGTGAGGCTTCGGGGAGCTGCATTTTACCGGCGATGCGCATTGAGCAGCGGGATCAGCAGGAACACCAGCCAGCCTGGATGCCACAGATTGCACAGGCAGCCCAGGAGCAGGTAAATGATGGTCACCATCACCGGATTGCCCAGCAGGCGGACGGGCTCGCGCTCGCTTTCGGGCAGATAGAACAGCGGGATGGTCAGGAAGATGATCCAGCCCGGGTGCCACTGGTGGAACACGAAGCCCAGCACGAGATACGCCGCCGTGACCAGGAGGGGGTAGGGATAACGGCTGCGGCGGCGCGCCCGTTCACGGGCGGCCTCCTGCTCCTGGTGCTCGTAGAAGCTGCCATTGGGCAGATCAACGTTGCTGGTATCGACAGCGTCGGCTTCTTCAGGCTCGGGCTCTGCGGGGGCTTGCGCGGCAGCGGGTTCGTCCTCGGGCAGCTCCGTGCTGGCCTCGAATTCAGCCTCGCCCTCATCCAGCGGGCGCTGGGGCACCTGCAGACCCAGCAGCACATCCAGCGACACGCCGTAGAGCTGCGCCAGGGCGATGAGGTTATCCGTGTCCGGCGAAGATTCCGCCCGCTCCCACTTGGAGATGGCCTGACGGCTGATGTTCAGCTTTTCCGCCAGCTCCTCCTGGCTCAGGCCGTGTGCGCGGCGCATCTCGGCGAGGCGGTTGGCGTTTTCGATTGTCATGGAAGTTTCCTCCTTTGATCAGCGGTCGGGCTTGTGCCGACGCGGTGTTATCATCCATACGGTGACATTATACGGAAAAATACCCGGTTGCGCTATATATTTTGGCTTGAATTTTGGATGCAACCAAAAGTTGCGGCCGTTTTTTGCGAATTTATGAGTAAAAAATCGTCGTTTTTGTGTCGGAAGGATAAAAATTTTCAAATGTTACATAAAAAAGAGAACATTTCCGGTAGGCAATGCGTCTAATTTGATGTAGAATTGTAAACGGATATGTTGGCATACATATTTGAAAGGGGGGACGGCCATGCGCCTGCGCGTGATGCTCACGATCATGACGCTGTGGCTCTGTCTGCCCTTTTTGGCCTTTGGCGAGGAAGCTGGCGGCTCGGATGAGCGCGTCAATCGAGCGCTGCTGGTGGGGTGTGACCGGTTTATCAGCCAGATGGATACCGTGCCCTCCTCGGCGAACAATGTGAACCTGATGGCGCAGGCTCTTTCCGGCGGCACGATGGAGCTGGCCAACCTCGTTACCCGTCCCGAGGGAATCACCACCACAAGCGAGCTGGCGGCCCTGATGGACGAGACCTTCGCCGGTGCGGACGACAATGATGTGAGCTACTTCTATATCAGTACCCACGGCGTCTGGGAGGAGGGCACGGGCAGCGGCGGCATGATGCTGCTCCTGTCCGATGGCGAGCGGGAGTCCTCGGTCACTGCGCGCCAGCTGCGCCGCCTCTTTGACGGCGTCCCCGGCAAAAAGGTGCTGCTGCTGGACGCCTGCCATGCCGGCGCGATGATCGGCAAGGGCGTGAACGAGCATCTCAGCAACATCTTTGCCGGGTCGGATTATGTGGTCATCTGCTCCTCCGGCGGCGCGGAGGAGAGCTGGTTCTGGTCGGGCGATATCGACGGCGAACGGCTGGCAGGCGCGGGATACTTCTCCGGCGCGCTGGTGCGTGCGTTGTCGGATGAGGGCGGCTACGGTGCGGACGACAACCGCGACGGCAGCATCACCCTGACGGAGCTGCGCCGGTATCTGCTGGATAACCACGGCGCGTCCACCGTGCGGACCTATCCCGAAAACAGCGATTTCGCCCTGCTCACCTATGATGCGGCTGCCTACACCGGGCGAGGCCGTGATGCCCTTATCGAGGGCGTGACCTTTGAGGCGGATGTGCTCAGCACGGAAGAACCCACCGTTTATTTCACCTACAATGTGGTGCGCAGCGTGCAGGTGGCGTATCAGCTGGTATACCACCGCAATGGCCGCTGGGATTTTGACAACGCGCAGCTTATCTACGATAACAACGGACAGTACAGCAATTACAGCATAGCGGGGCGCACCCTGTCCCCCGGCATGAAGGAGCGCGCTATCGTCATCGAACGTGCGGATGCAGGAAGCTCCGGCTATGTCCTTTTGCAGCTGCTGACCATTGAGCGGGGCATGCCTGCGGTGGTGAGCTCCCGGGTGCTGTGCGTGCCGCCGGATAAGGGCGATCCCGCGCTGTCGGTGGAGATGAAGGCGGATTTCTGCCCCGGCGCCTATGAGGAAATGACCTTCATCGTTCGCCATGGAATTCCCTGCGAAATGACAGTCACCATCATCGACAGCGAGGGTAAGACCGTCAGCCGCCTTGCCTCCCGCCAGCCGACCCGTCCGGAGCATTTGTCCCCCTCCGGCACGTCCTTCACCTGGGATGGCATGCGTTCCAATGGCGATCCGGCGGAGGAGGGCGCATATCGCATCAAGATCAAAGCCTATGTGGGTGGGGAGACTTACGAGCTGATATCGGATGAATTCCTGCTCCTGGCGCTTATCGGATGATTGTTCTACGCTGCGTAGGTTGCGGTTTTGGCCCTCTGCGGGTATGATGGATGACGAAAGCGAGGGATCCATCATGAACCACTACATTACCGGAGCGACGATCAAGCGCCTGAGGGAGGCGGCGGGCATGACGCAGGTGGAGCTGGCGGCAAAGCTCTGCGTCAGCGACAAGACCATTTCCAAATGGGAGACGGCCAAGGGCCTGCCGGACATCACGCTCATCGAGCCCCTTGCCAATGCTCTGAAAATCTCCGTGATCGAGCTGCTCAGTGGCGACTGCGTGACCAATGCCAACCGTTCCTGCAACATGAAGCGCTCGAAGTTTTACCTCTGCCCGATCTGTGGCAATGTGATCCACACGACCGGCGAGACCGTCATCAGCTGCTGCGGCATTACGCTGCCCGCGCTGGAAGCGGAGGAGCCGGACGAACACCATGCCCTGCAGGTTGAATATGCCGATGGTGAATACCATGTGACCGTACAGCATGGCATGAGCAAGGCACATTACATCTCCTTCATTGCCTACGTCACGGACGCCAGCGTTGAGATGGTCAAGCTGTACCCCGAGGGGAGTGCAGAGGCGCGGTTCTTCTCCCGCGGACGCGGGGATGTTTACTGCTGCTGCAATCAGCATGGGCTGATGAGGGTTCGAGTGCAGCCCGGCAGGATCGGGAGATAACGGTTCGTTACTGCCAATGGCAGGAGGCTTAAAAGCCGCTGGAGAGGCATCCAGCGGCTTTTTGCTTGCAAATCGGTGATGTTTCTCCTGAATTGTTACAAGTTTGGTTGACAATTCCCTGTGAAGTGCCGTACAATGATACTGGTATAGTATCTGTACTTTTGCATGCGGAGGAATGTGTCCATGCGTTTTTGGGAGCTGTTGAAGAATAAGCTTGGTTATGTGGCGGGGCTGGCGCTGCTGCTGGTGCTGGTAATCGGCGCTGCGTTGGCGGAGAGCTATCCGTTCACTGGCGTCACCACCGACGATACCAACATGCGCCGCACGGCCAATTCGTCCACGGCGAATGTCATTGCGCGCATCCCCGAGGGGGAGACTGTCACCGTTGTGGGTGCGGCGGGCAATTTCTACCGCATTGAGTATGACGGAAAGACGGGCTATGTCTTCAAGCAGTATGTGGACAAGAGCAGCGCAGGCACGTCCTCCGGCGACAGCTTCACGGCTGCGGGCTATCCCTATCAGACTGTGACCACGGGCAGTGTGAATCTGCGCAAGGCCCGTTCTACCTCCGCCAAGCGCCTGGCGTCGATCCCCGAGGGGGCGGCGGTGACGGTGGAGGGCGTCAACGGTATCTGGGCCAAGGTGACCTACAATGGTACCACCGGCTACTGCCAGAAGAAGTACCTGCGCCTGGCGACCATCGTAGTGGCCACAGCCATGCCCAATCCCGGCGCGACCCTGGAACCCACCACCGACATGGGCAGCTATCAGGTGCTGCAGTCCGGCGCGGACGGCGATCAGGTCATGGCGTTGCAGGAGGCCCTCATTGAGCTGGGCTACCTCAACGGTACGGCGGACGGCATCTATGGCGCTGGCACGGCTCAGGCGGTCATGGCCCTCCAGCGGGTGAATGAGTATCCCATCACCGGCATTGCTGATGCCAATCTGCAGGCCTTCATCTTCAACGGCAAGCCCAAGAACAGCAAGGGAACGAAGACCGAGATCAGGACATTGCCCGCCATCAGCGGATTGTCTGTCAAGAGCGGCGACAAGGGCATCATCGTGCGTACCATCCAGAGCAAGCTTTCCGAGCTGGGCTATTACACCGGCAGCATCTCCGGCACCTATGACAGCGCCACCGTTAAGGCGGTGAAGGCCTTCCAGAAGAAGAATGGCCTGACCCAGGATGGTGTGTGCGGTGCGGAAACCCAGGCGTTGCTGCTGGACCTGGGCGGTCTGTCCGCCAATGCCACGCCCACCCCGACGCCTACGCCCACCCCCACGGCGCTGCCGACCTTCACCATGCCAGGCGACGTCGTCCGCAAGGGCGATACGGGTAGTGATGCGAAGCTCGTGCAGCAGCGCCTTATCGATCTGGGCTATCTCTCCGGCAAGGCGGATGGCGTATTCGGCACGGCCAGCGTCGCAGCCCTGAAGGCCTTCCAGAACAAGAACGGCCTGGAAAGCGACGGTGTGGCAGGCACGGACACCAACAAGGTTCTCTTCTCCTACATGGCACTTTCGGCCAGCTATGTGCCGCTGGGCACGCCGGCGCCGACGGTAGCAACCACCACGGTGGCGACGGCCACGCCCGCGCCCATCACCGAGGATAACGTTGTGGTGATCCGCAAGGGCACCAAGGGCGATGCGGTGCTGCGCCTTCAGCAGCGTCTGACCCAGCTGGGTTACTATGATTCCATCCTGGATGGCGAGTGTAAGGCGGACGATGTGGCGGCCATCCGTGCCTTCCAGCGCAACAACGGCCTGACGGTCGATGGCGTGGCGGGCTATGACACCCAGGTGGCGCTCTATGCGTCTACCGCCATCATGGATAACGGCGCCATGGCCGGCGGTGCGGTGGAGACCTTCACCACGCTGAAAAAGGGCATGCGCGGCACGGACGTGACCAATCTTCAGGAGCGCCTGATCACGCTGGGCTATCTCTCCGGCACGGCGGACGGCATCTACGGCACTGACACGGCCGAGGCGGTTTACAACTTCCAGAAACGCAACGGCCTGGTGCGTGACGGTGTGGCGGGTGCGAAGACCCTCGCAGCGCTGTACAGCACCACGGCGGTTACCCCCACGGCGACGCCTGCTCCCACCGGTACCCCGGAGCCCGCTACCATCCAGACTGCCCTTGTTCGCAAGGGTGATGTGGGCGATGCGGTCACGCTCATTCAGGAGCGTCTGATTGCTCTGGGCTATCTCTCCGGCGTGGCGGACGGCAAGTTCGGCATCAAGACCTACCGCGCGCTGGTGGAATTCCAGAAGGCCAATGCCCTCACGGCGGATGGTATTGCGGGTTCGCAGACCATCGCGGCGCTCAACAACCTCAACACGGGCAGCGGCGATACCCCCTCTGCGCCTGCTGTTACCACGGCACCGGATGCGAGCCTCGGCCTTGGCACCACCGTGCGCGTCACGGCAGCCAACGTCGTGTACGAATACTGGTACTCCACCGTGCGCAACGCCTGCCGTCAGTACCCCTATGCCACCGTGTATGATTATTCCACGGGCATCTCCTGGCAGGTGCACATGTTCTCCTATGGCAAGCATGCCGAGGCTGAGCCGCTGACCGCGGCGGACACAGCCAAGATGGAGGAAGCCTTTGGCGGCAACACCTGGACGCCCAAGTCTGTCTGGGTCATCTTCGCCGATGGAACCATCCGCATGGCGACCACCCATTCTGTCCCCCATGAAGTGCAGCACATCACCGACAACAACTTCCCTGGCCACACCTGCATTCACTTCCCGCGCACTCAGGCGCAGGTGACTGCCATCGGTCCCTACGCCACCAAGCATCAGGCCGAGGTCGAGCGCGGCTGGGCGGAGACGCAGGCAATGATCAAATAATATCAAAGAGACGATTTGTCCTGTTCGCCAGCGCGGCGTAGTTTTCAGCATACGGTCTCATGCACAGAAAGGAACCTACATGGCATTCAAGCTGATTTACATCCTTCTCCTGCTGATTGTATCGGCAGCAGGCGCGGTCTACACCTTCCTGACCGGCAAGAAGGGCCGCGATGCGGATATGTACCTGCCCGGCAGGCTGGTGGCGATGGGCGCGGCGATCATGGCAGCGGGCATCGGCGCTGCGATTGCGGCGGCAACCCGTCCGGCGGACAAATATACTGTGCTGCTCTACATCGGCGGTGCAACGCTGGTGGTGCTGGGCATGGCCGCACTGCTGTGCTGGAAGAATCAGAAGGTGTATATCATTTCTGATACGGAATTCACCTACACCACCTTCCTGGGACATACGTTCACCTACCGCTTTGATGAGATTGAGGGACTCAAGCGCAGCAGGGATTCCATGAAGCTGATCCTCAAATATGGTAAGGTGCATATTGAATCGATGGCCGTGCTGAGCGAGCGCTTCCAGGCGAAGATCGTCGAGGCGCTGCAGCAGAAGTCCCAGGCATGAGAAACGCCGCTTCCCACTCGGGAAGCGGTTCTCTTTTGCATGCGAAAAAATAACGCCCATTTTGTTAAAAATCATCGTTCCTCCAGCAGGAATTCTCCTTTCTGTCACGAATCATGATTCAGCCTGATTTGCATATCCACATCGGGTGATAAAAACGGGTCGAAGGCCCTGGAGGTACATCCATGTCTGCGAAGATTAAGATGAACGCCGCCCAGACCGGCGCTGTCATCAACAAGAACATCTATGGCCACTTTTCCGAGCATCTGGGCCGCTGCATTTATGGCGGCCTGTTCGTGGGGGAAAACAGCCCCATCCCCAACAAGAACGGCATGCGCACTGACGTGGTGGAGGCCCTCCGTCACATCAAGGTGCCGGTTCTGCGCTGGCCCGGCGGCTGCTTTGCCGATGAGTACCACTGGGAGGACGGCATTGGCCCCAGGGAAGAGCGCAAGCGCATGGTCAACACCCACTGGGGCGGTGTGGTGGAGGATAACTCCTTCGGCACCCATGAGTTCATGGAGCTGTGCGAGCAGATCGGCTGCGAACCCTATGTGAACGGCAATGTCGGCAGCGGGACTGTGCGCGAAATGTCGGAGTGGGTCGAGTACCTGAACAGCCCCGGCGATTCCACGGTGGTCAAGCGCCGCTGGGCCAATGGCCGCAAGGAGCCCTTCAACGTCAAGTACTGGGGCGTGGGTAATGAGAACTGGGGCTGCGGCGGCAATATGCGTCCGGAGTTCTACGGCGATCTGTACCGCCGTTTCAATACCTACTGCCGCAATTATGGCGACAACAAGCTCTACCGTATCGCCTGCGGCCCCAATGTGGATGATTGGGCCTGGATGGACGGCGTGATGAAGGTGGCCGGCCGCTTCTGCGACGCCATCACCCTGCACTACTACACCCATCCTCATGGCTGGGAGGAGAAGGGCAGCGCCACTGAGTTTGACGGTGACGAGTATTACCTGACCCTGCGTAAGACCGCCTACATGGAGCAGCTGATCAAGGGGCATCTGGCGATCATGGACAAGTATGATCCCAGGCACAAGGTCGGCCTGATCGTGGACGAGTGGGGCACCTGGTACAACGTTGAGCCTGGTACGAACCCTGGTTTCCTCTACCAGCAGAACACCATGCGCGACGCGATGGTTGCTGCCATCAACCTGAACATCTTCAACAGTCATGCCGACCGCGTGGTGATGGCGAACCTGGCGCAGATGGTGAATGTGTTGCAGGCTGTGATCCTGACCGACGGCGATCAGATGATCCTGACGCCTACCTATCATGTCTTCGACCTGTACAAGGCCCATCAGGACGCGAACCTCGTGCCCTCTACCGTGGCTTGCAACGAGGTCGAGGGTGTGCAGCAGGTGACGGCCTCCGCCTCTCTGAAGGATGGCGTGCTGACCGTGACCGCCGCCAACGTCTCCTGCACCGACGCCGAGGAGGTTGTGCTGGATATCGCGAATTTCGATGCGAAGGACGTGTCCGTGCGCATCCTGACGGGCGACATGCACGACATGAATACCTTCGAGAACCAGAACGCCGTACAGATCAGGGAGTTCACCGATTTCACCGTGAACGAGCAGGGCATCGTGCTGAATATGCCTGCCTGCTCCGTGGTGGAGGTCACCGTCCGTGGCTGATCCCCGGAAGCAATGCCGGTGCCTGCTGGCAGAGGCCGGACAGGCGGACATGGCGCGGATCATTGCGGAATACGTGGCCTCGCTGGATGATGGCATCCGCACGCCGGAGGAAGCCTATCGTGTGCGGCTGGCTATCTGCCAGGGCTGTGATCAGCTGCTGAGCGGCACCTGCCGCCTCTGCGGCTGCTATGTGGAAACCCGCGCGGCCAAGAAGGGCCTGCAGTGCCCGATGGTGCCGGCAAGGTGGACGAAAATCGAAAGCTGACCTTTCAGAGACGACCCGAATCCGGGCCGTCTCTTTTGCTTGACAGCAAAAACGCTGGATTGTACAATGAAAACAGAGGTGATATGCATGAAAAAGCTTTTCAGGCGCATATTGAAGGGGATCGGCTGCGTCATTTTGACGGGCCTGATCCTGCTGCTGGCATGGCGTTTTTTGTGGGGCAGGAACTGGAGCGGCAGCCTGCGTCCGCAGCGGTGGATCGACATTTCCTATGAATCCGCCATGGACGACGGCATGCTGACCGATGAAGAGATCGCCATCCACTATGCGCCGCAGATCGATGCGGCGGTGAATGTGCTGCTTTCCGGCGGCAAGGGCGATTTTATCACAGCCGTCGATTATGACGGCGACTGGGTTACCCTCAACAACTGGGAGAACATGACTGAATATCCGCTGAATGCCGTGGTGTACTACTCCGTGCAGGAGACGGACACGCATTATTTTATCGGCTATTACTTCTACCATCCCCGCGATGATGCGGAGATCTGGCTTGATCGCCATGAGAATGATCTGGAGGGCATCATGCTGGCCGTTCCCAAGGGGGACGATGGCTACCTGCCGCCGGAGATCATGTATACGCAGGGGCATGGCAATGTGTATTTTTATTTCGGCGACGGCCTGCTGGATGGCAGCAAAATGCAGGAAGGCTCTGTCTACGGCGGCGCGCTGGCGCGGACGGGAGACCGGGCATGGGTCTACATCACGCCCAACGGCACGCTGGTGAACGCTGGTCACAGCGTCGAATCAGCGGATAACCATTCCGTCTACTGGTCTGTGGGCGACAGCGGTGTGCGCTATACTTACGGCGGCGAGGCGCAGGAGCCTGTCAGCTTCAACGGCGCCTTTGAGGATCATCCCTGCTCCTACGAGCTGCGTTCGCTGGATGAATTGTGGGCGCTGCGCAACGGCCCCTATGGAGATGAATCCGCGTTTGGCTCCTTCGGTGCGTTTCGCGGGGACAACTTCGGCACGGACAAGGCCAATCCGCCATGGGGCTGGCGCAACAAGAATGCCTTTGGATACAGCGGCTCCTTCCTGTCCGATCCGGCGTGGACGATCAATCATGCCATGGCCATTGAACCGCTGAGTGCGGAGTATATCAGCAACGACTATGCCGACTGGCGCATCACCCTTGGCCAGGCGGTGATTCCCACCACGGTGGATGTATCGGATTGCACGGTTCACCTCATCCGAGATGGCTGGGAGATGTCCCAGCCCACATGGTTCGAGTTGACGAAGCGTGCGGATGGCAGCTACTGCATGAACATCACTGGTGAAAGCCGAAGCGTTCTGTATGTGGCCGCGCCGAAGAACACCATCTGGCGCATGGAGATTCGCAATAGCGCCGGTCAGGTTGTCCTGGGCAGCGTTGCAGTCTTCACGGCAGAATACATCGGCGAATAATACCAGCATAGCGGCGGACAAAGTGCGCAACACTTCCCCTTGAGAATGGGAGGTTGTTGCCATGAACCGCAAGCCATCAAACCTGCGGCGCGCGATGGGCGTCGTGCTGTCGCTGTTCCTGACCCTGTCATGGTTTTCACCGATGCAGCAGACGCTGCGGACGCTGCCTGACCGTCTGACGCTGACCGCCGGACAGACGCAGACCTTCACCCTTGGCGGGCTGACGCTGTCGGGTGAAGCCGTCTCCGTCACCGCCTCGGAGGACGAAACCCTTGCTGCGGTAGGCGCCGTGAATATCGTCAGCGAAACCAGCGGCACGTCGGAGCTGCTGCTGTCCCTCTTCGGGATCCCCCTGCGGCGGGTCGAGGTGGAGGTCAGCCCGGAAAAACGGCTGATCCCCGGTGGGCAGGCGCTGGGTGTGGCGATGCGAACCGACGGCGTGCTGGTGGTGGGTGTGAGTGAAATCAGTGATGGCGTGAGCCCAGCCCGGGACTGCGGCTTGCAGGCGGGCGACGTCATCCGCCGGGTGAACGGCAAGGCCATCACTACCGCCGAGGAGCTGACTGCGATCATTACCGGAGCGGGCAGTCAACCACTGACCATCGAATATTGGCGGAATAATCAGGCCATCACGGCGACTCTGACCCCGCAAAAGGATGAAACCACCGGCGCCGTTCGCCTGGGTGCCTGGGTGCGCGACAGCACCGCCGGCGTAGGCACGCTCTCCTTCTACGACCCGGACACGGGGAAATACGCGGCGCTGGGTCACGCTATCACCGACGGCGATACGGGTGCGGTGCTGTCCGTCAGCCGGGGGCAGATTTTGAAGGCCTCCATCGTAGCGGTGCAGAAGGGGCAGAAGGGGGCGCCGGGCGAGCTCAAGGGCAGCTTCCTGCGGGAGGGTGAGGTGATGGGCGACATCCGCCGCAACTCCATCCTGGGCATCTACGGTGAGATGGACGAGGCGGCAAGCAACCCGCTCTATCCGGACGGACTGCCCATCGGACTGCGCTCTGGTGTGCACACGGGTGCGGCGAGCATCCTGTCTTCGGTGGACGGCACGGGTATCCAGGAGTACGCCATCGAAATCACCCGCGTGAACCAGCAATCGAGCCCCGCCCCTAAGAGCATGGTCATCCGCGTGACGGATGAGCGCCTGCTGGAAGCCACCGGCGGCATCGTACAGGGAATGAGCGGCAGCCCGATCCTGCAGGATGGACGGATTGTGGGCGCGGTGACCCATGTGTTTGTGAGTGATCCGACACAGGGGTATGGGCTGTATGTGGACTGGATGCTGCAGGAGGCGGAGAGCGAATAAGAAAGTGCGCGCCTTGTTTGTGGCGCGCACTTTACATGTATCAGGTTTACTCGTGATGCTCCATGACAAATGACTTTATCTGCTTGTTAAAGCAAAGGAATAGCATGGGCAGAATAGAGATGATATTACCAGCGGCAAAGACCAGATACAGCGGGACAATATCTCCCAGAAAACCGTATATGACCGACGAGAGAGCTGCGCCCCCAACAGAGGCGGACTGGACAAAGCCGAGAATCGCACTTCTGTTTTTTTCTGGCAGCGCCAGCATGAGGGCGGCGCTGAATATGGTATTTCCTGCACTGTTTGCCAATCCGGCAAGGAAGATTGTTACACACATAGGGATGAACTGCGTGGAGAAATAGGTGATGGCGTAGAAAACAACGGACAGCGAAAATCCGACCGCCATGATCCAGAAGCGCACTTTGGGTGATAGCTTCACGATGCCCAGAACCAGCACACACAGCAAGGAGGCTGCTGTTGTGACCGCTGTCAGGTATCCGTACATATCGACGGTGAATCCCTTTTCCACGCAGAAGGGAAGCATCAGCATCATCGGCCCTGCGCACAGAAGATTCAGAAGCAATGCACAGGGAACAAAAAGTCGCAGACAGCCGTCGGAGAAGATAGTCTTGACAGCACTCTTTGTATCCTGTAGGATGCTGCCGACTGAAACCTGCGTGCCCTGCTGAAGAGTCCGGGGCACATGTACGAACATCTCCGTAACAGACGAATACAGATTGCTCAGACCATTGATTACTACGATCAGGGGAACACCCAAGAATGCGACCATGGCGCCGCTGAAGGCTGTCCCCACCAGATTAATCAGAGAAGAGATGCCCGAATGGATGGATTGTCCGCGCACCATATCGTTGCGGGGGATGATGTCAAGCATCAGCGTGCTGACAGCCGGGGAATAAAAAACGCTGCCAAATGCGGCCAGCAAGGCGACAGACAGTACGATAGGTACACTCAATGCATTCCGCCAAGCCAATATACCCACGCCCAGCATGAGTACGCCCTGCATGATATCGATGCCAACGATCAGCCATTTGCGGTTGCACTTATCCACGATGCTGCCGCATATCGGAGAGAGAAACATGGTCACAAACATCGATATGGAGGACATGATTCCCATCAGGGCACTGGAACCGGTCTGTTGATAGACCCAGTAGCCAATAGCCACGCTGTACATCAAATCACCGATGGTGCTGACGGCGTTTCCCTGTAGAAGGAGGATATAATCTTTATTCCATAGCTTCTTCTGCATAAGGAAGACTCCTTTCACAATAACGAAAGAATTATAACATAATCCTTTGCTGAAAGCAATGATGGCAGCTTTGAAATAAGATTAGAATTGCGAGAGAAGCTTAGGTATCACCGCCACACCCATGTGTTTGTGAGTGATCCGACACAGGGGTATGGGCTGTATGTGGATTGGATGTTGGAGGAAGCTGCGGGAATTTGAGTATAAGAAAAGCGGCGGAGTGTCAACTCTGCCGCCTTACAAGTATTGTTGAAGCGTACGATGACGATTATTTCTTCCTAAGAACATTCGAAACGGTCGATTGAGAAATATCCAGCATCGCTGCAATGGTTTCTTGCGTGAGCTTCTTTTTCGCAAGATCTTTGATGACCTCGTTTCTCTGCGCGACTGAAAGGATTTCTGGGATCCTGTGAACTGTCTCCGTAACAACACCCGATGCTGTTATAGTCTTTATGAGAGTTCTGCCATCGTCAAGCATAGCGCGTGCCATTCGCTCTCCGGTTTTCATGTTTGGCTTGAAGGCCAAAGAAATGATGTTAGCGGTGGTCTTTCCAATCTCTTTCAAGTCAGCATTCTTGAAGATGGTAAGCAAATCAATCCCCATACTCGCCCTCCTAATATTAGATTAATATTATTATAATATTATTTTAATACTCTGTCAAGCGGATTTTTTGAAATTAAGCTTTGGTATCATCGACACACCCATGTGCTTGTGAGTGATCCAACCCAGGGATATGGATTGTATATCGACTGGATGATACAGGAGGCTGGTGCTCATTGACAAACTATACATGAATGGATAATGAGTTCTACCGTTATTCACTATGGTTCATATTGATGTCCGAAATTCGCTGTGGTATAATTGGGCCAGGAAGAGACACAGGAAACTTCATCACAGTACGAGCGGAGGATGTGTATGGAATGATCAACAAAAATGGTTTGTTTGTATGCGATGGGAATTGCTTTGTTCGTTGTTCTGACCATGTGTTTGCAGGTACCTGTATTTGAAAATTACTATCTATGTTTAGGATATGTGGTTGTTGTGGTATATTGCTATTCCTTTGGGCCAACAGGCGGTGCTGTGGTCGGTGCTGTAGGCGTTGTGATCTACTGCTTGTTGACAAACGGGCTGCGAGGTATGCCTGGCTGGGCCTTGGGCAATGTGCTGATCGGATTGGGTTTGGGTATTGTTTTCCGTGTGACAAAAAAGTTCCGAAGAAAACACTGCAATGGATGCTTAATGCTTTGGCTGTCGTTGTTTTTGTTGCTGCAGGGATTCTGATAGTAAAGTCTGGCGTTGAGTATGTTATTTATGGCCAGCCGTTCATGTTCAGGGTGGCAAAGAATATATATGCATTCATTGCTGATGTGGTTCTTCTGTTGGTCAGCTTGCCGGTGTGCTGGAAAATGGATGAATATCTGCATCGGTATGTGAGGATAAGCAATGAATGATTTCAATTTTGGCAACTATCTCTGCGGACTGCGGCGCAAGGCCGGCTTGACACAACGTGCGCTGGCACAGAAGCTCGGCGTTACTGACAAAGCTGTGTCAAAATGGGAAAACGGAGCGGCGAAACCTACGACTAATTTGATCAGAAAGCTTGCCGAGGTGTTTTGTGTATCAATCGAAGAAATACTGTATGCAAAGGAGACAAAAAGGAGTATGCAAATAACAAAGATTGTTATTACCGGTGGCCCTTGCGCAGGAAAAACCACGGCTATGAGTTGGATTCAGAATTTTTTTACCAAGCTGGGCTATGCTGTTCTGTTTGTTCCGGAAACCGCGACTGAATTGATCAGCGGCGGTCTTGCACCGTGGACTTGTGGAACAGGTGTGGATTTTCAGAAATGTCTGTTGCAGTTGCAGTTGGAAAAAGAAAGAGTGTTTGAGCAGGGAGCTGCAACCATGAAGGCTGATAAGGTGCTGATCGTTTGCGATCGCGGTGCGCTTGATAACAAAGCCTATATGACTGAGCTGGAGTTTGCTATGGTTGCTTCTGCTGTGAACAGTAACGAAGTGGAACTGAGAGATAATTACGACGCAGTGTTCCATCTTGTCACGGCAGCCAAGGGCGCGGAACAGTTTTATACAACAGCCAATAACGCAGCCCGCACTGAAACACCGGAACAGGCAGCTGCTCTTGACGATAAACTGATTGCCGCATGGACAGGACACCCTCATTTGCGAATTGTTGATAATTCGTCCGATTTTGAAGACAAGCTCAAACGCTTGGTGGCAGAGATTTCCGTGTTTCTGGGAGAACCTGCACCCTGTGAAATTGAACGTAAATATCTCATAGCATATCCCGACATTGCATGGTTGGAGGCGCAGCCCAACTGCCAGCGTGTTGAAATCATCCAGACCTATCTGAAAACGGACGATGGAAGCGAAACCCGTGTTCGCCAGCGTGGTATGGACGGGCATTACATCTATTCTCAGACAACGAAAAAGACCGTCAGCGACATGAAACGCGTTGAAATCGAGCGCAGGCTGAGCAAAGACGAATACCTTCGTTGCCTGATGGACGCCGATTCGGCTTGCCGGCCTATTCGCAAGACGCGTTATTGCCTGACGTATGAGAATCAGTATTTTGAAATTGATCTGTATCCATTCTGGTCAGATCAGGCGATTATTGAAATCGAACTTCGGGAAGAAACGCAGGGAATTCATTTTCCAGAACAGTTGGATATTTTGAAGGAAGTTACGACAGACCCAGCGTATAAGAATGTGGCGCTGGCCAGAATCTAATCGGTATCATCGCCACACTCATGTGTTTGTCAGTGACCCTACTCAGGGGTATGGCCTGTATGTGGATTGGATGCTGCAGGAGGCAAATGCAATCTGACCCTGTGCAGTGGACTTCTACAGCAGCTTGCGCATTCTCCCTCAGTCGCCTGCGGGCGACAGCTCCCTCCCGGAGGGGGCCAAGAGTTGCCGCGGATTGTCTGTTTCCTGCAGCTTGTTCCGAACTGCTGCAAAGGGGCAGAAAGGCTCCCTCTGGGGGAGCGGTTTGTCAAGGGTTAATTTATCTACAAATAAAAAAATCCGAACTTGATTCCGATTGGAAATGGGTTCGGATTTCTTTATTTCATTGTGATGGAGTAAACTTATGCAGGTCCAATGTTCGATGTGACCAAAAGGGGTCTACTAAGCGTCATAAAGATCCACGAGTTGATTCTTTCGTTGCGCCTGTAGAGAGATATACTATATTGGGACATAAGGCTATTGTCGAGGAAGAACATATTTGGTATAATGAGTATACGTATGAATAAGGGGTGTTATTATGGAGACTATTGAGCGTAGTATTGATCTCGGTAAAGCTGAGCCGACCGTAGAAGCTGTCTCTACGCATATCCCGTCTGAGATTCAAGCAGACACACTGTTTACGTTCATGAAGCAACCTGAATACCTTCATACGATACTTCAGAAGGCTATGATTTCACCACGCTATTGTACAGAGGACATTGCCTATCTACAGATTGAAGGCATATCACGCGTCTCTATCCCGATGAAATGTTTTTGTGACATCAATCTTCATCGGTTAGGTAAGCATTTGGCATGCTATGGTTATTACGGCATTGCCTTTACGAAAGAATGGGGAATGCATAAGCATATCCAGCCAGTACAGTATATTAACCCTGCGTCCGATTTGTGTGCAGACTATTCGGCTTCATTTAATCATGCTCTACAGGCAGCAGGAGCATCACATAGCGAGATCGAAAAGCATTTGAAGGGACTCATGCTGCATCAGTTGATGTACCTAAAACCTTATTCCGGAAAATTTGAGAACAGGGTGAAATGCGAGTTTGAAGATCGCTGCTTTGCAGACGAATGTGAATGGCGATACATTCCTAATCTTGAAGCTTCTGATTTCCAGCCCCTGTACTTCGATGAGCAGCTTATCAAGATCAAAGTTCCAGACGAAATGAGCAAAGCAATGGCACGGGAATCATCATTGGCACTGAACTTCGAGTACGGTGAAGTCAAGCATATCATAGTCCGGTCTCGCAATGACTTTCATGCTCTTACAGATGTCATTGACGCATTGTCGATTGACAGCTCGATCAAGTACGACTTGATTTCAAAGGTTATTGTCTGGGATGAGGCAAAGGGGGATTTCTGATGTTTTTTGATTTTGATAAGGTCTTCTCAGATAAGCGTCAGACGGGATTGCCAATACCACAGGCAATGGTAGATCACCTGAATGATCAGCTTCCGTCTGGATTGAAATATGTCAAGGATAAGCAATGCCTTCACGTTGAGCCTGTGAACGGTACTTCCTTGCGATTTAGTGGCATTCTCTTTGATCCTACAGAAGAACAGAAAGCAATATTGGGCGATAAGTATACTGAGAAGGATGTTCTGGCTTATTCGTATAACGCTCAAGAGCGAATTCCATTAAAATTAGAACGGGATGGCATGATAATCATCAATGATAAAGAACTCCCCCTGAATATGATGGTACAGTCTCCACATAATCCTGTAAACTTTGTCGACGGTTCCTTGTATATGTTCCCAGAGAAATTCGATCCTCCGTTTACCCTATGTGTTGGCTCTGGGAAGTACGAGCAGACTCTAACGGTTAGTCGGATCCCCAATAAAAGCGTACATACTTGGGCGTTTGCATCTGACAAGAGCAAGCCGCTGATAATCAGTTATCAGCTCGATACAGAAAAGGATACCATGTCCATGAACCTTTCCTTTAATCTGTCGGCAGCTCGGTCGATCCGGGACTATGTCGTAGCTATGGCGATATATAATGCCTTTATTGAAGGAACTGGATTTATTGGCGGTGTTCCTTTTCAAGGCCGTCTGAATGGAGAGCAAGTTCAGAAATATGATGAGGATAGCTTGTCTTTCTGGGAGAAGGTATTACAAATCGAGGACATATTGGATGTATGCTTTATTCCTCCGCATGATGATGTAGGTTTTGAAACAATATGTGATGTTGAACAGTTATATCAGAACCTTATTAATCAGGTGCCGATAAGGGATACAAATAAAATAGATTCAATTGATGGCGACTGGACGCTTGAACGCCAAAACAGTATTGAGAACTCTATTGGCCAAGCATTGCATTTTGAGTTTGAAGCCACTGCGAGAATCTCTTTGTTTAGTGTTGATCTTTCATTACCTTGCTTTCTCATGGTATTTAATTCCATACTTACTAAGGTCGTTCAAGAAGAAGGAAAGCAAAAGTTAATTTTGGACGATGAAAGTGAAACAAAACCGCGGTTTACATCCATGCTATGCTTCAAAGACAATGATAGCATGGTAGCTTATAAAAAAGGTGACCGCAATACGATGCTTACGTCATTCCACGATGCCAAGCGTGCACGAGAATACGTAATCAGTACATCCTGATTATTTTTCCGCCTCCAAGGTCAATCGTCTGTGAAGCTATCCTCTCACAGTTGATTTCTGTACATACACAACGCCTCCTGCTGTAGAGACCATTCTACAACAGGAGGCATCATTAATTAGCTGTTATTCAAGGAACAGTTCTCCGAAGCATGATCGTTAATTGTTACGCAATCACACTAATCACTCAATCCTGCGATAGCGATATACTGTTCGAGTCTCTACATCTCGTTCTGAGTTTTCTCCAATCCACGAGTCTGACCACTCCGACCATTTGCCAAACGTATTCTTCGTCACCACATCTCTGGTACGATAGCGATACAGCGTCCTTATTTGCACTTCACGTGTGGATGTAGCCGTTACCGCTGTGGGAGACCAACTGGACCATGAGCCAGTAACCGGCACCTGCTGCTCAGTACGGGTGCGATAGCGATAGTATGTTATTGTTTCTACCTTTTCCTTTTTGGTTTGGTAATACCAACTAACGCCACCAGACCTGTATCTCGCGTGGCCATCTTTGGTGCCGTCTTGAGGAAGCGGACTTGTCGTTGTTTTGTATTCCCATTTTCCACTCCCTTCAACGTATTTACTCCCTTTATATTCGGCGTATGAATTCTGCCATCCATTCTCGCTATGCTTATAATGCCAATGTTTATAGGAATAGGTATAGGTAACATTTTCTTCCGTTTTGGTTTCTACATCTCGTAGGGCCGTTTCGGAAGTAGCGGTAGTACTCCAGTCGCTCCAAGAACTCCAATTGCTATACTGCGTTTGATTGGTAGTATCGCGATAGCGGTATTCAGTCTTTGTTTCAACATTTCGTGTTGAGGATTCAGATGCTGCAGTAGTACTCCAATCACTCCAGCTGCTCCAGCTTGAATAGTCTTGATTCTTATATATAGTTCTGGAACGGTATTGTGTCTTCTTTTCAACTTGGGTTGAATTGTTTGCTTCCACAGGAGTTGTGTTCCAACTACTCCATGCACCCCAAGAAGTAGCATCTTCGGTTACGATTTCTCTATTGTCATCTGCCTCAATACCGATCAGAGCGTTCAAAAACGCTTCGTAATCGTTATATTGCTCTGCGTCAGAGACAGATGCTGCCGTAAAATCGTCTGGATATTGTTTAGCTGACATATCGGAAAAATCAATGTAGACAGTCTTAATTGGCTCGTTACACAGTGCATTCGCAACATAACCTTCCAGCGCATCACTGCGAACAATTTCCCAAGCGTTCAGCTGTTCTGCATCGTCAGACAACTTATACAGGATTACAATACCCTCACCCGGGAAGAAGCAAATTGTGATCCCTGTATCATATACGTCGGTATTCTCTGACATCAGGACGGGTTGACCGTATTGTTCTACCAACCATTTCGGCTGTGTTTCATTGCCAGCTAATGCTGTGGATGATACGCACAGTATGAACAGTATGAACGTGCATATCCACCGTTTTACCCTCATGACTCATGCCTCCTTTATGTTATTTCTGCAAGTCACGGTAACGGTAATAGGTTACCTGTTCCGTTGTTTCTTTCTTCGTTTCCCAGTACCAACTCACACCATTTACTTTATAGCGCTTGTGGCCATCTTTAGTATCTGTTTGTTTCAGAGGTTTGTCCGTCGTCTTATACTCCCACTTTCCGCTGCCTTCTACATACTGACTACCCTTGTACTCTGCGTAAGAGTTTTGCGCACCGTTTTTCTTGTGAGTATAGTGCCAATGCTTATAGGTGTATGTAGTTTTCGTTACAGTTTCTGTCTTTGTTTCCACCTGACGGGTCTCGCTGGCTGTCACTTTCGTGGTGCTCCAGTCACTCCAACTTCCCCATGTGCCAGTTGATTCTTCCGACTCGTCGTAGTCATCGTCTATTTCCTGGTCTTCACAATCGTCGTAGTCTTCATCCTCAGAGGGCTTGCTCGTTTCACTGTATACCGTAAAAGTTTTTTGTACCAGTGTTTCCTGTACGGTTTCCCCACTTGCAGTTACTGCTGTAGCAGTAAGTATGTAGGTGTAAGTACCAGACGCCAGTTTTCCAAACTTCAAATCATTGTTGATGGAATTGCGAATATCATGAGATGTAGCATTCAGCGAACGACTGCCACTCAAAACCGTCTTGCCAGACGCGCTGATCACTTGTCCAGATACTCTCGTCAGGGTGCAGTTTTCTGCCGTAATAACGCCACGCAAGCCGTAGTTGCTTCCTTTTTTCAGCGAGCTCGGTGCTGACACGGAACTAATGGAGATCTTATACTGTTTCTTGGGGAGCGTGCCGCTGACATTAACACGCTGTCCAATAACAGTTTCTTCCACTTTGTGATAACCATTTTCAGCAGTCGCTATGACGCTGTAATAGTGGCTGCCGCCGTCCAATTGCTTCGTTTCCGGCATAGTGCCAACGTTAGCGCCCAAATCGAAGGTCGTACTGTTGGGGGTAAAGGTTCTCACGGTCGTACCGTTGATTTGCACAACAACCTTTGTCAGTTTTCCATGACTGGTTTTGATTTTCCCCGTAATAGCAAAGCCGGTTCCTGCGGTCATGGCGCTTGTACCAGAGCTTCCGGAAATGCTGATTTCAGGCTTCTCATAACTTTTGCCATCATCTGAAATGGAAAAGGTGGAAGAAGCAATCGTCTCGGTTTCAGTATCGATCTTGCCTTTATATGTTACACTTAATGAGTATCTGTAATCACCAGTCGGCAAACTTGCAATGTCCTGTGCAATTGCAGACGAATAGTCCCCCAGGTTTACTTGCTTTTTGTTGATACTATACTCCCTATTGGCGACATTCTTTCCCCAAATTCCGGTCTCTGAAATGCTAAACCTAATACTAAGTATTTTACCGCTGTTTCCAGTCAAACTCTGCAGTTTCAATGTTCCAGATACTGGGAAAGCAGTTCCCTTCTTGATTGAACCGGAGGGTGATGTTACCTTGGAGTAAGTCAGAGTAGTCGAAATAATCCCCTCGCCTTGATATATGAACCAGTAGTGATCTGTCACTCTATCAAACAAGCTCTTTGAGTCGGTCTGTGTATCGGCATATGCCAGACTGGGAAAAGCCAGCAACAGGATCATCACAAATACTAACATTCTTTTCATGTTATTCCCCTCCCACTTTATCATCGTCGAAAGCAAGTTGTGTTTGTTGCTCATGATATCCTATACCCCTTTCTTGTGATATATTTGCTAAAGGTGTACCTTTTGCCAAACTTGCCGGATTACGATAGCAAACTAAATCAAGGGCCATTTTCTTCGAATTTTCCATATTTCAGCACAGCAAACTATTGAAAAATGGTAAAATATCTCGTATAATATGACATGAGCCATGCTGGAAAGCATTGTTCAAAATGCCTTCAAAAGGTACACCTTATGAAGGCTTATTTCTTTGTACCGCGAATCAGTTGCATCTCACGCCTGCGACGGTAGAAGGTGGTTTCGCTCATACCGGCCATTTGCATTGCCTCCGCTATCGTGATTTCTTTGTTCTCCCATGCTTTCACAATGCGGTCAAAGTCAGCCGGAGCTTCCTTCACGGGCCTGCCCAAGTGGACGCCCCGCGCCCGCGCTGCAGCAATGCCCTCTGCCTGCCGCTGGCGGATGTTGTTTCGCTCGTTCTCCGCCACAAAAGACAGCACCTGCAGCACAATATCGCTCAGAAACGTGCCCATCAGGTCTTTGCCGCGCCGGGTGTCCAGCAGCGGCATATCGATCACACAGATATCTACGCCCTTCTCTTTGGTCAGAATCCGCCATTGAACCTGGATTTCCTCATAGTTGCGTCCCAGCCGGTCGATGCTCTTTATATAGAGCAGATCACCGGCTTTCAGTTTGCGCAGCAGTTTCTGATACTGTGGGCGATTGAAGTCCTTGCCAGACTGCTTATCAACGAATATAAACTTGTCATCAACGCCAGCCTGATGCAGGGCAATCAGCTGACGATCCTCGTTCTGATCCGTACTGGACACACGTGCGTATCCGTATGTATTCATGTTTTGTTCCTCCTGTTGATTACATCATCACATCCTTTTCTGCGGGATGAATATGAGTTTGTTGACAATGTGTATGGTACAATAATTCATGGAAAAAAGCAGACCCGCCATCTAACAAACATGGATGGCGGGTCTGTGTCATAGGGTTTCATTGCGCTGACGGTACGCTTCTCGATGGACTTCTTCCTGCTGAGGTGCGATGACCTGCTTTGCTGTGCGATCCAGCAGATTTTCCAGCTCGTTTGTATTCTGCGATTCCTCCAAGGTGTTTCGCAGAGAGGATGCGCCGCTCTCAGTACGGCTTGGCAACGCATCAGGAATGACCTTGCGAACCCAATAGCGTACTGTCTTCAGCTCGTCCAGTTCAGCCTGCACGGCTTCCACATCGGGACGCAGCACTTCACCTTCCTGTTCAAGCTGTGCCTTTTCTGCATGTAGCGACTTACGGTCAATCGGGTGGGATACACCAAACTTGTGCAAGAGTCGCTGTGCTTTCTTGTACTGTTCAAGCTCGTCAGCATGGGTGGTGGCGAAGCGTTCCTTTGCGCCCTTCCAGCGGATACTGCTGTACTCATCGTAAACAGGATGCAAGTCATGAATTGTCTTGTCAGCCGCCAGCAGAGCATCAATATCACGGATGCGCTGCTCCTTGCTGTGTACAGTCCTGCGCAGCTCATTCAAACGAGCGCCGGTGCGGGACAAGTACGAGACAAGTGTATGTACCGTGTCGATCTTCCGCGCTTGCAGAAATGTAATGGCGTTGTGGACGGCCTGCAAGTCCTTCAGTGACGCTTTTGTCTGCGCCTTATGTGCCCAGAATTCCCGGTCAGCTTTGCGAAGATCAAGGTAGCTGAGCAGCACTTCTCCAAGGTTGTAATCGTCCGGGTTGGAGATGGTTTCGTGCCGGGTCAGTGTCTCCTTAATGCCTTGCAGCCACTCGACCAAAGCAGCAATGCTTTTCTGCAAACTGGCGATGATGGCATTGACACGCTTGATTTCCCGGTTGCGATTGCCGCGAGTTGTGGGGATGCCTTTGTGCTCCAGCGCAGCCGATTCCGGGCCAAGATGTATCTGTGGTTCCAGATCTATAATGCCTTGACGCTCGTAGGATCGCATATCAATTCGTTCAGGTCGCCCGGCGGCTTCCAGCGCTTTGTTCTGCGCAACTTCCCATTCATGCCGCCAGATTTCGCCATTCTGCGGATTACTCCAGTCCACGGTGTTCTGGCGGTCACGCAGCCAGCGGCCGTTTTTGCCACGGATGCGCTCTCCGTTTTCATCCAGCACATAGGTGGTTTTCGTCTTGGGTAGCCAGCGACCTTGCTCGTCCATTGCACGCATGGTCAGCAGCAGATGCACATGGGGATTCCCGTCGTGTTCATCGTGATAATACAGATCGCAGATCATGCCTTTGGAGACAAATTGCGCCTGACAATAGGCACGGATCAGCGAAAGATTTTGCTCATAGGTCAGCTCCTTCGGCAGCGTGATGACAAACCGTCGGGCGGTCTGCGCGTCAGCACGTTTCTCTGCCTCATCGACGGCGTTCCACAGAGTCTGTCGGTCGGCGTACTCCGCCGGAGCGTTGGGCGGCAGCATGACCTCTGTGTAGCGAACACGCTGTGGGCTGCTGTGGGGATATTTCCATTTGCCGTCGTGAGCTGAATAGAGCTTCTGTCCAAGGCAGTAGGAAGCGGCAGCCATGACGGACTGACCGCTGCCCCGACTGACGACGGAGATGGAATAATGGGGACATGGCATAAGTCGCCTCCTTCAGCGCCGTGCGCTGTAACAGTGGGTAGACGCCACCGGCGGCGCAGGGAGGGCTTGCCTCCCTGTTGAAGTCATCAGGCTTGCCGGATGACTTCGGGCACCACGCAGTGCCCCTCGGAGAGCGCAATGTACGGGCACCGTACGTATAATTGCGCCCTCACAAAGTGAGGGGTCAGCTTGTCTGAACATCGTTGCCCCGGAAAGGTGCCCTTCCGTACCCAGACATGGCGCTCTGCACCAGCTCCTCCACGGTGCCATCGGCCTCACCGCGCCGGATCGCCAGCATATCGCTGACCAGCTTTTGCGTCCGGCTGAAGCTGAACACATAGTTCAGGAACAGCTTGATGTCCTCGTCGGTCAGCAGCTCGGCCTTGTCCTGAAGGTGTTGGGTCAGTTCGCCGCCACGGAAATAGAGGTAGGCGTTGCGCTCCTTGCGGGCAGTCTCGTTGATTTGCTTGCGCAGGTCTTTTTTCTCTGCTTGAAGCCTTGCGATCTCCTGATCAACATGATCTGCCGCTGCCTGCAGCTCCACAGTGGTCTTGTTCTTTTTTCTGCTCATGGGTGGTTCCTCCTGAAATGTTGGATTGTTATTGAAATGGTAACGGCGACCCACTGCATGAGCGGGTCGCCGTTTGCGTTATGCGGTTGCGTTGGTGTCTTGGCTGTCAGCCTGTACTGCTTTTGATTCACGCTGGGCTTTCAGTTCCTTGCGGCGCTGGTACTTCTTCCGGTACTCAGCTCGTTTGGCTTCCAGTTCATCCTGTGCAGCCTGCTCCTCAGGTGAAAGTTGCACCGTTTCCTCCGGAATGCAGAACTGCCCGATGAATTTGAAGTAGATGTCCACCTGCTGTGTACGGTGGCCGCTGCTGCGGTCAGGGGCATGGACGATGATCTTCTCCACGAACTCTTTAATCATGGGTGTGGTCAGTTCTGTGAAGTCAGTGTACCGTTTCGTCAGTTCAAGGAACTTGTCGATGCGGTCTTCATCCTGCATATAGTTGTCCAGCTCCCGCTGCCCATCCACAATGCGCTGCTCCAAATCGGCTTGCTCCGCATCATAGTTGGCAGCCATCATATCAAAACGTTTCTCCGTGATCTTACCTGTAGCATACGACTCATACAGTTTTTGAAACAGTGCATCCAGCTCAGCACAACGCTTCAGGTCACGGGCAAGACGCCGCTTCAGTTCCTTGGCTGCGGCTTCATGCTGAATCTGAGCTTCGGCGCGGATTTGCTGTGCAAAAGCATTCGGGTCTGCAATGGCATACTGACTGATCTTGCGGATGGCTTCCAACAGCAGCGTGCGCACAGCCTTGGTGCTGATGTGGTGATTGGTGCAGATTTTCGTTTCTCTCAGGCGGGTGCGTGAGTACGTCGAACAGTTATAGGAATCCTGCTGTAAACCAGATGCCTCATTATCCTGTTCATTCCTGCGACGGGAGTTATACATCTTCTCGCCGCAGTCTGCACAAAACATCAACCCTGTCAACGGGTTGGCCAAGCCGGTGGAATCAATGCGCGTCTTTGTCCCCACAACATGCTGCGCCAGATGCCATGTATCAGGATCAATAATCGCCTCATGGGTGTTCTCGAAGATAACCCATTCCTCGGGCGGGTTCTTCTTCTTTTTCTTGCTCTTGTAGGACACCTTATGGGTTCTGAAATTGACCGTGTGCCCCATGTATTCTTGCCTGCTCAGGATTTTCAACACGGTCGTCCCCACCCAGTCATACTTACGCGCAAGATCACACCTGCTTCGTGGAGAGCTGCTGTTCTGCTTTGAGAAATAGTAACCAGGGCTCTCTACCTTCGCGCGCGTCAGGATGGTTGCAATCTCATACGGCCCATGTCCCTCAACAGAAAGATGGAAAATCCGGCGCACAACTGCCGCCGCCTCTTCATCCACAATCCAGTGATTATGATCTGCAGGATCTTTCTTGTAGCCATACGGTGCGTTGGTTGTAATGGGCTTCCCGGATCTGCCTTTCTGTTGAACAGCCGCCCGCATCTTCCGGGATTGATCGCGTAAGTACCACTCGTTCATGATGTTCATAAACGGTGTAAACTCATTACTGGTCGGATCATTGCTATCTACATTATTGGCAATGGCGACGAATCGTACCTCATGCTGCCGGAACAACACCTCGGTGAAATATCCGGTTTGCAGATAGTTACGACCAATACGGCTCATGTCCTTCACCAGAACAGTAGCAACTTTGCCCGCTTCGATGTCTGACACAAGCTGCTTCCATGCCGGACGATCAAAGTTGCCGCCCGACCAGCCGTCGTCGGTGTAATGAACGCAGTTGGAAAAGCCATGCAGATCAGCATAGCTCTGGAGGTAACTTTTTTGTGATTCAATTTGTCAAGGGTTTTTTCACCACAAAGTGCTTAATGTGTGCTTTGTACGCTATACTCCACTCCACAGGAGAAATCCGAACCTGATTCCGGTTGGAAACGGGTTCGGATTTCTCTATTTCTTCGAAACAACGAGTATATCTTGACCAAACTCAACTTCGTGCCAACTTGTAATTCAATTCGGCAAAGGATGTTTCTCCTCAAAGTGCACTACTCTTTACCAAGAAGTACTCTGCTGCTGATTGTTTTGCTTAGCATCATCATACTGTAAGAAACTGAACTTGTGATCTCATAAAAGACTGACGTAGACGCTGCACCGTTGTTGGCGGGCAAGTGTGTAGTTAAGCCGGATACGGTCTGCAAGTATGCCACAAGGGTAGGTTTTGCTGTCAGGCTGCCAGAAACTGTGCAAAGACAAAACAGGTAAATAGCAAACAGCTACCGGAAGATCATTCACGATCCGCTGGTAGCTGTTTTATGGCGATTCAACAGTGTATTTCTTAACACTCCAGCATTTCCAGTGTGCAGGTCTTGGCAATGCTCTTACGGAGTGCCGCACGCAGCGGAAGCACCGCAGAGGGAGATACTGACAGCTCGTCAATCCCAATCGCCAGGAAGGTGGGCAGCATGCTCACATCCGCGCCCAGCTCGCCGCAGATGCCGATCCAGATGCCTGCCTTGTGTGCTGCATCTGCCGCCATCTTGAGTGCACGCAGTACCGCCGGGTGATGGGGATCGAAGAACTTGCCCAGATCGTTTGCCTGACGATCGCAGGCAAGGGTGTACTGTGTCAGATCGTTGGTGCCCACGGAGAAGAAGTCAACCTCCTTGGCCAGTTCTTCGGCAACAAATACGGAAGCGGGCGTTTCAATCATCACACCAATTTCCGTATCCTTGTTGAAGGGGATGCCTTCCTTCTCCAGCTCCGCCATGACCTTCTGGCAGGCTCGCTTACATTCACGCACCTCCCAGACGGAGGTGATCATGGGGAACATGATGGCGATCTTACCGTAGGCCGAGGCACGGTAGAGTGCGCGCAGCTGCGCACGGAATACCTCCGGGCGATTCAGGCAGATACGGATCGCCCGCACACCCAGCGCAGGGTTTTCCTCCTTCTTCATGTCGAAGTAGGCGACCTGCTTGTCTGCGCCGATGTCCAGCGTGCGGATGATGACACGCTTGCCATCCATGGCGGCGGCGACGCTCTTGTAAGCCTCAAACTGCGTGTCCTCGCTGGGATAATCGTCCGCAGCAAGATACAGGAACTCTGAACGGAACAGGCCGATTCCCTGGCCATCGTTAGACAGGACGGCTGCTACATCCTCCGGGGAGCCGATGTTGCAATAGACGTTAACCTTCTTGCCATCCAGAGTCACGTCCTCCTGACCTTTCATGGTCTGATAGAGGGCGTTCATTTCCTGCTGACGGGCGTACTTCTCCCGCATGGTTGCAAGGGTCAGCTCGTCTGGCTCCAGTACGACGCTGCCGGTTTCACCGTCCACATAGGCAAGGCGTCCTGCATAGTCTTCCTTGAGCGCATCACCAAGGCCGCACACGGCAGGGATCCCCATCGTCCGGGCGAGAATGGCGGTGTGGCTGTTGCCGGAGCCGCCCTGCGTCACAAAGCCGAGGATCTTCGACTTGTCCAGCTGGATGGTCTCCGAGGGCGCGAGATCATCCGCAGCCACAATGACTGGCTCGTCGGAGTCAATGCCACCCTCCACAACGCCCATCAGGTTATTCAGAATGCGGCGGGACACATCGCGGATGTCGGCAGCACGGGCCTGCATGTAGGCGTCGTCCATCGCGGCAAACATGGCGGCGAACTGCTCGCCGGCGGTCTGTACGGCGTACTCGGCGTTGCAGCCTTCTTCCTCCATGGTGGACTGGATGCACTCGACGAAATCTTCGTCCTCCACGAACATGGCGTGGGTTTCGAACAGTACAGCGGATTCGTCGCCTGCTTCCTCGCGGCAGCGCTCCGCCAGTGCTTCCAGTTGGGCGACAGCCCTCTCCTGTGCCTGCTGCAAACGAGCCTGCTCGGCAGACTGGTCATTAACGGTGGTCTTTACAACGGTCGTGTCCTGACGGCGGAAGAAGTACAGCGGCCCCTTCACAACGCCCTTGGATACGCCTTTACCCTGCATGAGAATCATTTTCTGTACCTCTTCCGTGTGTCAGTCCGATCACAGATTCGCCTTGAAGAAAGCCTCCATGGCAGCGATCGCAGCATCCTCGTTCGCGCCATCAGCCGTCACGGTCACGACGTCGCCCTGCTTCACGCCCAGGCTCATCAGCTTCATCAGCTGGCTGGCCTTCACGGCATTGCCGCCCTTGGCAACGGTGATCACGGTGTCGGCAAAGGCCTTGGCTTCCTTGGCCAGCAGGCCGGCAGGACGGGCGTGAATGCCCAGCGCATCGGTAATGGTGTACTCAAACGTCTTCATCGTGGTGTCCTCCCTTTATTTCTCTGCCTTGTCGGCAGTGGTTTCTGTTTTTTCAGGTTCGTTGTCCCAGTTCAGACGGCCGTAGCGTCTGGCCGTCTCGTGCATGCTTTCCCGCAGCGCATCGCTCAACTGCTCCTTCGTTACCCGCCAGCGCCAGTTGGTGCCGACAGTGGACGGCTTGTTAATGCGGGCGCTGTTGTCCTGGCCGAGGTAATCCTGCATCGGGATGATACATGTCTTTGCCGCAGAGCGCATCGCCAGCGCGATGAAGGAACGGTGCAGATGCTTGACCGGCGTGTGCTGGTCGCACAGGTAATCTCGCGCCATCTGACGTTCTTCCTTGCTGATGACGCTGAACCAGCCTGCGAGCGTCTCGTTGTCATGGGTGCCGGTGTAGGCGACGCTGTTGACGGGATAGTTGTGGGGCAGGTAGTCGCTGGCGGAGCCGGTATCGCGGGCGTCGAAGGCGAATTCGAGCACCTTCATCCCCGGGAAGCCGCTGTCCTGCACCAGCTGCCGCACGGAGTCCGTCACATAGCCCAGATCCTCCGCGATCACCTCATGCCAGCCGAGGTTCTGCTCCGCACATCGGAACAGGTCAATGCCGGGGCCCTTTTCCCAGTGGCCGCCAATGGCCGTTTCCGCGCCGTAGGGGATGCTGTAGTACTCATCGAAGCCACGGAAGTGGTCGATGCGGGTCACGTCGTAGAGCTGGTAGCAGTACCACAAACGGCTCAGCCACCACTGATAGCCCGTCTCACGGTGATAGTCCCAACGATACAGCGGGTTGCCCCACAGCTGACCCGTCGCAGAGAAGCCATCCGGCGGACAGCCTGCCACTGCCGTGGGCATGCAGCGCTCGTCCAGTTGGAACAGCTGTGGATTGGCCCATGTGTCGGCACTGTCCATGGCGACGTAGATCGGGATATCGCCGATGAGCTTCACATGGCTGGCGTTGGCATAGGCCTTCAGAGCCTTGTACTGCTGGAAAAACTTGAACTGCAGATACTTCTGGAATTCAATGTCATAGTACAGCTCCCGGCGGTAATAGTCAAGCGCAAAACCCCAGCGGAGTCGGATATCCTCCGGCCACTCATACCAGCATTGACCGCCAAAGAAGTTTTTCAGCGCCATGAACAGCGCGTAGTCATCCAGCCACCAGGCATTGTCCGCGATGAATCGCAGGTACTCGCCGTTTTCTGTCACATGGCTGCGCTCATAAGCTTTTCGCAGCAGGGGGTATCGGGCATTGTAGAGCTTTGCGTAATCAACGCTGGAAGGATCAGCGCCGAAGTCTGCCGAATCGCATTCTGTCTGCGTCAGCACGCCTTCGTCGATCAGCGCTTCAAGGCTGATGAAGTAGGGATTACCCGCGAAGGTGGAGAAGCTCTGGTAGGGGGAGTCGCCGTAGGAGGTGGGGCAGATCGGCAGGAACTGCCAGAAGGTCTGGCCGGCCTCCTTTAGATAGTCCACAAATTCATAGGCGCACCGGTCAAAGCAGCCCACACCGTATCGGGACGGCAGGCTGGTGATGGGCAGCAGCACGCCAGCAGCTCGGTTCATCATTCGTCATCCTCCGTATCAAGGGCAAAGTCGCCCCAGGGTGACTTTGGCTTTTCTACTTTATCGTTTCCACAAGGCAGCGTCTCGATCATCACGCCGAAGTGATCGGACACGACCGGGTGATTCTCTCCGTTGAACACGACGCGGGAGGCAGCGATCTTCTCCGGCAGAGAGCACCAGATCAGGTCGATGCGCATGCCCTCTGCGGCTGTATCTGCCATCTTGCCGCGCCAGCCGTCGATCACGCCGGGCACAGTCACACCGCTGTCGTGTTCGCAGGCGCGCAGGAAGGTATCATACCAGCCGGTAGCAGTCATCTTATCATAGCCTTCGCCGCGCACCTCTGCCGGGGAATTGAAGTCTCCCATCAGCCAGACCGGTGCGTAGCGAGGCTTGGTGGTCACGAACGCATTGAGCACCTTCCACTGGGCAAGGAAGGGCTCTTGCTCATCCTGCCACCAGCCCATGTGAACGGTATAGAACCAGTCGGTCAGCCCTTCCACCTGAATGCCCAGTACCTTGCGGGTCTTCCAGTTGGCGTAGTCGTCGGCGCGGCTGATCAGGAAGCTTTCTACATGGCTGATCTTCCGGTTCAGGGACAGCATCGCCAGGCCCTCGTCATACTTCCGGTAGCCTACCTTGATGGGCAAATAGGTCCAGCTGCACTGCACGCCTGCTTCCCGTAGGAGCTTCGCGACATTGGCGACATGGTTGTCCGCCCGGACGGGAACGGCGGTCTGTGCCGGCACGTAGCCGGTCAGCAGTGCTTCGTTCGCCAGGGGGGCGGCAATGGTCTGGTTGACCTCCTGCAGCGCGACAACGTCCGGCATTTCTTCCAGCACGCCGCGCACAAACTGCTGCAGCTTCTCCTCGTAGTTCGTCTCCACCAGAGAATGGGTATTGAGCGTCATGATTTTCATGAGAATGCCTCCCTTCGGGAAGGGACGGCGCAGCAGCTCGCCGCGCCGCCGGGGTTATCAAAGAATGTCGTTGATGTCGGACTTGATTACGTCTGCCTTGGGGCCGTAAACTGCCTGGATGCCATTGCCCTTGACGAGCAGGCTCATGGCGCCCTCCGCTTTCCATGCGTCCTTATCTGCAACCTTTGCAGCGTCCTTGACGGTGACGCGCAGACGGGTCATGCAGGCGTCCACCAGGGTGATGTTCTCGCGGCCGCCCAGCAGCGCGATGATCCGCTCCGCCTGGCTGCCTTCCTTGCCGGTGGCCACGTTCTGCTGTGCAACGGTCGCAGACTCTTCGGCGCTCTCGTCGTTGTAGTTGCCCAGACGGCCGGGAGTTGCAAACTTCATCTTGCCGATCATGAAGTATGCCACGACAAAGCCGATACCGAGGAACACTACGCAGGCAATGATGAAGTTGATGATATCACCGCCCAGACCAGCCTTCAGGCTCATGGGTACGCGGGTCAGGAACTCCAGGTTGCCAAAGGAGTGCAGACGCAGGTCAACGAGGCCCGCCAGCGCGAAGGCACAGCCCTGCAGGATCGCATACACAATATACAGCGGCAGAGCACAGAACATGAACATGAACTCGATGGGCTCCGTCACACCGGTGAGGAACACCGCCAGCGCGGTGGACACGAACATGGAGCGATAGCGCTTGCGCTTGTCGGGATCAACGCGGCGGTACATCGCCAGTGCAATGCCCATCAGCAGGCCCGTCGCACCAATCATCTGACCGACCTTGAAGCGCGCGGGAATGACGGTCGCCATCAGGTTCTCGGCGGCAGCCACGTTGCCCGCATCCTTGAAGTTGATCAGATCGGTCACCCAGGCCAGCCACAGGGGGTCCTGACCGTAGACCATCGTACCCGCAGACGCGCCGGTCTGGATCAGGTATTCGCCGCCGAAGGAGGTGTAGTTCATGGGGATGGTGAGCATGTGGTGCAGGCCGAAGGGCAGCAGCAGACGCTCCAGCGTGCCGTAGATGAAAGGTGCCAGAACGGGGGAGGTCTCAGAGGAATTGGCGATCCAGACGCCGAAGGCATTGATGCCGGACTGGATCAGAGGCCAGATCACAGACAGGATCAGGGAGATCACCACGGAGTACGCAATGACCATCAGGGGCACGAAGCGCTTGCCATTGAAGAAAGCCAGCGCATCCGGCAGCTTGCGGAAGTTGTAGAACTTGTTGTACACCACGCCGCCCACAAAGCCTGCGATGATGCCGATGAATACGCCCATGTTCAGCGCAGGACGGCCCAGTACCTCGGTGAAGTAATTCTCCACCAGCATCTCCTGGCCAAAGAGGCTGTGCACCACCGCGCCCTCAGTCGTGAGCATATCACTGGTCACGCCAAAGACGGAGCCGGTGATGCAGTTGATGAGCACGAAGGCGATGATTGCCGCAAACGCGCCGCCTGCGCGCTCCTTGGCCCAGCTGCCGCCGATGGCCGCAGCGAACAGGATATGCAGGTTGCCAATGATGGCCCAGCCGATCTGCTCCATCGTCGCGCCGATGGTCATGAGGATCGACACATCCGCACCAGCCATCTGGATCAGCTTGCCGATGGAGAGCATCAGACCTGCTGCGGGCATGACCGCAATGACGGTCATAAGCACCTTGCCCAGCTTTTGCAGGAAGTCGAAGTTGATCTTCCCCTTCTTTTCGGGCGTCGCCGGTTTTGCATCTTCTTTCACAGCAGGCTCTTCCACCGCGGGCTCTGTCACCGCAGCTTCTGCATCCTTCAGGGTGATCGCAGCGTGTTGACCAGCCGTCACATGGGAAGTGGCAGGGCAGAGCTGTTTTTCATCCGCGCCGTCGCAGATGATGACAGGCGTAATGGTATTCAAGCCTTGCGCCTTGATGTATTCCAGGTCGATCTCAGCCACCAGATCGCCGACCTTCACCTTATCGCCCTCCTTGACGCAGGGCTTGAAGCCTGTGCCCTTGAGGCCCACGGTGTCCAGACCCACATGGACCAGGATTTCCAGGCCATCATCGGAGGTGAAGCCGTAGGCATGGAGCGTCTCGGCAACCGTAGAGATCTCGCCGTTCACGGGGCTGTACAGCTTGCCGTCATCGGGAATGATGGCCACGCCATCGCCCAGCACCTTCTGGGAGAATACCTCGTCCGGCACTTCGCTCAGCAGTACGGGCTGTCCGCTCAGTGGGGCGATGACCATTTGCAACTTGTTCGTCATGCTGGTTGTTCCTCGCTTTCATCGTTTGCATTGAAGTTGCATAAATTTTGCATATATAATGTACCAAATTTGCGCAATTGTTGCAATGTTCTTTCTGGTATATAGCACAAACCGTCGAATTGACTAAATTCACAAGAACGAAAACGATGTAAATTTGTGAAACATTGTGCAAAATTTACGCAAATGACAGCGCAACTCCGTGAAAACACATTTGACAAATTCGACATCTTTCGCTACAATATGTCCCAGAATGCACAAGTACAGCATTAACCAAGGAGAATCAGCATGGCAGTAACGATCAAGGATGTTGCAACGCTTGCAGGCGTTTCGCCGTCAACTGTTTCACGCGTATGCAACGACAATCCATCCATCAGCAAGGAGACACGCGACAGGGTTCGTAAAGCCATGCTGGAGCTTGGCTATGAGCAAGCGATTCCGATAGAGGAGCCGATCACGCCCACATTTAGAATGATCGGCGTTGTACTGCCGCCGTCCCCACGTGAAACATTTGAGAATTCCTTCTATCTGGAGACGATTCGCGGAATCGGGCAGGTATGCAACCCCAAGCAAGTCATTTGCACAACCATCACCGGCCGGGATGATGCTGAGATCCTCCGTTCGATCCAGACACTTCACCAGACCGGACAGGCGGACGGATTCATCATGCTGTATTCCAAGAAGGACGATCCGGTTGTGGAATACCTTTGCGAGCATGGCATCCTGTACGTCATCATCGGAAAAGCCAATGCACTGGCCAGCCAGACGATTTGTATCGACAATGATAACCTCCTGGCAGGCCGGGAGGCGGCTGAACACCTCTACCAGATGGGGCATCGTCGCATTGGTTATGTAGGCAGCGGCGGCAGCTTCCTGTATTCCGCGGATCGCAAAGCAGGCTATCAGCTCGCTCTGCTGCAGCATGATCTGCCTGTCCGTCAGGATTATGTAGTAGAAATGGAAAGTCTGCGGTCAGACAGTCCTTCCGCACTGGAGCAGCTGCTTTCTCAACCTGATCGTCCGACTGCCTTTGTTGTCAGCGACGATCTCCTTGCTGTTGGGCTGGAGCGTATGTGTGTGCAGAAAGGGCTTCGTATTCCCGAGGATATATCCATCGTATCCTTCAACAATTCGCTTCTGGCCCAGCTGGCTTCTCCCCAACTGACCAGTGTGGATGTGAATTCGTTCCAGTTGGGCTACGAGGCTGCCGCGCAAATCCTCAACCACGCCGACAACCCGAATCTGATGGCAACAAAGATCGTTGTCCCCCATCGTATTGTTTCAAGGGAGAGCTGCCAGCAGCCGAAGGGGCTTGCGTGATTGAAAGCTCATCCGCTCGATATGAGGATACTTTGAGAATGATCGCGCAGGCATCATGAAATGTCGGCGTAAGGTTCCGATTTTGTCCTTTGGCTTACAGTCGCAGTCTGTTGTGTCTTTGCAAGATGCAACTGCGCTCTGATAGACTCCCTCTGCCTCGGCTCCTCGCCAGCCTTGATAACTGTATCAACACAGTAACGGATGCGCTCAATCAGATCAGGATCAACGTTCTGTTCTGTCAACGACGCACGAAGCTGTTCCCGTTCATCATGCAGCTGCTGCAATTCATCAGCGATGCGATCATGATCTGCGGCCTTGATGCCATTGGCGTTCATATACCGCACAGCCTTTGCAAACTCGTTCAGCTCCTGCTGATGCTTCTCTGCATACTGCTTGCGCATGAAGCCGAGTCCCTGTTTGCTCTTGTCGGAAATCGGTTTGAGCCGCTGGAATGTCTCCAGATGTTTGAGCGCAGTTTGCTTCTTCCTAATAGCCTTGCCCACGCCGTCAAGCTGGGTGAGGCTTTCTTGCTGTTTTCCAACAAATTCAGCGAAGTCCTGCAGCGTGCTGATGCCAGCTTCCTGCATGAAGAACTGTACTTGTGCCGCGAATTTCAGATCGTTGATACCAGCCGTCTGCATTGCCGTTTTGCCCCAGTCTGCACGACC
>JAFUOR010000062.1 GCA_017481825.1 Clostridia bacterium
GGACGGCCTGGAGATGACTCCCGAAATCATCGCCGCGCTGGTTCCCGGTGCTGTGGTGACCATCAACTATGAGTCTGAGACCGGCGACATGTGGATCGTTATGCCCGATTCCGCTGCTGGCTGGATGCGCGTTGAGATGATGACCGCTGACTGCGACGGCAAGACCGCTCAGATCACCTTCGAGGAGATCGCTGCGGTTTGCGGTGAGGACGTCTCCACCTGGGGTGCCCGCATGCAGTGCGAAGCCTCCGGCGCCTGGTCTGTCTACTCCGTCTCTGTGGCTCAGGCCCAGTAATCCGCTGCAGACTGACCACATCTGACTAAGTTTTTGACTCTCAGTCCGTCCGGAGAAATCCGGGCGGACGGGAGTTAGCTGTTACAATCATTTAACAGGAGGTAAGACAACCCATGAAGAAGCTTGCTGCTCTGGTTCTGGCTGTCGCGATGCTGCTGTCCGTTGCATCCTTCGCGTCTGCCGAAGAACCTCGCCACATCCTCATCGGCACCACCTGGGACCTGTACTGGGACTCCACCCATGAGTCCATCGAAGCCAACCCCTACTACTCCGGCACTGTGGCTGACGAGATGATGTTCGCCAAGGTTGCTGAGATCGAGGAAGAGTGGGGCGTGACCTTTGAGTACGTCAACCTGCTCTACGCTGGCGCTCAGGAGTCCATCAACACTTCCATCCTGGCCGGCACCCCCGACGTGGACGTGTACATGATCGGCCTGGCCATCGGCGCTCCCGCTGTTGCCAATGGCTATGCTGTTGACCTGCGCGACGTGCTGCCCGCTGATCATCCCGTGCTGACCGGCGAGGACGAAGTCCTGACCTACATCGACGTGGGCGACGGCTCCGTGTCCCTGCTGACCAACAAGAACAAGGAAAACATGGTCGGCTCCACCTACCCCCTGTCCTTCAACCTGCAGATGATCGAAGAAGCCAACCTCGAGGATCCCCGTGATCTGGTCGAGAAGGGCGAGTGGACCTGGGAAAAGTTCCTTGAGTACGTCAAGGTTCTGACCAAGGACACCGATGGCGACGGCGTGACCGACGTGTACGGCTTCGGCGGCTGGCCGGCAGACTATCTGCCCCTGCTGGTTATGTCCAACGGCTCCTACATCGCGGCTGGTGAGACCGAGAACCTGTCCTCTCCCGAGGTTGCTGAGACCCTGCAGTTCATGCAGGATCTGTACCTGAACGGCTATGCTTATCCCATCCCCGCTGAGAACGGCTGGGACATCTGCCGCTTCCTGTACCGCGAGGGCAAGGTTGCCTTCTCCCCCAACGCGGCCTGGATCATGGACTCCAACAAGGACTATGCCTTCCAGAATCCTGATCTGCCCACCCTGGAGTTCGACATGGTGTTCGTGCCGTGGCCCGAAGGCCCCAGCGGCGACATGGAGACCAACGCTCAGAAGGTCACCGACTCCTCTTGCTACATGATCCCCGTGGGCGTGGAAGATCCCGAGCTGGTCTTCAACGTGCTGTACGATCTGCTCAACTGGTTCAACAACGACCTGTCCATCCGTGACGACGAGGAAGCTCTGGGCTGGTGGTACGGTGTTACTGCGAAGGACATCGACCTGCAGGATTGGAACTTCAACGTTATGTATGAGATGGGCCAGAAGCAGATGCTCGAAATGGTGAACAACCTGGGCTTCGAAATGGATCTGGTTGGCCTGTGCAACGGCACCTACACCGTCGCTCAGTTCCAGGAGACCTACAAGCAGCAGGTGCAGGATGCGCTGGATCGCCTGATGGGCAACTAATCCATCGCTTCACCTGAATACCTCGGGCCCCGGATGCAGGCTTCCCCCTGTGTCCGGGGCCTTTTCCAAAGGTTCCGGGCGGATTTTGCCGCAAGAGGATGGTCGTCTACCTGTATAGTGTCGCCAGGCGGGGACTGGTTAGCCATCCTTTTGCGATAAAATCGGCTTCCAAAGGAGAATGCTTATGAATATCACCCTGGCTGCCCATGAGCGCCTCATCCCCATGAGCGATCCGAGGCTTCGCTACACGGGCCGTATTGACCGTGCGGATGCGGAGAATCCTTTCTTCATCTATGTGTGCTCCAGCGTGGCACTGCGGGTGACCGGAAGAACCTTCCGCGTGGCGCTGACGAATCTGCACTCCTATTTTGACAATCGCCTTGGCGTGATCATCAACGGGGAGCAGAGCGCGGTGCTGCTGAAAAAGGGCGAGCAGGTGATCGACCTGTCCGACAAATTGGCGGAGGGCGTGAACGACGTGCTGCTCTTCAAGCGTCAGGACTGCTGCCATGCCTACCGGATGCACGGCATCGTGGTGGATGCGGAGGCGCAGCTGCTGCCCCTGCCGCCCCGGCCTGCGCGGCGCATGGAGGTCTATGGCGACAGCGTGTCGGCAGGCGAGGTGAGCGAGGCGGAATTTGCCTGCGGCCAGTCCGATCCTGAGGGACACAACGGCTTGTACTCCAACGGCTGGCTGTCCTACTCCTGGCAGGCGGCACGTCTGCTGGGTGCGGAACTGCACGATATCGCCACCGGCGGCATGGCGCTGCTGGACGGCACGGGCTATTTCTACGGTCCGGACTACATCGGCATGCTCTCCTCCTGGGACAAGATCAACTACTATCCGCCCTTCGGCGATAAAACGGCATGGGATTTCACTCAATACACCCCCCATGTGGTGGTAGTAGCCATCGGCCAGAACGATGCGAACCCCGTCAACGTCATGGCGGACGACTACGACGGCGAGGCGGCTGACCACTGGCGCGCGGAGTACGCCCGCTTCATCGGCATGATTCGCGACAAGTACCCCAAGGCGCATATCGTGCTCACCACGACCATCCTCGGCCATCACGAAAATTGGGACAAGGCCATCGATTCGGTTTGCCAGGAGCTGCGCCGCACAGATGACTGTGTGCATCATTTCCTCTACACCAACAATGGCTGCGGCACGCCGGGGCACATCCGCGGCAGCGAGGCGGCTGTGATGGCTCAGGAGCTGGCAGCGTTTGTGGAAGATCTGCCGGATGTCTGGGCGGAGGACTGACAAGTGAACAGGCAAGTCCGGGTCATGGTTGGCCGGGACTTCCTTTCCACTGATGGGTGAGAATATATTCCTGCGCATGAATATAATACAAGAATTTATTCTTTTTGTCAAGTGTAAATAGGAATAAATTCTCGAATTTGGAGGACGACGTGAATTATTCATCCAGTGAATTCAGCAAAAAGCTGACGAGCCTGTGTGAAAACCGGGGCCTATCCCCACGGCAGACGCTGAAAAACGTCTTCGGCATGGACGGATCCAATCTGCAAAAATGGCGCAGCAACGAGAGTACGCCCAAGGCCGATCTGTATCTGGCGGTGGCGGAGTACTTTGGCGTGACGACGGACTATCTCTATGGCCGCGAGCTGCCTGCCAGTGCAGACACGCTGGCGGAGCTGACGCCGGAGGAAAAGCAGCTGATCGCGCAGCTGCGCCAGACGGATGAGGAGCGCGTGAAGCTGGCGCTGGCAGTGCTGGATGTGCTGCTCCGGTAATGCTTGGAGGATTTGAGCGGCGCGGCGTCGAACATTCCCCGCATGACATGCAAAAGGCGGTGCATCCATGATCTCAGTCATCATTCCCACCTACAACCGGCGCGCCCTTCTCCTGCGTGCGGTGGACAGTGTTCTGCGGCAGACGTATGCCGATCTGGAGTGCATCATCGTCGATGACGGCTCCACCGACGGCACGGCGGAAGCGGTACGCCGCTTGCCGGATCCGCGCATTCGCTATGTCCGCCAGGAGCGTAATGCCGGCGCCTGTGCCGCGCGCAACCGCGGCGTAGACATGGCGCGTGGGGCGTACATCGCCTTTCTGGACAGCGACGATGTGTGGCATCCGGATAAGCTGGAGAAGCAGCTGGTCCTGCTGGAGCGCACCGGGGCAGACGTGGCAACCCACGCCATGTACCGCATGGAGGTGGACGGCAAGGCAAAGCTGTTCCCGGCCCATGTGCAGGATGGCCCGCTGACGCTGGACGATCTGCTCTTTGAAAACCTCGTCAGCACTCAGTGCATGATGGGACGGACAGAGGTCTTCCGGGAAGTTCGCTTTGACGAGGACATGCCCCGCTTGCAGGACTGGGATCTGATGCTGCGCCTGGCGGAGAAATACTGCGTGCAGCACAGTGCCGAGCCGTTATCGGATGTGTTTGTGCAGCCGGACAGCATCTCCCGCAGCCCAAAGAAGCTGCTGGCAGCGCTGCGTCGCCTGTATGGCAAATTCCACGGGGTGATCACCGCGCCCCAGCGGCAGGACCTGCCCGCCCCCTGGCCGGTGGATGTGCAATGGATGCGCAGCATCGTCAGCGCGGCGGCCCTCTGCGGCGAGAACCCGTGGACGGAGGATCTGCTGATGATGGCTCCTTCCTGGGTGTATCGCGCGGGCAAGGCAGCATCGTGGTCGAAGGTGGTTATCCACACCCGGTTGTATACCCCCTGGACGCCCGAGGCGGCAGACTCGCTTCACCTGTACCTGACCATGGAGGGCTTCCTTCCGGCGGAAAACCGGATGTATTTGCCGGAAAGCCTGCTGCTGGATGCGCTGAACGAAAGCTATGGACGCGCTGTCTTTGATGCGGATGTGCTGCAAATGGAGCAGAGTGACGCGGTGAGCATGGCCATCCGCAGCGGCCTGATGGCACTGAGCAGCTGGCGCAGCCGCCGTTATGCTTGGGACGTGATGGAAGCGGCCTTTGGCGGCGAACAGATCGCCCCGGAGATGGCAGCGCTGTTCCTGATGGACATGCCTGCCTGGGCGAAGGCGCTGCAGGGGATTCGGCTTCCTGAGAATACGGCGCCTGTCAGGCGTATTGGCGTGTATTATCATAACCTGGGCTTTGGCGGCGTCCAACGCGCAGCGGCGGCTCAGATGGAGGCATGGGTGCGGATGGGCTATGAGGTGACGCTCATCACAGCCAGCGGTGCGTCGGCGGACGTCTATGCCGTGCCTGAAGCGGTGCGTCGCGTGCAGATTGCGGCCTTCGACCATACATCTCCCGAGGCCAACCGCGTGCATGTCAGCGAGCTGCAAAGCGCCGCCCATGATCTTGATCTGATGGTCTATCATGCCTGGGCTGATCCACTGGTGCTGTTTGACATGCTGGCGGTGCGCAGCGTGGGCTGCCGCCTGCTGGTGCACACCCATTCAACCTTTACCATGCCGCTGCTGGAGCCGACGATGATGGATCGCTTCCAGGCGCTGCCGGATGTATATACCCTCTCGGATGGGGTGGTCGTCCTTTCGGAGGTGGATGCGTGCTATTGGCGGCAATATGCGCCGCGGGTGTATACCACGGTGCATCCGCTGCCCTTCAAGCCCTCCGAGACGCCGGTGAATGCCCTGGACGGAACGACGATCCTCTGGGTGGGGCGGCTCTCTGGCGAGAAGCGGCCCATGGACGCCATTGCCATCCTCAAGGCCGTGCATGAGCGTGTGCCGGAGGCCAGGCTGGTAATGCTGGGTGGCGGGGATGATGCGATGCTTGCTCAGCTGCGTTCCTATGCCGAGGCCAACGGGCTGCGGGGGAAGGTGGAATTCCCAGGCTTTCAGACGGATGCGGCGCTCTATTACGCCCGGGCGGATGTATTCCTGTGCACCAGCGCTTACGAGGGCTTCAGCCTGACTATGGCCGAGGCGCAGACCTACGGCATCCCGTGCGTGACCTACGACATGCCCTACCTGACTATTTTGCAGGGAGAAGGGCATATGGCTGTTCCCCGGGAGGATATCCGCGCCGCCGCGGAGGCTATCGTGCGGCTGCTGAGTGACCGCGAGTATCGCAGGGCCGTGGGTGCGGCGGCCCGGCGCAATGTGGAGGAGCGGCTGGATATCGACCAGCAGACCCTGTGGCAGCGCATTTTCGATGATATGGAGACGCCCGCGCCGTCCCAGCCCACGCAGGATGTGATGCATGTGATGCTCGCAACTCTGCGCGAACACGTTGCCCTTGGCAAAGCGCAGCCGCTTGGCGCGGGAAGAACCTATCAGACGGCCTTTGTTCCCATGCCCACCTCAGGGCCGCTCAAAGCCCTTCGCAAGAAGGCCGCGACCTTCGCCCAGGTGCTGCTCATTGACGGCCCCGAGGGCGTGGCGAAGGTGCTGCGGGAGAAGCAGGAAAGGATGAATGAAAAATGAGGACCATTGAAACCATTGCAGCCCGGAAGAGCTACCGGGGCAAGTATGACGCCGCACCGGTACCGCGCGAGGAACTGGTGCAGATCCTTGAAGCAGGCCTGCGTGCGCCCTCGGGCTGCAACAAGCAGACCACCAGCCTCATAGCGGTGGATGACCCGGCTGTGCTGGCACAGCTTCACGCGGTCATCCAGCCGCCCATCGGCGAGACGGCCCCGGCCATGATCTGCGTGCTGACCCGTCGCATCATCGCCTACCGTGACCGCACCTATTACGTGCAGGACTACGCTGCCGCTATCGAGAACATGCTGCTGACCATTACGGCGCTGGGCTATGACAGCTGCTGGATTGAGGGCCATGTGACGGACGTGGACCGCATCGGCGACCAGATGGCGCGCATCCTCGGCGTGCCGGAGGAATACGAGCTGGTGGCGTTCCTGCCCATCGGCAAAGCGGTTGAGGAGGCCAAGCTGGCTAAAAAGCTGCCGCTGGAAAGTCGTTACAGCTTCAACCGTTTCGATATGTAAAAAAGGGCCATCCTGCCCAGCCAGCAGGATGACTCTTTTTGCTTTGAATCCAAACTACCTAACGCATCTTCACCTTCTGAATCCCCCCAATAATCTGCCCAGACAGCACCACCGTCAACAAAGAATAAGCCAGCCTCCCCAGCGGAATATACGTCAACGACAATCCCAGTACCACCGCATCAGTGATCAGATACACCCACTGTATATCAATGCGCGTGATGCGGGAAATCGCCATGGCCAGCGCATCGTCGCCGCCCGGAGCGCCGCCCACGCGGACACATAATCCCGCACCCACGCCCACGAACCCCGCGCCCAGGAGCGCGCTGAGCAGGGGCGAGGCACTCACCTGAGGCCACAGGGGAGCAAAGGGCGATAAAAGCGCGTAGGAAACAGAATATCCCACGCCAGAGATGGCGGAATAGAGCAGGAATTTCTTCCCCAGTGTCCGGAAGCCCAGAGCGTAGCACAAAAGGTTCAAAATCAACGCCGAGAGAGCCGGAGAGATGGCAAACCAGTGATCCAGCAGCAACGTCATGCCCAGCACGCCGCCCTCGGTGACGTCGGCAAAGGCGTGGATGTTGCAGACTCCCACGGCCTGAATGGCACTGCCGAGGAGGGCGAGAAGGATGCGGGGGAGCGTCTTCATCAGCGTCTTCCTTTCAAAAGATCATGGGCTTGATCATAGCCCGGAAAGGAGGATTTGTCAAGTCCGGAAGGATTTTGCGGCAGCGGCGCGTGCGGATAGCGGAAAGATGCCACGACAATGCGGTTTGATGCTGCTAACATTCGGTTTTTTGAAGGGGAAAGGGCAAAATGACGCTGCTTGACATGTAAAATTCGGAAAAATGGCGGCCAAAAACGAAATGATCAATAAATCGTTCGCTTTTTCTAATTTTCCCCCTTTTCATAACGGCTGAAATCATGTATAATAGGGGTGGAGCGCTCTGCGCTTTGCCAGATGCAGTAAACCAACACGCGAAAAGATACGGAATGAGGTAGATGGTGTGACTGATTTCGTGAGCACCTGGAATGAGGAGTCCTTCCTGACCACGCCGGTGGGCCCGCTGGGCCTGATTGCCATGCGCGGCACGGAGGAGATCGGCGGCAAGGTGAACCAGTGGCTGCTGAAGTGGCGCAAGTACAGCGAGGCAACGATGCCCGGCGATATGACCACCACCCCCGGTATGGGCCGTGACGATTTCCTTGTGCGCACCAGCTGCCCGCGCTTTGGCAATGGCGAGGGCAAGGGCCTCATCAAGGATTCTGTCCGTGGTCTGGATTTGTACATCCTGTGCGATGTGGGTGCGTACAATTGCACCTACGATATGTACGGCATGCAGGTTCCCATGTCTCCGGATGATCACTACATGGATCTGAAGCGCACCATTGCTGCCGTGGGCGGCAAGGCCAAGCGCATCACGGTCATCATGCCCCTGCTCTACGGCGGCCGTCAGCACCGCCGCTCCAGCCGTGAGTCCCTGGATTGCGCCATGATGCTCCAGGAGCTCAACCGCATGGGCGTGAACAACATCATCACCTTTGACGCCCATGATCCCCGCGTGCAGAACGCGATCCCCGAGGGCGGCTTTGAATCGGTGATGCCCTCCTATCAGATCTTCAAGGCCCTGCTGCGCAAGGAGAAGAATCTGGTGCTGGACAAGGATCACCTGATGATCGTCTCCCCTGACGAGGGCGCACTGGACCGCAACATCTTCTATGCCTCCGTGCTGGGCGTGGATATGGGCATGTTCTACAAGCGCCGTGACTACACCCGCATCGTCAATGGCCGCAACCCCATCGTGGCGCATGAGTACATGGGCAATGATCTGGACGGCAAGGATGTGTTCGTGGCGGATGATATCCTCTCCTCCGGCGAATCCATCATCGATGTGGCCCGCAACCTCAAGAAGCGCAACGCCAATCGCATTTTCGCGGCGGTGACTTTCCCGTTGTTCACCAACGGCCTGGAGCTGTACAACAAGGCCTATGAGGATGGTCTGATTGACGGCGTGATTTCCACCAACCTGACCTACCGCACCCCCGAGCTGCAGGCGGCTCCCTGGTTCATTGAGGCGGATATGTCCAAGTACATCTCCTATATTATCGCCACCCTGAACCACGACCGTTCCCTGTCCAAGCTGCTCAGTCCCTACGACCGCATCCATGCCCTCATGGAGCGCTATAACCGGGAGCAGATGGAGAATGGATTCCGCCTGGTTTGATATCTCATGACATGCAAGAAGCGCCTGTAATGAAAGGGGCGCTTCTTTTTTGCGTTTTGCCGGAATTGTAAAATCCTGTGGCCGTAAAAGGTTTAGCACAGTAAAGTGGACAAGAAATGAGATGAAATGAGCAAATTTTGCACACTGTTGCCCCTGAGAACTCTTGACAGAAACACCAAATAGTGCGATAATTATTGATACAGAATCCCTATAAGTGTACATTTTTAGAATGGAGATGGCGTCATGCAATCAACGGTCAAACGATCTGCGGAGATAACCGGAGCTGCGATGCCTGTCAGCAAAAAGAAGGCCACGCTGCTTCGCAACGGCGTGATTGCCGCCCTGCTGGTGGCTTTGCTGTGCGCGCTGTTCATCCCCTTCCAGTCCTACGAGTACAGCAAGAAGGTGACCATCAAGGACCCTGAGACGGGCAAGCGTGAGCGCGTTGAGCAGACCTTCTCCGGCGAGGTTTCCATGATGAGCTACCTCTGGCACCCCTATACGGACGGCGCCGATGCGGTGAATGAGTGGATCGCCGAGGAGAGCCCCATCGCGCATGAGGGCTACGACATTGCCAATGTGGCCATGACACCCCTGCTGCTGATGCTGCTGACGGTGTTGTCCGTGGTGTTCGGCTTCAAGTTCCATAAGACGTATTTTGCCCCCGGCTTCAGCGGGGTCACGGCGCTCTTTGGCGTTGGCGCCTACGCCCTGTCGCCGCTTCTGTCCCTGCAGCCCGGCCGCTTCCTGCTTATGGGCCTGTACGCCGGTGTGGCAGTGGGCTGTGTGCTGGCGATTGTGGCCCTCAAGCGCGAGACGGATGAGGAAAAGAAGGATCCGCACTACAAGCTGGCGCATTACAACGAGCAGCCGCTGCTGGTTCACATCAAGAAGAACTGGATGATCTACTCCTTCCTGATCATCCCGATTGCCTACTTCGTCATCTTCCGCTATGCGCCCATGATCGGCAACGTGATTGCGTTCCGCACCTATCGCGGCGGCCCGAACTTCACGGGCACCGGTTGGCGCGGCTTTGAGTACTTCAGCCAGTTCCTGGCCCAGGAGGACTTCTGGCGTGCCTTCCGCAACACCCTGACGCTGAGCCTGGAATACCTGGCGTTGCGCTTCCCCCTGACGCTGACCTTCGCCCTGCTGCTCAACGAGATGCGCAACATGAAGGCGAAGAAGTTCGTCCAGACCGTGTCCTATCTGCCTCACTTCATCTCCACCGTTATCCTGGTGGGCATGGTGAAGGAAATCACCAGCACCAACGGCCCGATCAACATGATCATCAAGGCCCTGGGCAACGATCCTGTCCTCTTTGTGCAGGAGCCTGAATGGTTCCATACCCTGTACATCGTTTCCGGCATCTGGCAGGGTCTGGGCTGGGGCACCATCCTGTACCTGGCGGCCATGACCAACATCAACACCGAGCTGTACGAGGCAGCTGAGATCGACGGTGCGAACCGTTTCCGCCGCGTGTGGCACGTGACCATCCCTGGCATCCTGCCCACGGTGTGCACGCTGCTGGTGCTGGATATCGGCGGCATCATGGGCTCCAACTTCGAGAAGGTGCTGCTGATGTACACGCCTCTGACCTACGAAACGGCTGACGTTATCTCGACCTATGTGTACCGCATGGGCGTGTCGGGCGGCCAGTTCTCCTTCTCCACGGCAGTCGGTCTGTTTGAGGGCATTATCGGCCTGGTGCTGGTTTCCATCGCCAATGCCGCCTCCCGCAAGCTGACGGACTCCAGCCTGTGGTAAGAATCGACTGATAGCAGAAGGAGATGACAATATGACTTCCATCGTTGCAAAGAAGCCCAAGGCTGATACCGGCTTCACAGGCCGAAAGATTCAAAACACATGGTTTGACTACCTCAACTGGGTCATCATGGCGCTGGTCGTGGTGCTGACGCTGTACCCCTTCTGGTACCTGGTGGTGCAGTCCTTCTCCTCCACGGACGCCATCAACGCCGGCGTTGTGTCCCTGTGGCCCGTAGGCTTTAATGTGGATACCTACAAGATCGTGATGCAGAAGCCCAACTTCTTCCTGTATTACGGCAATACCATCCTCTACGTGGTGGTGGGCACCATCATCGCCGTGGTCTCCACGGCCGTGCTGGCCTACCCGCTGAGCAAGCGGAACCTTCGCCTGAACAAGTTCTTCACCCCCTTCGTCGCCTTCACGATGTACTTTGGCGGCGGTCTGGTGCCGAACTTCATCATCATCGGCAACACCCTGGGCATGCGCGACAGCATGTGGGCGCTGCTGATTCCCGGTGCGATCTCCGCCTACAACGTGCTGCTGATGCGCTCCTTTTTCCAGTCCATCCCCTCGGAGCTGGAAGAGGCCGCCTCCATTGACGGCATGAGCACCTACGGCATCTTCATGAAGATCGTCGTCCCGCTGTCCAAGCCGATCTTCGCCACAATGATCCTCTTCAACGCCGTGGGCATCTGGAACAACTGGTTCTCCACCTTCCTCTACATCGATACATCCACCAAGTGGCCCATCAGCTACTTCCTGCGTCAGGTCATCTACGGCGCAACCAGCCCGCAGGATCTGGCCAGCTCCATGGAGGAAGCCTCCACCATCACCGCCAACGTCAAGTCCTGCTGCATGGTCATCACCGCAGCCCCCATCATCTGCGTCTACCCCTTCGTGCAGAAGTACTTCGTCCAGGGCATGATGCTCGGTTCTGTCAAGGGTTAAGAGGACTCAGGCGCTTCCCATCTTGTTACGTAACGTGCTCCGGCATGTTGCATAAATGGTACCCATCAAATTCATAAGGAGGAAACTGCCCATGAAACGTATCCTGTCGATTCTGCTTGTGCTGGCGATGCTCATCCCCACGATGGCGATGGCCGAGCGCAACGACGAGCTGGGCTACGACTACGGTCTGGACGTGACGTTCCACTCCGACGAGCCCATCTCCTACTCCATCATGTTCTCTGATAACGAGGCGTATCCCTATCAGGACGATTGGCTCCTGTGGAAGGCCGTCGCTGCTGTCACCAACGTTGACATCTTCGACGAGCTGACCAGTATCGCCCGCGTTGACTTCGAGGACAAGAAGACCATTCTGGTCAACTCCGGCGTGGGTCCCTTCATCATCCCCAAGACCTATGAAGAAGGCCGTTTCGTCTCTGGCGGCGAAGTTCTGGCCATCTCCGACTACGTGCAGTACATGCCCAACTATGCTGCCCGCGTGGAAGAGTGGGGTCTGGAGCCCGACCTGATGGCGCTGTATCAGTCTGACGGCAAGTACTACCGTCTGCCCGGCATCAAGGAAGTTGCCAACGGCGGCTACTCTTACGTCGTCCGTAAGGACGTGTTCGAGGCTGCGGGTGTTGACATGGCCGCTTCCAACACCTGGACCTACGAAGACTTCTACGCCGCCATGAAGCAGGTCAAGGAGTACACCGGCGCTGAGTACGTGTTCTCCGATCGCTTCACCATGAACGCTACCCTGAACATCTCCGCCGTCGTGTACGGCGTGACCGCCGGCTGGGGCAAGGCCAACGGCATGAACTTCGATTGGGAAGACATGTCCTTCTACTTTGCCGACGCGTCCGACGAGATGAAGGACTTCCTGGCCTACTGGCGCAAGCTGATGGACGAGAAGATCCTCGATCCCGAATCCTTCTCCCAGGAAGACGACGCTGCTCTGACCAAGTTCTACAATGGCGAGTCCTACGTCATCTCCGGCACCTACCAGAACATGACCGACATGAAGTCCAAGATGCTGGTGGACGGCGCTGAGCTGTACTTCCTGACCACCCCCGGCGGCCCTGCCGGCATGCTGCAGATCGAGTCCTCTCGTCTGGAGTGCGGCACCATGATCTCCACCCACGCTCTGGAAGTGCTGGGCGAGGAAGGCCTGAAGAAGATGCTCCGCTTCGTCGACTGGCTCTGGTACTCTGACGAAGGCAACGAAATGATGCGTTGGGGCATCCCGAAGGGCTACTGGGATCAGTTCGATGCTGAGCTGCTTGAGGAGCTCGAGATCGATCCCGAGGAAGACTGGACTTACTACCGCACCGTCAACGAGGACGGCACTGTGACCCGTACCCTGCGTGAGACCATCTATTACAACGGTCTGAATCCCGAGGTTATGGATGGCGAGAATCCCCTGCAGCTGAACGTGGACTATGGTTTCTCCGGCGGCAACTGGATGTACAACGACGGCCCTGCCGAGATGATCTCCTCCATGATGCCCGAAGAGCAGGCTGACTGGTCCGTCCGTCAGGCGACCTATCGTGAGCCCCGCAAGCTGTCTCCCCCCGTCATGGGCACTGCGGAACAGTCTGAAGAGATGAACCTGATCTCCACTCCTCTGATGGACTACGTTGACACCATGACCCGTAAGTTCATCGTTGGCGAAGCCGACCTGGAGGCCGATTGGGATACCTACCTCGACGAGTGCGAGGCCAAGGGCTGCTACGACTACGAGGATATGTGCAACGATATCTGGGAAGACACCAAGCACATCGTTGGCTATTGATCTGACCTGACCAACGGCAACCCCATCCTGCCGCCGCGTTTCCTTCGCGGGGCGCGGCGGCATACTCTGTAAGGAGGATCATATGAGGAAATTCCTGAAAATCCTTGCGCTTGCGCTGGCGCTGACCTGCATGGCCACCGCCGCCTTCGCGGATACCACCCTCGACCTGGAAGATGGCGTGAATGTCTTCGTCCAGTCCGGCTCCTGCTCTCCCGCAGTGACTACCGACAATGCTCATTCCGGCGCCTATGCTCTGGCTGTGACCCAGCGTACCACCAATGACTGGGACGCTGCTGATCTGCCCTTCGACCTGGTTGGCCTCAAGGCTGGCGACACCGTGTCCATCTCCTTCTGGACGATGCACAAGGGCAGCGCCGCGGGCGAAATCCAGGTTGGCAAGGCTGGCGGCAACTACGCCACCCTCGTCTCCAAGGTTGTTGAGCCCAACGTCTGGACCAAGGTTTCCGGCGAGTTCGTCGTGGACGGCGATCCCCTGAACCTGCGCTTCAAGACCGACGCTTCTCTGGTGGGCGTTGACTACTACGTCGACGACATCGTCGTGGCGACCTACGACAACACCGTTGAGTACACCGTCGTGGCTGACTACAACTTCGACGATAACGTGAACCCCGGCTTCTTCCAGTCCGGCACCGCCACCATCGCTGTGGAGAACGGCGCTGTGTCTGTGACCCAGCGTACCACCAACGATTGGGATTCCACCGATTTCCCCTATGAAACCCTGGGCCTGCAGGCCGGCGATACCGTGAAGGTTTCCTTCATGGCGATGCACAAGGGCTCTGCTGCTGGCCAGATCCAGGTCGGCAACGGCGGCGGTAACTACGCCACCCTGATCGCTGCGGAAGTGCAGCCTGACGTGTGGACCGAGGTCTCCGGCGAGTTCGTCGTGGGCGAGTCCCCCATCAACCTCCGCTTCAAGACCGACGCTGCTCTGATCGGCGCCGACTACTACATTGACGATCTGAAGATCGCCACCGTGCGTCCTGCTGTGACCACCTATTCCTACGCCTACGACTTCGAGGATGGCGCGAACCCCGGCTTCTTCCAGTCCGGCTCCTGCACCATCGGCGTGGCTGACGGCGCTCTGACCATCACCCAGCGTGCGACCAACAACTGGGACGCTGCTGATCTGGGCGCTGCTGATCTGAAGATCGCGGCTGGCGACACCGTGAAGGTCACCTTCGACGTGTACCACACCGGCTCTGAGGCTGGCGAAGTGGCTCTGGGCGAGGGCGGCGGCTCCTACGCCAACCTGATCGCTGCGACTGTCGAGCCCAAGACCTGGACCACCCTGTCCGGTGAGTATGTCCAGAGCGAAAAGGCTCCCAACCTCCGCTTCAAGCTGGGCGATTCCCTGGTGGGCGTTGACTACATGATCGACAACGTGAAGATCGAAGTCGTGAAGCCCTACCTGATCAAGACCTACACCAATGACCTCGAGGGCGGCATCGGCGCCTTCATCCAGTCCGGTTCCTGCTCCGTCGTGGCTGCCACCAACGCCAACTCCGGCGCGGGTGCTGTGGGCTGCGAGCAGCGCACCACCAACGACTGGGACGCCATCGACCTGCTGCTGGCTGAGACCGGCATCCAGGCTGGCGATCATGTGAAGATGTCCTTCTACCTCTACGCCGACACCAACGACGCTGGTGACTGGGGCGTGGGCGAGGGCGGCGGCTCCTACGCCACCCTGATCTCTGCGAACATCCCCGGCAAGACCTGGACGAAGATCGAGGGCGAATTCGACGTGAGCGAGAAGGCCCCGAACCTCCGCTTCAAGTCCATGAGCGAGGAAATGAAGGGCGTGTCCTTCTACGTGGATGACATCTCCATCGAGTACTGGACCGTTCCCGCTGATCCCGATGCGGACATCATCACCGCTGTGGCGGGCCTGGACTATGACACTGCTGCGGTCAACGAGATCGCTGGCGGCCACACCTTCCAGACCATCTACGATGGCGTGTACGTGTACACCAAGGTGTTCGTTGCTGACACCACCGACGAGAAGGGCGACGTTGTGTCCGTCTTCATCGATGGCGTGCAGAAGATGGTGAAGCGCTCCAAGGGCGAAGAGGTTGAGGGCGGCTACGTTGTGACCGTCAAGCAGCTCTACCCCGCTGCGCAGGGTGACAAGCTCAAGTACGACGTGTGCGTGACCGACGTCTCCACCGGCAATGTGTCCTGGGCGGGCAGCGAGGTCATCGACGCGACCGAGACCCACGTCTACGGCCGTGTGCTGATGGGCCCCACCGAGTAAGAGCTCAACCCAAGGTAAACATTTGGGAGGCTGCGAAAGCAGCCTCCCATTTGCGTTATGCTGTTTTTTTCACCGGGCGGATGTATTTCCAGAACCGTGCCGAGTCGTGGTAGAAGTAGAAGATCCTGCCGGAGGTCAAATCAAGCTGGTAGCTGGTCTGCGTGTAATCGAAGGACTTCATGGCCTCCTCGATCTTTGCCTCCACGCTGCTGTTCTGCGTCTCGAAATCGAAGGGGCCGTGCTCAAAGACGATGTATTCCCCCTCGGGAACGTCCATCATCTGCATCTGCGGCGGAATTTCCCCTGCGTAATCCAGCGGGAGCCGCACGCCGTAGCACTCTGCCAGAGGGATGCCCCAGCTGCAGATGCGTCCCGTTGGCTCGTTGATGTAAGCCATGATCTGACCGCTTCCGCTGTTGAGTTCCTTGCCGCCCATGTCGTCCAGCTTGCCCTTGATGCTGTCCAGAAGGCCGCAGATCGTCTCGCAGTCCTGCCCCGGGATGAGGCTCTGCTTCTGCCAGAAATCCCAGTAGCCGATGCTCTCGTAGTTCCGGATGTGCAGGAACTTGTGAGCGGGTATGGTGACAAAATAGACCTTTACATCCCCGTTTGACTTTGCCATGCCAGTTGCTCCTTTGCCTAAAAGATAGCAGTCAAAGGGTCGGAGGATGGTGCGGAGCACGACGGGCACGGGATGGCGGCGATACTCGCTTGGTGTGATACCATAGGCGTCCTTGAAGGCACGGGTGAAGGCCCCGTGGGAGGAGAAGCCGTAGTTCAGGGCAATGTCGAGGATACCCTTTTCCGTATCGCGGAGCTCCTTGAGCGCGAAAGCCAATCTCCGGTAGCGCAGATAATCCCGGAACTGCATGCCCGAGACCTCCCGGAACTTACGCGAAAAATGGTATTCGGAATAGCCCAGGTGATGCGCAAGGCGGCTCAGCGTCAGCGCTTCATCCTGGTGGTCTTTGATGCAGGCATCGATCTCATCGATGATGGTTTGAAGCTGCTGCAGCCATTCGTGCATGTCCTCACCCCCCTGGTCATCGCTGATTGATTCGGCAGCGCTGCTGCCTCATGAAATCATCGCTTACCTTTGACTCTCTTCCATGATACTGCATGGCTGCGGGGTTTGCTTGATTTTAGTTGCGCAATTTGACATACTCACATCGGGGAGGGCTTCTTCGGCCGGAGCTTGCGGCAATATTGTGTGCACAGTTTGTCCGTGCAGTTGGCGCAGGAGAGCGCGCCATTGCTCTTTTCCCAGAAGCGTTCCGGGTGGAAGAAAACGCACAGCTCCCACACCAGCCATGCCGCGATGGACATCGCCAGCAGGCTCCAACAGTAGAAGCCGCCCACGAATATAAGGGGCGAGAACATCATCAGGTGATCCCAGTTGAAGATGCGGCAGGTGGTGCAGCAGCGATTCTTCATGATCAGGCGGAAGGGACACCAGATCAGCACGCAGATCAGATCGCAGACGTAGAAGACCATGGTGGTCATGAACAGCGCCGTATCGGTCATCAGGCCGATGCGTGCAAGCACGCCGATCACGGCGATCAGCGCTGCCCAGAGTAGCAGCACCCAAAAGGCCGCGCGGGAGGTGGCGATGATGTGCTCCTTGATGGCCTGCATGCTGACCTTGTCCAGCAGGGGCTTGAAGCGCATGCGCCATAGCTTTTGCGAGCCAAGGGAAATATGAGCGCGTACGGGAATCAGCTGCGCGATCATATCGACGACCCAGATGATCCATAACACATGCAGCCAGGTGAAGCCGCTGAAGAAGTTCATCCCCTGGAGCACCGTGAAGATCTCCGGCTGAAAGATGCATGCCAGCACGCACAGCACCAGCAGAATGCAGCGCCCCAGCAGCCGCAGGGCATACCGTTTGCGCATGGGGGACATGTTTGTCCACAGGGACAGGAAGGTCTGCATGATCAATTCTCCTGTAAGCGCCAGGCCTTGAGGGAGGCCATGGCTTTTTCTGCGTCCGCGCGGCCTGCATCGTAGACGGCCTGCACCTTGGCAACGTCCTTTTCAAGGCGGCCAATCTCCAGGGGCGCCTGCGGACGGATGACGAAGATGCGCCCCTCTGCCTCCAGCTTCTCGATGAGCGCAACCTGGCTGTTGTACATGGTATGGCGCTCCTGCAGAGCCTTGACGAAGGCGGGGTATTTGCGGTAGACGAGCTTGGGGAGTCGCCCCATCTCCGGTGATTTGCGGTAGGAGGCGTCCCTGGTGAGGACGACGACATTGCGCTCATATCCCATGCGCTGGAAGGCCTCGACGGGAATGCTGTCTGCACAGCCGCCGTCAAGATATTTGCCGCCCGCTACCTCGACGATGCGGGAGAAGTAGGGCAGCGAAGCGGAGGCGCGCAGGACGTCGATCTGCGCACGCATATCCGTGATGCGCAGGTATTCCGGCTTGCCGGTTTCGACGTTGGTGCACACGGCATAATAAGGCACGCCGCAGCGCAGGAAGGCGTCATGGTCGTATACATCCAGCTTGTCCGGCAGCTCGTGATAGCAGAAGTCAGCGCCGACGATATCTCCCGTGGTGATCCAGCTGCGAAGGCTCATGAAGCGCCAGTCGGTCAGGTACTTGCGGTAATAGCGGATGCTGCGTCCCTTCTGCCCGGAGAGGTAGGAACAGCCGTGGATCGCGCCTGCGGACACGCCGATCATACCGTCAAAGCTGACGCCATGCTCCATGAACACATCCAGCACGCCTGCGCTGTACATGCCGCGCACGCCGCCGCCCTCAAGGACGAGGCCTGTTTTTGCCATAAGAACGCCTCCTTTGCGATGATGTTTCTCCTCATTATCGCGCGTCAAGGCGGATTCGTCAAGGGGGAAAGGTTATGCCGACAAAAGAAATACAGCGCCGGGAGGGCAGACGCTGTCAAGCGATTTGAATTTACGCAAAGGATCATAACAAATTTGAATTATTTATCAAAGCATAAACTCCAAGCAGCGGTTGAATTTGAAACAATCAATTGATCGTTGTTTTTTCGGACATCTGTGATATAACAGAGATGCACCGGTGAAAACATGGCGGCTTCTGAATTTGTGTCCAATCTTAGCGAAAAGTTTCCAGCACGAATCAAGAACCACTTCGTACTTTCGTAGTCATTAAAACTGAAGTACAGTCATTCAGCAGAGCACTGGTTTTCATCCGTGGGGGCGACAGAGGGGGTGCTCTCTTTATCCTCTATAGCTTGAAATTTAACAACGGAATACATTAGGATTATTGCCCAGTATTTCCAGTAGATTTTCACTAGCTCCCCAAAAAACGAACCTATTATATCGTGCAATATTAGAATTAAAGTAGTCGGTAATTCCTGCTGCTGTATTGGGGCTCATGTTATAGTTAAAATGCTCCTCGGTAATCAAATAGCAATCGGTATTAACTCCCCGGTTGAAGTCACGTGCAGAGTTAAAAGAGCAGGGGCCAGATTGGAATTTGATTGATAGCATAAGTCCTGATGAATAATGAGCTGTTACATTTTTCGCAACATACATCTGTTTCTGAACCATCCTTATCATAGGAAGATTCCTGCAGTATCGCCCAATATTATGATGAAGAAGATTGATTTGAGAGTCGAGTTGATTGTCAACATTGATGAACCTGCACCATACCGGGTTGTAGTCCTGTTGCGGAGATAATACAGCTCTGTCTCTTCATCAAACCATATCCACGGTAATGGAAAGGGCTCAGCTTGCCCAGCGTATCCTTCATGGCGCCGGTAGTGCTGATTGACTTGCCCCATGCGTCATAGGGATAGGTAACCGTCGCCGTGCCGGTACTGTTCAGGATAGCAATGATATCGCCCTGCAAGCTTACAAATCGCTTCCGTCATGGCTGTTTTTCGTGCAGGAAGGGAGGAAACATGCATTACCGGCGCTGAAAACGCCGGGCTTTTTTGTCCATGACGGAACGGAATGGCGCTTCTATGCATGGTTGCCCATGTAAGCAGGCTCTGCGAGGCCGATCACGTTGCGCCATGAAGCGGTGGATAATCTGTGGCAGTTTTATCTGAATGTGGGCGAGCATGATGAAGCCTTTGAGGCGCTGGACAGGGCGCTGATACATTTCAGTCGGTTTGAAAAGGTCTGCGCGGTGGGCAGCTCTTCCTATACGGCGCCGATTGTGCGGCTGGTCAAGGTTGGGATGCCGGATGAATACGTGCCGGAGTCTGCGGATACGTCTGCCCAACTGCTTGAGGATTGGCCCTGCTGGAGCGTGCCGGAAGGGGATCAGGCCAGGGATGAAATGCAGGAAGTTCCCGCTGGGCGGAATGGGGCGCGAGGACGCAGGCGTGATGCTCCATCAGGGTTCTTGCCCGTCCAGCCATGCGATGTGGCGCCGCAAGCCTTCCTCCAGCGGAATGCAGGGCATGCGCACACCGGCGTTGCGCAGTTTGCTCAGGTTGTAGCTGCGCTGGCACAGGTGGCCGCTGTATTCCGGATGCGCTTCGAGATAGCCGTCATCAGGGATGGCCTCAATGGTCACCGGATGCCCGACGATGCGGCCGATGCACTCATAGTATGCGGCGTTCGGGATCGCCTCAGGGCCGCCGATGCAGAAAATCTGGTTGTGCGTGCGGGAGTTATCGATGCAGTCCAGCATCGTCAGGGCGAGATCGTCAACGAAGATGGGGTGGATGAGCAGCTTGCCGCCGCCCACCAGGCGCAGGGGCTGATCCTCGCGGATGTGCTGGAGGAGTCCCTGCTGCCTCGAATGCTCCGGGAAGCACCCCAGCAGGAAGCCGGGGCCGAAGATGTGCCCTGGGCGGAAGATCGTCCAGCGCAGGGACGTGCCGGCAGCCAGGAAGGTCTCTTCCATCCTGCGCTTCATTGCGCCATAGCCGCTGTCGTCCATGTAGCAGGGGGCGTCCTCTGCCTGCGGCGTCTGCTTGTGGTGCGGATGATAGACGGAATCTGTCGAAACCACGATCAGGCGTCCGGTATGAGCAGGCAGGAGCGTGAGATCCTGCTGTGCCTGGGCGGGGTTCATGCAGATGCAGTCGATGGCAGCATCCCACGTGACAGCGGCCCCTTGCAGTGCGGTGCGGACGGCTGCATTATCGCTGCGATCCGCCGTGAGGGCATGGGCGCCCCTGGGCACCGGCCTGCGTCCGCGGCTCAGCGTCCAGATCTCATGTCCTGCTTCGATGGCCAGCTCTGCCAGACGTCCGCTGAGCTGACCGCTGCCGCCGATGATCAGAATTTTCATGCGTATCACCTCTTTAACACGATGATAACAGATTCGTGCAGGCGATGCAAGTGCAAAACGTCCGGAGCTTGTTGCTCCGGACGTGATTGCTTATTTGACATATTCGCCATACCGGGCGATGAACTGCTCATATTCGTCCCGGTCGGTGATCCACACGATCACCCAGGCCTTATCGATGCCCAGCCGGGTGTAGGCCTCGAAGCGGTTGTTGCCGTCGTTCAGCTCAAATTCGCCCTCGGTCTTGCCCTCCGGGATGAGGTAGTGGACGATCAGCGGCGGGATATCCGGGGAGCGGGGGATGGCCTCCATCAGAGATTGCACATGATTTTCCCATACAACAGGATGGACGCGGAAGCGCATCTCCTTTTCCGGCCCTGTGCAGCGGTGGAACAGCCGCAGCGGCATGACCATCGGGCCAAGGAAAATGCGGTCTATATCCCTCAGCCCATCGGAAAAGGGTTTGTTATTCCCGTCAGAGAGCAGGTAGGCATGAACCCAATCCTCCAGGCTGCCATGCCTGGCCCACTCCTGCGCGGAGGACAGGGTGCTGCGGTAATTCATCAGATACGCCTCCTTCTTGTTGTACACGATTCGCTTGATGGTTTCACAGGAGAGATGATATGCATCGGCGAGATCCTGCACCGTTTCGCCCAAAGCAAACTGTGCACGAATATCCCGGTTGCGCTGCTGCAGATGCAGCCGGTAGCCGGACACCATGCCCCATTCGCGCTTGTTTTCCCGGGATGGAATATACACCAGCATCCCGGAAACATACTTCTGCACCTGGCGCAAAAGCTGCTCGGGGAGAATATCCCGCGCATTCTCGTACTTCAATCCCATCGCTCCCTTCTGAGATGATTGTACCGCAAAATGGCGGTTTTTCATAGCCCGTAAACGGGTATAGGCGTTTTTGACATAGGAAATCACCAGACGATGCGATAGCGTTCATCCTGATCGTTGATTTCATGATTCTGCTTGAACACGTCCAAATACGCCAGTGCCTCCAGGCTGACGCGCTCAGCCTCCGCCAGGTCAAACCCTTCCAGCGTCATCGTGAGATTTGTGGGCCAAAGGATTAGTGGAGATATGGTTTCGCCGCAGATTCCCAGGACGCCCGGTTCTTCATAGCCAAAGTGATAATTCACCTCATCCGTCTTGACAAAACCATAGCTTACCATCCAACCGAGGTCGGCATCCTGTTCGATTTGCAGATAAATCTCCTCATCCGTCTTCCTTTCACCTGCACCCCACCAGAAATAGGGATGCCCGTCAGTCCAGTGATCCGACATGTGTCCTGCCTCGGAAGCATGCATGTCATAGTCGAGGATTTTGCTGCTCAGGGCATCGATCCGGTACAGCTCCTCTGCCTTCTGGCTGGCTACGGCCAGCTTCATGGCGTTCTCTTCTTCGCTGCCCAGGAGCAGAAACACATTCTCCTGCGTCCCGGCGATCCACAAGCCATCGAAGATTGAGTACCCCGCAGGCAGCGCGACTTCGATCTCTGCTGCCACTGGCTCGGCATTTGCTCCAGGCACAATGCACAAAAGCAAGCTCAGCAGCAGGATTCCCGTTTTCCAGCATTGACACATCCTATCAGCTCCTTTCTTCTCGCGTCACAGATAGAAACGGAGCGGAGCAGGGATTCTTTCCGCTGCAAGGGAATTTTTACAACATCATAAAAGGGCTGCCTCCAAAGAGACAGCCCGCTTGTTGCATTAAGGAAAGTCGATTGTTTCGTGATGCGCCGAATCATTCGAGTCCGACATATCCATGCCAAGATCTATGCAGGCTACACGCCCTGTGTTGGCGTCAATATATGCATCACAGCGAACCACATAATCATCGGCGTTGATTTCTTCGCCGAACTGAATGATCCATACTTGTGCATGCTCTGTTCCGGTTACGGTTGTAGCTGGGTCTCCCCAAAAGTCATAGTAATACGAGCTCACATGCAGCTGGCTCAGGTATTCCTCCGTGATCCGATGGTCGTAGCTGCACAGGAACTCCTTGGTGATGGTCAATGCTTCTTCGTATGTCAAACAATCGTCTGGAGGGAATTTGGGAATATATTCCTGAATGCCTTCATCGTTCAGATAATCGCCGGGACGTCTGCCATAGATTTTGCAGAACATTGCCCTGTCATAGTAATTCCACAGCACATAACTGCCTAAAGCGCTTTCCCATTCTTCAGTGCGCTCTTTGTAAAACTCCGCCCTCTCCGGGCTGAGCTCGGCGATACCACCTTGCATGGGCAGCAGACATGCAAATACCAAAGCGATTGCAATGCATCGTTGAATCGTCCGCATACATTCGACCCTTTCTGACAATAGCCTGATCGTGATACTGTCCATCACCAATATCATACATCATCTATGATCGAAAGGCAATTACGGAGTTGTAAATTGTGTATGCGAACGTGTAGCGTTACAATAGAAGTGAGACTGAAGGTATAGAAAAAGACGATTGAGATCATTAGAATAAAGCTACCACACCCAAACTAATGAAAGGACTCAATCGTCAAGGCAATGGTAACACAAGAGAGCAAGAAAAACAAGA
>JAFUOR010000063.1 GCA_017481825.1 Clostridia bacterium
ATTGAACTGCTGTGGGATCGCATCGTGCTGCCTGAGGATGGCGTGAGCCTGAAAATGGCCCTCAAGGCCATCCGCCGCGCTCCGGTGATGCCCGAGGCGCCCGTGCTGAGCCTCATGCAGGCGCTCATGCAGCAGGCGATGAAGGAGGTGCGCTGATGAAGGGACTGATATTCCTCCCTGACCGCGAAGGCCGGGAGGAGCTGCTGGACACCACAGGCTTTGTGCGCGTGGGTGCAGATGCGGGGGCGCTTGGCGATCTGGCTGCACGCATGACCGTGCCGGCCCGGGAGGCGCAGAGCGATCAGACTGCCCAGTGGCGCGGCGCGCTGGCCTTTGCCCTGCTGTGCGATTGCTGGGCTGATGCAGGCGTGACCCTTACTGTACTGGAGGTGGACGCTTCCACCTCCCTGTTTGCCGCGTGGGTGCTCAGCGCCCGGGCGGAGGCAGAGCGCCGGGATCAGGTGCGCCTGATCCTGCTGGAGAAGGATGGTCAGCGCCGTCTGCTGGGCATGGCGGATCGCCATACCGGCCTTGCGCTCCCTGCCGCCCCCAGCGATTTGACGGATATGATTCCCGCCCGTGCCGCGTGGTTTGACCGTGAGGCGGGCGTGTTTGCCGACCCCATCGCGCACCTGAATGAGCGCGACCGGGCGATCCTCCTCAGCCGTGTGCATCTGATGGGCCTGGACAGCGCGCAGGCAGCCGCCTTCACCGCCGCCATCGCGCAGGCGGACAAGGCCGTGGCCGAGCCCATCCGCCACAGGGAGGACGAGGCCCTCGCCGAGCTGTCCATCCGCATGCAGGCGGTGCACGGCATGGCGGATTTCGCCGCCTTCTCCGCCCTGGAGGAGCGCTACTGCGACAAGCGCGAAAACGCTCTCCTGCGCTGCTTCACCGCGCAGGATACGAAGCTTGATGAGGGGCTGGACGCTTCCTTCACCTACGCGTGGAACGGCGTTCCCTTTGCCCGCACCAGCAGCACTGTAGGCCTGACGGGCACAAGCCAGCCCGGCGAGGAGGAGGCCATGGCTGCCATTTCGGGCGAGCTGGCCATCATGGTGGAGAACTCCACCCGCTTCAATCGCGACACGGCCAGGGCCCTCCAAAGCTGGCTGGACGCCCATGGCAAGAGCCGCATCCTGCTGAGCGCGTCCCGGGAGCAGATCGACGCCACCCGCGCCCTGGCCCAGGAGCACGGCATGCAGCCCCAGCTGACCGTGACGCTGCACTGGCCCTGGGATGCATCCTCCGGCGCGGTGCGGGCGCTCCTGCGCGAGGCCCTGGGCGCACGCTGGATGGCTGCGGCAGCTCAGCCCTTCTCCGACCGGCTGACCAAGCTGACGGGCTTTGTCATGGGCGATACAGCCCTGAACATCTGCTGCGCCTGCAGCGACGGTGTGCTGCTGCCTCCCCTTTCCCAGGCGATGGCGGCCTGCGTGGCGGACAGCCCCGATGGCGAGGGCCTGGCGCTGGACGCCATGCGCTTTGTCCCTACGGAGGATGGGTCGATCACCGCGTCCTTCCTGCTCAGGGGCGCCGGGGAGGTCTGCATGGTGCGCACCTACGCACCGGAGGAGCTGCTGGTACTGACGGCGGAGGAAAGCCCTCGCCTGGCCGTGTGGCCCTGCCTGCCTCTGCCTGAGTGGCATGCCTACCACGTCTTTGCCCGGCCCGGCGCGGTGCGGGCGGAGGCGCTGACGGGCGGAAAGTGGCAGGCCGTCCCGGAGCGCGAAGGCGCATGGAGCTGCCTCAAGACCGAAACCTATCCCGCCTGCCTGACCATCATGCAGGACGATCTTTGCCTGGGCGCGATGCCGAACCATCTGCCGCCCATGTCCCTGGAGCAGAACCGTGACGCCGTGGCAGCCATCGACCTTGGCGCATCCGCCACCGTGGCGGTGCTCTCCTTTGCAGGCAAGGCCGAGGAGGCGCCGGGGCAGCCGCTCACCCGCATGCTGCTTTCGCCCCATGACGATCAGATCGATCCCTTCCTCATGTCCCTGATCCCTGCCACCATCACCCCTACGGCGGTGGAGCTTAATGGCAGCGGCGACGAGCTGTTCACCGACGGCAGCGTCTGCCGCACGCTGGACTTTGACAGCCTCACAGGCAAGGACGCCTCCACCCTCGTGACCTCCCTGAAATGGCGTGCGGACAGCCGGGGCGTGCGGGCGCGGCGTATCCTGCTGCAGCAGGTGATGCTGGAAACCTCCCTGCGTGCGGTGCTTGCAGGGGCAAAATCCATCGCCTGGCGCATCACCGTGGCCGACGAAATGGCCGAGGCCGGACGCACGGCCCTGATCACCATGATGGAGGAACTGGCCTGCGCGACGGCCCTCTCCACGGGTTTGCCCCTGACGGAGGGTGTTCCTGCCGTCACCTGGGCGGTGGAAGCTGCAGCCCTGTGCGCCTACCTGCGGGGCGAGGGCGGATTGCGCGGCAGCTTTGCCGTGCTGGATCTGGGCGGCGGCAGCATGAAGACCCATCTGTGGATGCACGGCATGAACCGGCCCTCCGCCGGCGCGCTGGTGCTGGAGGGCACACAGACCCTGCTGCTCTCAGCCCTCAGGGAGCGTCCGGAGCTTTTGCAGGAGGATTTCGCCGACTGCCCCGATGCGGCGCTCAATGCCGCCGTGGCTGCCCTGTGCGATCAGCTGCGCCGCACCGGCGCGAGCCTCCACCAGACCGACAAGGCGCTCCTGATGCTCGACGCCCTGCTGGACGAGCACAAACAGGCCGTCACCGCCCATCTGGTAAGCCGCCTCACCCAGGGCCGCCCGGCCTACATGCAGTCCATTCTGCTGGAGGCGCTGGCGGCGGCGCTGTTCACCGCCGGGCTGATGCTGGAACAATCCGGCAGCGACAGCCTCATGAATCACCGCCTGCCGGACGAGTTGTCCCTGTGCCTCACGGGCCGTGGCAGCTGGGTGATGACCACCCTGACCATGCCCATGCAGGCCAACCTCGAATGGCTCGCCCGGGTAGCGATGCGCCAGGATCATCCCGTGCGCCACATCAGCCTCACACCGGAGAAGCTCCCGGCCCTGGGCGTGGCGCTGGGCCTGACGGCGCTGCGCGATACCGGAAACGCCCTCCTCACCCCCGCCATCCGCACAAAGGAGTCCTTCTCCGAAATGATGCTGCGCTTCATGCAGGCCCTGTGCGCAGGCTTCCCGTACCACACGTGGCTGCTGCATCCGGGGCTGATGGACATGTACGGCAATCTGACGGTGGAAGGCGTGGATACGGTGCGGCGCGAGGCCTCCGTGGCCTATGGCGACGGCGAGGACATCCCGGAAAGCGTCATGCGCTTCGTCACGCGCATGCGCACCGCCGCCCTGACGGCAGACCGGGTCGTCTCTCCGGGGGAATGAGGATAAAATCCGCAATACACAACGTTGGGGTGCTTGTATGAAGAAGCTCGTCAAGGAGTATGCGCTGCTGACCCTGGGTACCATCCTGATGGTGATGGGCATTTACTTCTTTAAGTTCCCGAATCATTTTTCCACCGGCGGCGTCAGCGGCATCTCGGTGATTCTGGCGCGCTATTTTCCCAGCATCACGCCGGGTGACTTTGTGATGGTCATCAACGTGGCGCTGCTGGGCGTAGCCTTTGCTGTGTTCGGCAAGGGCTTTGGCGACAAAACGGTGTATGTAAGTTTGCTGATGTCAGGCCTCACCTGGGTGCTGGAGCGCGTGCTGCCCCTGAGCGCCCCCATGACCACCCAGCCCCTGCTGGAGCTGATCTTCGCCGTGTCGCTCCCAGCGGTGGGCTCGGCCATCCTGTTCAATCTGGATGCATCCTCCGGCGGCACGGATATCGTAGCGATGATCCTGCGCAAGTACACCTCGCTGGATATCGGTAAGGCGCTGATGTGCTCGGATATGGTGATCACCCTGATGGCCTGCGTGGCCTTTGGCATGGAGACGGGGCTGTTCTCCATCCTGGGCCTGGTGATGAAAAGCCTGCTGGTGGACATGGTGCTGGAGAACGTGCGCACGCACAAGTATTTCCACATCATCACCACCAAGCCGGAGGAGATTGAACACTACATCACCCAAACGCTGCGGCGCGGCGCAACGGAACTCCACGGCGAGGGCGCCTACACCCATGAAGGCCGCACGGTGCTGATGACGGTCATGAGCCGCCACGAGGCCATCATGCTGCGCAAGTACGTCCGCCAGGTGGACCCCCAGGCCTTTGTGCTGATCATGAACACGGGCGAGATCATCGGCAAGGGCTTCCGGGGCATCAGCTGACGGGTAGCAGGTCTTTGTATTATCGATGCATTTCTGCCGCAAAGCCGCTGACGGGAGATTGTCAGCGGCTTTTTTTTGTGATAAAGTATTCTGGCAGGAAAAGGGGCATGCTTTTGATGACCCAGCCCGAAGAATTCAGTAGGGGGTATTTCCGATGAACGAACAGATCCGAGTGGGCATTCTAGGCTACGGCAATCTGGGCCGGGGCGTGGAGCTGGCGCTGCGCATGCATGCGGATATGAGGCTGGTGGCCTTCTTCACCCGACGCGATCCCGCAACCATCAGGACGCTCTCGCCCAAGGTGCCGGTGTACCATGTCGACCAGGTGTTGCAGATGAAGGACGAGATCGACGTGCTGGTGCTCTGCGGCGGCAGCGCAACCGACCTGCCCGTGCAAAGCCCCGAATATGCGAAGTATTTCAATATCGTTGACAGCTTCGACACCCATGCAAAAATCCCCGAGCACTTTGCCAATTGCGACAAGAGCGCAAAGGCGGGCGGCAAGATCGCCCTGATCTCCGTGGGTTGGGATCCGGGCATGTTCTCCTTGCAGCGCGTGCTGGGCAATGCGCTGCTGCCCCAGGGCAAGGACTACACCTTCTGGGGCAAGGGCGTGAGCCAGGGCCACAGCGACGCCATCCGCCGCATTGAGGGCGTGAAGGACGCCAAGCAGTACACCATCCCCGTGCCCGAGGCCCTTGACCGCGTGCGGGCGGGCGAAAACCCCGACCTCACCACGCGGCAGAAGCACACCCGCGAGTGCTTTGTCGTTGCCCAGGAGGGCGCTGATCTTGCGCGCATTGAGCAGGAGATCGTCACCATGCCCAACTATTTCGCAGACTATGACACGACGGTGCACTTCATCACCCAGGAGGAGCTGCAACGCGACCACAGCGGCATCCCCCACGGCGGCTTTGTGATGCGCAGCGGCGTGACGGGCGTAAACGGCGAGACCCCGCAGATGATCGAATACAGCCTCCGCCTGGGCTCGAACCCCGAGTTCACCGCCTGCGTGCTGGCCTGCTATGCCCGTGCGGCCTGCCGGATGAACCGCGACGGCCTGTGCGGCGCAAAGACGGTCTTCGACGTGGCCCCGGCCTACCTCTCAGCCATGAGCGGCGAGGAAATGCGCAAAAAGTTGCTGTAATATCAAAACCAGCGGACGGAATGTCTGCTGGCCGAGCATCAAAAAAGTGGCCATGGGCCAGATGTATGATGTAAAGGAAGGTTTTATCCTTCCAATACATCATGACTGTGGCTCATTTGTGGTGAATGGTAGCGGTTATGACGAAAGGAAAAACCTTCGTCATAACCGCTATTTTTCATTGCGAAAGGAGCTGCACACATGAACAAAGTCTATGAATCCCCCCTGACCATCCCCTACGTGAAGGTAGGAGACTACTACTTCCCCAACTTTGCCTTGCCACCGGATGCCGGAGATATTGGCTACTGGGGCCGTCGGCGCAGGGAGTTCCTGCGGGAACATCGTCCCATCACCTTCAACCAGCTGGTGCTATCCGGCGAACTGTTCAAGTACCTCGCCCTGTTCAATGAGGAAGCCACAGAGCGACTGGAAAGCCTCATCCAGGGCATGAAGGTCGCTCAGGGTATCACGGAAGAACTCAAAAGTCGTGATCAGATGGCATGGGTCGGCGCGATGAACAACATCCGCGCCTGCGCCGAAGAAATCGTCTATGCAGAGCTGGTGTATGTGTGATGAAAGAACCGCTTAATGAACTCAATACCTACTTCTGGAATGTGGGCAATGATATTACGGACATTCGCTTGCTGGCAGAAGGTGCACTGGCGCTATTTGAGGGCGATGTCGAGCCCCTACACCGGCTGGGCATGAAGAATAACGAAGAAGTCGCTGCTTCTGCCTTTGACACCATCGGCACAGCGTTGTACGATCTACGCGAAAGGATTGCAGCGATGCAGCAGAGCCATTTGTCAGAAACCATCAGGCAAAGTGCAGACCATACCGACGAATAACTACAACGACGCCCGGCAGAGCAACTCTGTCGGGCTTTTTCTGTGTATGAGGCATCGCATTGAAAAATCTGTCGCTCTCTGTATTCTTCTGCCGACAAAGTGGACATACCGCCATGGACAAGTTATAATTCACACGGATCAATCAGGTCTTTTCGAAAATTTTTGAAAAAGTTTTGATTCTCTGGAAAAAAACAGCCTTTCTCATGCCCATATATTATGAGGGGGTAAGAAAAATACTGATTGGAGGTGACGATATGTCCCTTGAACAAAAGATACCCGATAACATTATTGTGATACCGCATACACATCCGCTGCGCTGGGTTATGATGTTCTATGCCCTGCCCAAGGAAATGTTCGAGAAGCTACCCGAATATCGGCAGCTACCCCGCAATATGCGGCCCATACAGGTTTCAGAGAAATACATGCGCATGATCAACTGCAATGATTTCCTGATCATGATATGGAGTCTGTATGCTTGGACGGTATGGCATTGCCTGCGTGTCCCCAGGAAGAACGGCGAATACCGCCCCATCTCCGGTGCGTGGCAGCACTACTCCGAGGATTTCCCCATCTGGCGGATTACCTATGAGATCGGGATGCACTTCCGGGAAATCTTTGAGCATTGCAGCAACTGGAAGATGCAGCGGCTGTTCGACCTGAAGAAGGACGAGGAGATGCCCTGGCTGACACTGCCCCAGTTCTGCGCCATTGTGAAGTCCATGACTCAGTTCGTCATTGACGGCATGAACCTCCAGCCGTTCATCGACGAGGTGTGGTACCACCGTGCAGAGGAGGATTATGCCGGCGAAAACTACGCCTACCGTGATTTCATGCGGTCATGGACGCACAGCCGGACAGCATCCTCCGTGTCGATTGAAGAGATCATCGAATCCGGCGCACAGGTGGATGGTCAGGTCATCTTCGATCTGCCCGATCCACGTGCCGCTTTTGAGGAACACGTCGTCTCCACCGTCAAGATCGACCAATTCAAGGAAAGGCTGACTGAGAAAGATCGGATCATCCTGCAGATGCGCCATGACGACCACACCCTGCAGGAGATTGCCGATGCAGTTGGTTACAAGACCGCCAGCGCTGTCAAGAAGCGGATTGACAAGATCGCTGCGGAGTATAATGATTTTGTCTCCTCCGAATACAGTGATTTTCTTACCACCCACATCAAGTAACAACATCATACGCATATCAGCAGTCACGCTTGCCGTGGCTGCTTTTTGTATGCGGGAAAGGAGAAGCATGAGCTATCATATTTTCGATGATCTGCCGGACATCTTGGATGCCGCACAGATCGCCTCTGCTCTGCGGATCTCGCGGGTAGGAGCATACAATCTGCTCAGCAGCGCGGATTTCCCTACGCTGCACATCGGCAGCCGCAAGCTGGTCATGAAGAATGACCTCATCACCTGGCTGAAGAGCCACACTAACACGACACCAAAGCATTGAGAAAATGAAAGGAAAGAAAACGATGATAGACGCCATGAGTGACACGATATCATTCCCACATTTCCGGAAAGAGAGCATTGAATGGAGAAGAAAACCTTTAGCCTTAGCCGACGCATCGGCAATACCCTTTACCAGGCGAATGTGTACCAGACGCCCAAGACCACCGAGTCCATTGAGGACAAAATTCTTCGGCTGATCCGGCTTGAAACGCTGGACATCTGCGGCGAACGTGGTATAATGAATGTACCACAAACGAACCGTCAGCCTGAAAGGAGCGCCATCTATGGCTACCAAGCAGGCTGAACAGCGAATCACCGCCCTATACGAAAGACTCTCCCGCGACGACGAGATCGCGGGGGACAGTAATTCGATTGTAAATCATGATTTAAGATGTAAAGGGTGGTTTCACCGCCTAATACATATAGCTGCGGCTCGTTTGTGGTAAAAAGAACAGCAGTTATAGGAAAGGAGCAAGGAATCCGTTTCCCGTACACTTTCGACAAGAGAAAGGAGCTGCTGTTTTGAAATCCACGTTTGAAGAAATGGGCGGAACATACCGCCGCGTAGGCGATTACTACTTGCCCAACATTGCTGTGCCGGAGGAGCACTACGACATCGGCAAGTATGGGCGGATGCATCACCGATACCTGAAGGAACAACGGGAAATCCTCTACAACATCCTTGTGCTGAACGGAACGTTGTTCAAGCACCTGCATGAAATTGACACAGCCGCCAATGAGCGCATGGAGCTTCTGATCCGCCAGATGGCAGAGCGCCAGGGCGTGAACGAAGAACTAAAGCACCGCGATCAGATGGGCTGGGTGCGGGCCATGAACAACATCCACGCCTGTGCGGAGGAGATTGTCCTTGCTGAGGTGGTCTACACATGAACAAGGACGCCGTTCATGATCTGCAAATGCTCGTCTGGAATAGCAGTAACGCCTTTGCAGACATGCGCCTGCTGGTGGAGGGCGCAATCACGCTGTACGAGGACGACGCTGAGTCCATCGGCCGCCAGACGCTGGAACAGGAGGACAAGCATGTTGCCATCGCGTTTGACACCATTGGCACGGCCCTATATGACCTGCGGGAGAGAATCAGGGATATGCAGCTGGAGTATATGACATTCTCCGCTGCTCCGCCCACCCCGCCCTCTGAAACTGCATAAGTTCTTTCCATGCAGCGCCCGACATAAAATCGGGTGCTGCATATGCTATACGATGAATTTCAACTTTACTTTTGCGCTAATATCGCATATAATGTTAGCGTGAACGGAGGTGTTCTCATGGAGGAACGCTTATCAGCAATCGCTGCATTGCAGGGCGGCGTTATCAGGACAGCAGATGCAGTGTCTGCCGGGGTATCGAAGCCCGACCTTGCTGCTTTTGTTCAGAAACACGGTTTTGAGCGAATCTCCCACGGCATCTATCTTTCTCCTTCCGCCTGGCCGGATGAGATGTACCTGCTTCAGCTGCGCTGTCCCAATACGGTGTTTTCTCATGAAACGGCGCTGTACCTGCTGGATATGACGGATCAGGAGCCTATGCAGTTGACCGTCACTGCCAAAACGGGATATAATCCGTCCCACTTGTCAGCAGATGGGATTAAAACCTATACGATCAAAAAAGAGCTGTATCCCATTGGCGTGACACAACGAAAAACGCCATTCGGACATGAAGTCAATGTTTACAATGCAGAAAGAACAATCTGCGATCTGGCGCGAAGCCGGAGCAATCTCGATCCCCGCTGTATGCAGGAAGCGCTCAAACGCTATATGTCATGCAGCACACGCAATATTCCGCTTCTGCTGGAATATGCAGATTCATTCCACGTGAAAAATTACCTAAAACCATATTTGGAGGCTTTATTACCTTGATTCATACAGCAAAACAGATGAAAGACCTGATCCGTAACCAGTCCAAAAAGACTGGCATTCCAGCGCAGGTGCTTCTGCGGAAATTTATGATGGAACGCTTCATGGAGCGCGTATCTCACTCGGCATACAGAGACAATTTCGTCCTGAAGGGTGGACTGCTCGTTTCGGCCTTTGTCGGATCAGAGCTTCGCTCAACCATGGACATTGATACAACGATCAAAGGATTGCCTGTTACGGCTGACCACATCCGGCAGGTTGTTACTGAAATCAGCACTGTTCAGCTTGGAGACAACGTAACCTTTCAGATCAACGACATTGCACCTATTATGGACGAGGCCGATTATCAGGGGCTTCGGTTGAGCATGAGCGCCATGCTGGACGAGTCAGTCATCCCGATGAAGATCGATATTTCCACAGGCGATGCGATCACTCCCGCAGAGATTCGTTACGAATATCCGCTGATGTTTGAGAACCGCAGCATCCCGATCATGGCGTATCCGATTGAAACGGTGCTTGCAGAGAAGATCGAAACCATTATCTCCCGCTCAACTGCCAATACCAGAATGCGTGATTTTTACGACATCTATATCCTGACAAAGACCCAGGCGGTTGATACGCCAATCCTCCGGCAGGCGCTTACGGCAACAGCAAAGAAGCGCGGTTCCATCGCTCTCCTTGACAGCGCAGAAAATACCCTGTTTGCGATCTCGCATGATGCAGAGATGCACAAGAATTGGCAGCAGTACGCAAAGAAGAATCCTTATGTGGGCTCTGTTTCATGGGAAGAAGTTCTCAGTGAAGTGCGTCGGCTGTGCATCCGCAGCGGGCTCGTGCAGGAGAAACAATCCATCCGGGAGCAGCTTAAAGCAGCGGTTTCCCGTAAACCAGCAGCACCTCAGCGACAGAAGCCACATGAGGAGCTGGAGCTGTAAGCAATACGCTGCTTTCCTGTGTGCGACGGTATTTCATGCAAGCATCGTCTGGTCAACAACACCGGGTGATGCTTTTTAGAATTATTTCTGCTAATTTCAAAAACAGTTCCGTTTTTGCCGGTTATTTGTCCTATTGGTGAAGGGACAAACTATATGGACACATCTATGTGCAATGGCCTGAAGAAAAAGAAATTCAAAAAATCTTCAATCATTGGAAAAAAACAAGCATTCTCGTGCCCATATATTATGGAGGGGTAAACATCGTCTGGCAACGAAGCCATTCAGTCCCGCCAA
>JAFUOR010000064.1 GCA_017481825.1 Clostridia bacterium
CTCATTCGGAATTACTGTCTCTTGTTTGCGTTTCTTTGTTCTGTATCGTTTTCAAGGTTCAGGCCGCCCCGCTTGGCTTCAGGCCGCGCGAGTCAGCTTGTGTATCTTATCAAACTTCCGCCCCTTTGTCAACACCTTTTTGAATCTTTTTTAAACTTTTTCACGTTCTTTTCAGAAACCCGAACCTTTCTCCCAAAAGTCCTTCATCCAGCCATACAAACACGAACGTTTTTCTGTCGCATCATGTTCGTGTTTGCCATCAAATCAAGGAACCCGGCATCAAGCCGGGTTCTTTGTCAGAAGTTCTCATTCATATGCAGCCTGCGCTGGGCAAACAACAGCTCAGCGAAACGCAAATTTTTGTTTCTCTTCACTTCTGCCATCCCTGCATTGATCGCATCGCCAAGACGCTCACGGCCAACAACCAATGCAGACAGGCCATTGATGCCGCAGCGCAGATCCGGTTCGGCGCGGTCATCCTTCTCCACCGTGATCGCGTATCCATCGCAGCGCACGGTGAAGCTGCCGCAGTTCTGCGCAATCTGCTCGTCCCTGACAGCAATGGTCACCGTGCCGGGCAGTGGCGGAGCAGGCAGCATGGCCAGCGCCCGCTCAACGTTCATGACGCGCACCATCCCGGTGCAGGAGCCCTTCTCTTCCACATCGTAGGGCTCACGGGTCAGGTTGCGGGGTTCAAAACCGCTTTGGGCCTTGACGCGAATGGTTTCGAGCTCGTTCATACCGCGCAGCATGGCGAAGATGGCTTCAAGTCCCTGCTGGCACGTCCAGGCCATATCCTGAATGGTCAGCGTGCAGCTGTATCCCTGCTTGTCCATCCTGCCGATCCAGTAAGCGGCCGGTTTGTCCGCAATCCGCAGAACATAGGCATGCTTGAGGCTGTCCCAGGGCGTACCCCTGCGCAGATCGTTCCACATCCACTCGCTGCGGTGAAGCGCCAGATCCTTATCGGCGATGTACTGTTCGTACACAGCGTTCATCCCCTGATCGTCCTCTCCCGGAAGAACGCGTACGATCTCATCCGCCCCGCACAGATCGCTGCGGAGGGATTGCCGGCTGATTTCCGCATTCCGCCAGAACTCCGCCCATTCATAGCCGAATTTGCGGTAAAAGCAATGGCTGAAGGGATACAGCGCGCTGAACACATAGCCCTCCTGACAGAGTCTGGGCAGGCCTTCCTCAAAAAGGCGGCGAATGCCGCGCTGGCCGCGGCTTGTCGGATCAGTCACCACGCCGCCGATGCCCAGCAACTTCACGTCCGCCCCTTCAAAGCGGGCCGTGTAGGGAATCTGCATCATTGCACTGTGGAGCATGCCGTCTTCCCCAAAAACGCCCATGCGCTGGCGGAGCGCTTCCTCCGAAAGCACCTCAGGTGCAGATGTGTCGGTGTAGGTGTAGCAGATGGAGCACAGGTGCTTGTAGGCAAGCAGATCCTCATTGGTCATAGCGCGAATGATACTCATACACTTCTCCTCATTTGCAGCAGATGTTCTCATTATAGATCACTTTCGGCCATACGTCAAATGGTGATCGAACATGCCGTCCATGGCGGGAGAGCGCATCTTCATGTCATAGCCCGCATGGCTCTCCAGGAAATCAGCGAAGGTCTGATCGCCGTAAACGATATTGGCCAGCACCTGCACGGGCAACTGCAAATCCCAGTCGCGGTTGACCTCGCGGATGGTCTTCACGCCATTTTGGCAGGCGATGTGCCAGCGCCCGTTATTTTGGGGAATGAGTTCATCCACAACCTCCAGCACAAAGCTGCCATCCCGCATGCCTGCCGGGAGCTGCTCCAGCACCCGGCGCACGTTGATGATGCGCACCATCGGCGCATCGGGCGCATCATGGCAAAGCACATATCCCAGCTCGCTCATGGCGATGGGACGTGCCGCTGATACAGTTGAGACAATCACGCCTTCACGATACATCGCATGCAGACTTTCCGCCATACGCTCAGCGGATGTATGCCAGCGGGCGTAGAGGATCGCCAGCAGCACGCCCTCTGCCGCTGCGCAGCCCTGGGTCAGGAGCGTCAGCCAGCGAAGCCGCAACATCTCCGGCGTCCGCCATTCAACCATGACCGCGGGAAGCTGCCACACGTTCCAGAATGCCGTGGCGATATCCTCCCATTCCACCAAAATGGCGGGAATCCACTCCGGGAAGGTATACACGGGCTGGATGATATAGTTCATCAGCCAGGCCACCGCAATTGCACAGGCGCCATAGCCGATGGCAAACAGGAGCACCACACCGGTCACCTCCGGCATCATGCGGATGGCATAGCGCACCTGCAGCTGCGCACGATAGCGCTTGGCATAGTAACGGACACGACCATTGAGCCAGCGGATGAGCCGCAGCACCAGCGTGATTCCCACCAGGAACAGCAGCACGCGCAGCCAGAGCCCGGCGCCCATGCTCTCTTTGCCCAAATCGTAGAGGGAGCCGCCCGCGCGCCAGTTCTCCACCACGGTCTCAAAGGAGACGTTCGCGCCCATTCCGGCGACGGGCACCGCCTCCACCAGCAGCGCATCCACCGTGAAATATTCATCAATCACCGCGTTCAGCGGCAGATATGCGCCATAGTCCTGATTGTCGCCCACCTGCTTGCTGTGGCGGAGGATGCCGATCACCTCGCAGGTGATGCCGCCCACAGAAACCTCCCGGCCCAGCGGGTCCGCCACACGGAAGAGCGTCAGGGCCAGCTGCTCGTCCAGCAGGATGACCTTGTCGCCCCGTTCGATTTCCTCCGTATAGGGCAGGCGGCCATATTGGAGATACAGTGGCCGCACCAGAAGGCCGTCCTCCCCGATCAGCTCCAGCCTGCCTGCCGCGCTGCCGGAGGAGGAAGAAAAGGCCGTACGCTCCACCACGCCGCCAGCCGTCCAACACTGCATGGTGGTGTCCCATTCAGAAGACTGCTCCTGCAGCTGCCTGACAGCGTCAGCAATGGGCTGATTGGGCTTGGCGTCCTCCCCCGAGGCCTGAGCCGGCGCAGGAACAATATACTGCATGTGGTTGCCCACCTGCTCGATCTCCCAAGCACCAAAGGCCAGTGCGATGGCAAAGCTCACAAGCAGCAGCCATTGCCACCAGGTGAAATGCTTCTTCATCAGTTCACATACTCCATCACCGTCGCGCCGTCCTTCAGCGCGCGGTCTTCGCGGTCAGCAATCTGCTGCCAGGACAGGTCTTCCTCAATGGATACGACGCTGCTGCTCTTCTCGATCACCGTGACTGCCGTTTTCCGGATGGTCATCGTGGTCTGGGAAAGGAAGCCGCCGTACTGATTTTCAACGATGTAGACATAGTAATTCCCGCTGCCGTCATCGCGGACGCAGGAGGGGGAAAGCAGCGTCGTGGACTTCTTGGCGCGGTAGGTGATGCTCACATCCACGCCGCCGTCGCTGATAAAGGAGCGGATGGCCGCAGACTCCGTGCTGGCAAATTCCTCAGGAATGGGCAGCTGCAGATACTTCGTTCCGTCCTTCTCCGTCACGGTTTTCTCCACGGATGTGCGTTCCGTGCCGTAGGTTTCGCTGGTGATGTCCGCGCGGGTGCCGTCGGAGATCGTACGCTCGCTGTTTCCATCCAGCGGCGCGCGCAGCACGGGCATCGTGTCCTCCTTGTTCATCACGAAGGCCACAGCCGTACCGTCATAGGCATCGCCGTCGCTGACTTTCATTTCCACAATGTAGCCGTCCCGCGGTGCAACCACCTTCTGCAAGCTGGATTCCAGCATCGTCAGTTCGACCATCTTCTGATTCAGCTCGTCCAGCTCATCCTGCAATTCGTTGCGCTTGACGATGTAGTTGAACGTTTCATCCTTCACGCGCAGCTGGCGATTATCCAGAATAGCAAAGTAGGCCGCCCGGGCGTCCTCGTAGGTCTTTTGAGCCGCCGCAGCCTTCGACACCGCAGCGCTCACCTCCGTGGAGGCACCGCCCAGCAGCGCGATCTGCTGGGGCCAGGTGGATACGTCGCCCGAAAGGGTCATTCCCTCCTGCGCAGCAGCAAAGCGCGCTTCATAGGTGGCGTCGGTCAGGTTGTCCTGAGCGGTGAGCATCTCATCGTAGAGGGTGTTCTGACGGCTCTCCTTGGAGAGCTTGCGGTTGCTCACATCCAGGTCAAGGAGCTCCTTGTTCTTGGTGTCATATTCCTCCCGGAGCTTCTCCATCTCCTCCTCATAGGACGGCGCCTTGGCCGTGAAAAGGGTCTCGCCCGCCTTCACATAATGGCCTGGCTTGACATACACACGATCCACCGTGATGGCCATATCCTCCGCCTCTTCCACGGTGAACTCCTCCGTTTCGGCAAAGTAGACCTCTGCCCGGAAGGTCATCTTCTCCTCAAAGCGGCCGGAGGACGCCGTGATGAGCTGCACCTTGGGCGTGGTGATGGTCTGCACCGTGCGGGCAAAGAACATGCACAGCGCCACCGCCACAAACAGCGCGATCAGACCGCGCAGGGCAAAACGCTTCAGCTTCATATCAAATGTCGACCTCCGTCACTTCAGTTCGCTCAGCTGGATGCCGGCGACGATATCTTCCTGGAAATACAGATAAATCAGCAGCGTGGGCAGGATATACAACGCGCTGCCCGCAAAGGCCACATCAGCCCGATCGGTGCTGATCTGGTTGAACATGACCGACAGGGGCTGCATGTCCGTACGGTTGGCCAGATAGACCAGCGGCTGCTCCACCATGTTCCAGCAATCGGCAAAGGACAGCGCCGCCGCCGCGCCGATGATGGGCTTGCACACCGGCAGAATCACATGCACAAATCCGCGCACCGGGCCCACGCCATCCACCATGCCTGCCTCCAGCAGCTCGTTGGGGATGCTCACCATGAACTGGCGCAGGAGGAAAATGTAGAATGGCGAGAACCACATGGGCAAAATCACCGCCCAGGCCGTATCCATCAGCCCCAGCCATCTAAGCATGATGACGCTGGGCGCCATGGTCACCTGGAAGGGCAATATCATCAGCACCAGAATGCAGAAGAACAGGAAGTCCCGCCCGCGGAACTGGAAGCGGCTCAGGCAGTAGGCTGTGAGCGGCACCACCAGCGCCTGACCGGCAAGGATGCCCGCCGTATACAGCATGCTGTTGCAGAACAGCTGCAGATAAGACGGCTCCTCGATAAAAATCTTGTAATACTGCCTGACCGAAAAGATCGCCGGGGAGAAAAGCACATCCAGCCACTTCTCCGCATCATAGCTGCCCCGTCCGCCCAGATACGCCTCAATCTCGCTCTGCGGGAAGAAGCTGTACAGGAATGTAAAGACGATCGGGATCAGAATGAGCGCTGACAGAGCCATCAGCAGGAGAAAGGATATCCTGCCGCCAAAGGAGAGCCTCCCCTGCCGGCGGCGAAAACATTTTTTGCGCGCCATAGCGAAGACCTCCTTTTATGTATTGGGCGAGCGCACGGCCTTGCTGGCATACATCATCGCAAAGAGCGCCATCACGCCCAGGGCGAAGAGGTAAGCCGCCGTGGTCACGTCCTGATAATCGAGCTTGGCAAACTTGTTGTTCATAAAATGCTGCAGGGTATAGATGGCCTCCGTCGGATAGGCGCCGCCGATGAAATAGACCTCCTTGAAAATCTTGAAGGCATTGACCCAGGCCAGCACAAACACGAGGAATGCCGTGGGCATGATCTGCGGCAGCGTGATGCGGAAGGACTGCGTCCACCAGCCCGCCCCCTCCAGGGAGGCATACTCATAGAGCGAGGGATGCACCGCCGCCAGCGCCGAGGCAAAGAGCACCACCGAAAAGCCCACGTTCTTCCAGATGTAAAGCAGCACGATGGGGAACCGCAGTGCATCGCCCTCCAGCCAGAGCACGCGCTCAAAGCCCATTTCCACCACCAGACGGTTGATCACGCCGCCGTAATCAAACATCAGCGTCCAGATGAGCAGCATGGCAGAGGAAGGCATCAGGTAGGGCAGCAGCAGAATGTTGCGGAAGGCCGTCGATTTCTCCCTGAGCGTGCGCAGCATGGCAGCCAGAATAAACGCCAGCAGCCATATCACCGGCGCGCACAGGAGCGACAGCTCCCAGGTATTCTTCATGCCCATCTGAAACATGGGGTTGTCAATGATCTGCCGATAATTCTCCAGCCCGACAAAGTTATTCTGGAACGATCCGTCCATCAGGGAAAAATAAACGCCCCCAAAAAACGGAATCACATAGAACATCATCAGGCCTGTCAGACCCGGCAGCAATAACAGCCACACGATCTTCTTTTTGCGAAACATGAGGCCTCCCATAAAATGCAAGGACGGACAGGCAGACGCATGCGCCCGCCCGTCCCTGCGAATTAACCAGGATCAATAGTCTTCCATCTGCATCATGCGCAGCTTGCCGTCCGCCTCGCGGATGAACTGATCCAGCTTGATCTGTCCATCGAGATAGCGGTCGATGAGGGTTCGCAGTTCGCCCGAGCCCTCGTCATTCTGATCGATGACGCTGGGCAGACGCACGCTCATCGCCGGTGCGAGAACGTTCACATAGTGCTCAATGGCAGCGGGGTGAATTTCGTACCGGTTCCTGGGCATTTCCTTCTCCATGTACTGCTTCTGGGCAGCAATGGAGTCCTCCAGATCCTTCTTGTCCGCCTCATCGGCCTCCGCCAGCATCTTCTCCAGCTCGTCAAGCCATTCCTGAGCGTTCTGCACAAGCTCCTCGTAGTACTTGTACTCCACCGGCTCGGTCTCGCTCATGAGCAGGGTATGACGGTTGTTGTCGTACACCTCGTCCAGCTGCATTTCGATCAGCTTGATGGCGTATTCCGCATCGTCGCTGCGGGGATTGACGATGTAGAGGTTCATGTTCTCCACCTGGCAGAAATAATCCGTTCCCGCCGTGAGGGTCATGGGGATAAAGATGCGGTCACTGGTCTCCTCCATGTAGCCATTCCAGTTACCGATCAGGTTGGCGTCGTTCCAGATCAGGCCCTGCTTGTAATCAGAAACCTCCGGATCGGTGGACTTGGTTGAGGCGTCCAGGTCCTTGACCTCCATCTTTTCCAGCGCCGCCATCATCTCGCGGAAGATGGGATCGTCAAAGCGCAGCTCCATATCATTGTGCTGGCAGTAGCCGATCCAACCCTCCAGCATGATATCGAACAGCTTCTGCTTATAGTCGCTGGTGTACTCCAGGAGGGAGTAGTTCGGGAAATCCTCGCAGAATTCGTCATTCCAGCGGGTGGCAAACTCGCACAGCTCCACGAGGTTCGTGGGCAGCTCCTCCGCGCTCAGGCCCATATCCTCCATGACCTTTTTGTTGATGAACCAGCCGTCGTAGGAATAGGCGGTCACCGGTACGGCGTAGATCGCGCCATCTTTGGTCACCACATCCTTGAAGGCAGGGTACAGGTCATTGACATACGCACTGATCTTCTCGCTTGTAGACAGGTCAAGGCAGTAGCCCTTGTCCCTGAGAGTCTCAAAGGGCGCAGATTCGACGTACAGACGAAGCACATCCGGGGCTTCATCACCCGCGGACATCAGGCGATCGAATTCCTCCGCCGTAGACTGGCTGTCGTAGCCCTGCGTATACACGGGCACATCGGGATACTGCTCGGCGAAGGCCTGCGTATCAACATAACCGCCAAAGAAATTGACGCTGTGCTCGGTGGTGAAGCCCTCCTTGAGCGTGCGGATACTGGTGGCCGTGTAGTTCATGGCAATGATGCTGTCACCCAGGAGTTCCAGCTCGCCGCTGCCATTCATCAGGAAACCATACTGCACGGCGGTCTTCATATCCTTCAGGCCCATGATGCGGGAGCCTTCCACATAAAAGATGGTGTTGCTGTTCACATCGCAGACCACCTCGCCGCTGTTCAGCCAGTTAGTGCCGCTGAATTCGCCCAGCGTCGCGGTAATCTTATCCGCCGCCGGATCATAGGCCTGCATGATATAGGGCCGGTATTCGCCCGTCGCCTGGTCATATTCCGTCTCCGGGTCGCGGGAGAACAGGAGCACCTGACCATCCTTGTAGGCCGTCATGGTATGCACATGCTCGGCGGAGGCCTTCTTGACGCTGCCGTCGGTCAGGTCAAAGGCATAAACCTCGTAGACCGTCTCGCGGCTGGCATTGTCCCAGCCGCTCTTGGACCAGAGCAGCTTTCCGCCCGCCATGACCACTGCCGTGGGATACTGATACCAGCGGTACTCCTCCTCCACCTGATACATGGGGGTGGTGTCCTTGAGGGTCACCACATCGGTGTAGTTGATCTTGCCATCAGCCACATCAATGGAGAAGACCAGGCCGCTCAGGTGATTGACGCTGTACAGCTTCTCGCCATCGGTAAAGATTTCGCCGATGGCATGCGCCATATCAGGCAGCGCGGACAATGCTCCGTCCTCCAGCAGATACTGATAGTGCTGCTCCATGGTTTCGAGGGAATCGTAGTTCTCCGCGTTGGCAAGGCCCTTGGCGAGGGGCTCAGCATCCGCCATGCCTTCCTTCCAGTGCCACAGCTCTGCGCCGCCGTCGGTATAGATACTGAAATAGGCCGTGTCGCCAATGGTCACCACAGCGCGCATCGAGCGCCAGTTCTCCTCATCCTCCTTGAGGATGGTCGCGTCCACCGCCAGCGCCGTGTTCATCATCAGCGCCAGCGTCAGGCAGAGGGTCAGCGTCCATAATATGATTCTCTTCATGGGATTCTCTCCTTCCGTTCCATACGCGGCGCGGATACGGCAAACGCCCCTCGGCCAGGTCGATCCCGTCCGGAGGAGCGCTGTCTGTCACGCACCGTCACCTATCAGACGGATGAGAGACTGGATTTGTTTCACTTTTCAGGAAATGTTTACAACTGTTACAATTGTATCATCGCAGCGCCGCGAGCTGCTCCTGCAGCGCCGTCAACGAGGCAGCCAGGTTGGTCTGCTCCTCGGTGATCACGCTGCCCACCGTCAGCTTATTGGAATAGCTGTCAATGATGGCATACAGGTTGGTGAAGGTCTCCACCGGCACAAGGTAGCCGCTGCCGCCATGCAAAGAGTTGTTCATCTCATTGATAACCTCCATCGCATGCACGCTGGCACGGATGCGGCCCAGAAGCGCAGCGGAATTGGAGCCGCCGTTCCGGCTCAGGGTATTCACCTGGCTGAGGGCGTCGCTGCACTCGGTCTGCATGCGGTTGACAAAGGTGTTTTCCGTATCGCTGCGGAAGGCCATGGCCTGCCCGCCGGTGATTCCCACACCCAGCAGCGCCACCGTCAGCAAAATCAGCGCAATGTTGCGGATGCGATCCAGCAGCGCCGAATCCGCTGCGCGCACACCCTCGCGCGGACGTGAATAACGCGTAGACCATTTGTCCATCATAACAAAAACCTCCATAAAAACAGAAGCGATGGTTGACGCCCTCATCTTATCACAATTCTTTGTTTGCGTAAAGGCGAACAGGCCTCTTTGCACGATGTTTGAGAGAACTGTATAAACCTTGCCCCTCCCGGACATGCTCTTTTTAGGAATTATGACCCGTACAGGCCGTGAGGCGTAAGCCTGAGCAAGGCAGTCCACGACCTGCAGCAGGCAAGCGCTGCCAGTGCCGCCCATGCCAGTGAGGGCCTAAAAAAAGGAGGGTACTGCCACATGATCACCACCATCGTTAGCCTTTTGGCTGCTGCAACGATCTTCTTTTCCACTTCGATCTCCGCACAGGATATCACCACCTGGCAGCTGAAAACCGGCTACCGGCTACGCATGCACGTCGTGGCTCACGATGACACAGAGGAAATGCAGCGCATCAAGCTCTGCGTCCGCGATGCGGTGCAGGCCTGCTATACCCAGAATGCGCCCGCCTCCGGCACCTCATTGCAAAAGACCCGCGCCATCCTGCCGGAGCTGACGGAGGCAGCCACTGCCGCCGCCCGCGCCGAGGGCTTCACCGGCGATGTGGCGGTGACGCTGGAAACCTGCTACTTCGATGACCGCGAGCTGTCCACCATGACGATTCCCGCAGGCGATTACCCGGCGCTGATGATTCGCCTGGGCGATGCGCAGGGGCAGAACTGGTGGGGGCTGATCGATCCCCTATTGTCCCTGTGGTGCGCCCGCGTACCGGATATGGAAGCAGAGCCCATCACCTGGGACTGGTCATGGCAGGCCTTCATCGCCGCCCTGACAGGCCGCACACTGGCGGAGGTGTCGTTCTAACATGCGCAGCATCAAACGAATCACTGCCCTGCTGCTGGTCATCCTCCTCACCGGCGTCGCCGTCACCGGCGAGTGCGCTCCCATCCTCGCCCGGGGCAGCCGTGGGGAGAAGGTTGCGCTGATCCAGCAGACCCTCAAGCAGTGGGGCTACTACCAGGGCGATGTGGACGGCGTATTCGGGCGCGCCACCTACAATGCGGTGGTTGCCTTCCAGCGCAAGAACGGCCTTGCCGTAGACGGCCGCGTCGGCAGTGCCACGGCCTCTGCCATGGGCATCAACCTCACCGGCAGCGTCTCCTCGCCCCTGTACTGGGAGACGGAGCTGTCCCTTCTGGCACGACTGGTCAGCGGCGAGGCCCGCGGGGAGCCTTACATCGGCCAGGTGGCCGTTGCCGCGGTGGTGCTCAACCGGGTGCGGTCGAGCGCCTTTCCCAACACGGTATCCGGCGTCATCTTTCAACAAGGGGCCTTTGATGCTGTCTGGGACGGGCAGTTCGACATGACGCCCACCGAGAGTTGCATCCGCGCCGCCCGCGACGCGCTCAACGGCTGGGATCCTACCGGCGGCTGTCTCTACTATTATAATCCCGCCACCGCCACCAACGAATGGATCTGGACACGCCAGGTGCAGCTGACCATCGGCCAGCACGCTTTCGCCATATAAGGAGTCCATATGAAGAAATGGATCGTCTATATCGCACTGGCAGTGCTGGTGCTTTCACTCCTGCTGTCGCTCATGGTGCAGTACCGACGTGCCGCCGCTGCCGAGCACACTATCCACGAGACAACGCTCGCCGCCCTGTCCGAGGCCAGCGAGGAGCTTCAGGTGCTGACCTCTTCCATGGAGAAGCTGCTCATCGCCTCCTCCGGCCACAGCGCCCTGCTGACGGATATGGCCCTGTCCGCCGAAAATGCCCGCCACGCCCTGGCGTCGCTGCCGCTCTCCCAGGAGGAGGCCGCGCCCGTGCTGCAATATCTGGCGGATGTCTCGGCCCGAACCACAGCTCACCTTGCCCAGGGAACGGATGTATCAGCTGACGGACTCCCGGCGCTGGAGGAGGCCCTCAGCGGGCTGCGGCTGCTGCATGCAGAGCTCGATCTGGCCCGCGCCTCTCTGCTGACCGGCGCAAGCCTTGCAGAGGCCCTGCCCTCCACCGCACTGACCAACGCGCCCACCGCCGCCGAGCTGGTATCCTACAAGGCGCTGCCTTCCCAGGAGATCGGCAGCGGCGCCGCGATGCAGATCGCCAAGGAATTCGTCGGCGAAGACCGGGTTGTGCAGGTCTATCCCGCACCTAACACCAGCGGTGCACTGCCCGCCTTTGGCGTGACTGTTCAGACGGCCGATGTTCAGCTGAATGTCGAGGTCACCCAAAGGGGCGGCAAGGTTCTGCTGATGGTGCCGGAAACAGCCTCCTTCCCCACGCTCAGGACAGTGGACGACTGCCGTCAGGCCGCCCTGGATTTCCTGACCTCCCGCGGTTTTGCCAGCATGGAGGCCGTGTACCATCAGGTTTACGACGGGCTGTGCGTGCTGACCCTCGCCCATGTGCAAAACGGCGTGCTGATCTGGCCTGACCGGGTAATGGTGCAGGTTCGCATGGATACGGCGGAGGTCGTTGGCATTGAAGCCCGCAACTACTGGAAAAATCACGCTCCCAGAAAACTCTCCGCCCCCGCGCTCTCCGCGGAGGAGGCCCGCAGCGCGCTCTCCGCATCTGTCAGCGAGCAAAGCGTCCGGCTCTGCCTGCTGCCTGTCGGTCAGCAGGAGGTGCTGTGTTATCAGTTCACCGTGACGTGGACGGATGACACCTATCTGGTCTACATTGACGCCAACACAGGCCGTCAGGTGCTGCTTGAGAAGGTCATGACCCTTGACAACGGTTCGCTGGCCGCATAAGACAGGAGGCGCTGCATGATCTATATTCAACTGCAGAACCGCGCCAAAGTCCCCATGGGGCAGACGCTCCGCCTGTGCGACGCAGCCCGTCTCATCGCCCCCGAGGGCGCCGAGCACATCGAACTCCCCTGTCCCGACCAGCAGGGCGTGTGGAAGCTGGAGGCCATCGCTGTCACCCGCGCGGTACAGGCGAAATACCCCCAGGAGGGCATTACCCTCATGGGCGCGGACATCTGCTACGTCCACCGGGTGAAATCCCCGGCTCGCGATTTGACCAAGCCCCTGCGCACGCTGGCAGCCTTTCTCATCCTCTGCCTGGGCGGCGCGCTGGGCCTGGCCTGGTTTCACGCAGACGTCAACATGCCCCAGGCGCAGTACGCCGTCTACGAAACCCTCACCGGCGAAGAGCCGCGCACCGCATCCCTCATCACCGTGCCTTACTGCATCGGCGTAGCCCTTGGCGTGGCCGTGTTCTACGCCCTGCCCAGCCGCCGCAGCACCACGCCGCTGGAGGTCAAGCTTACCGAATATCAGGAGGATATGGAAAAGACGGAGGGGCGCGACATTGAATGATCTGCTGGCCGTGCTCATCGGCCTTGTGAGCGGCAGCGCCATGAGCGTGGCAGTCAGCTGCGTGTGGATCGTGCTGCTCATCCCCGCCCGCGTGCAGGACCGTTTCAACGCCGCCTCCGCGCGCATCCTGACCTGGGCCATCTGCACCGGGCTGATGCTCACCACCCTGGGGGACATGCTGGACCTCTCCCTCATGCTGCCCGGCTGGGCCGGCTCCCTGGGCATCCTGCTGGGCGGCATGTTCGTGGGCATGCTGGCCTCGGCGCTGGGCGAGATTCTGGAGGTTGCGCCGGTGCTCATGCGTCGCTTCCGCCTGGGGAATGTGTCCACGGGCGTGCGCTGGGTCATGATGATCGGCAAGGGCGTGGGCGCGGTGCTGGCGTCACTGGTTTTCACATTGTAACACAAAGAAGGAGGCATCCTGTATGCAGCGATATGATTCGCCTCAATACATCCTGATCCGACAGCCCCGTCCCGCTGACCGGGAGAGCCGATTCCGCATGCCCAAGGATCGCACCATGCAGCGCCCCCGAAAGGAGGCAGGCCGGTATGTTTGAGAAAAAAGCCAAGCCTTCCCCCCGTCGCCAGCAGCAGCTGGATCGTTACAGCCAGCTGGTGGATGAGCTGTCGCCCAAGTCCAACATGGTGCAGGGGCTCCTGCGCGCCTTTTGGGTCGGCGGGGCCATCTGCTGCCTGGGACAGGTGCTCATTGAAATTGGCCTTGGCTGGCTGGATATGACGAGCTCAGCCGCCTCGACCTTCGCCAGCACCATTCTGGTTTTCCTCACCGCGTTGCTCACCGGTCTGGGTGTTTTTGACAAGATCGGCCAATACGCGGGCGCAGGCGCTTTCGTGCCCATCAGCGGCTTTGCCAACGCCATGGTGTCCCCCGCCATGGAGTTCCGCACCGAAGGCATGGTGCTGGGCCTTGGCGCAAAGCTTTTCACCATTGCCGGCCCCGTGCTGGTATGGGGCACCAGCGCCAGCGTGGTGGTGGGCATCCTCTACGCACTCTTCCCATGGTAAGGAGGGATCAGCATGCACCTGAACCGCATCGGGCAGTCCACCATCATGCTGCCCCATCGCCCGCGCATCCTTGCGGGCGCTGCCATCGTCGGCCCCAAGGAGGGCGAAGGCCCGCTCCGTGATGATTTCGATGCCATCATCCAGGACGATCTTTTCGGCGAGGAAACCTGGGAAAAGGCCGAAAGCCGCTTCCAATATACCGCCGCTGACACCTGCATCAAGAAAGCAGGCCTCACGCCCGAGCAGATCGACATCTCCCTGGGCGGCGATTTGCTCAATCAGATCATGGCCTCCGCGCTGGCGGCGCGCGAGCTGCACATCCCCTTTCTGGGACTCTACGGCGCCTGCTCCACCATGGCGGAAAGCCTTTGCGTGGGCAGCATGCTGGTGGACGGCGGCTACGCAGAGCAGGTTGTATGCACCGCCAGCAGTCACTTCTGCTCAGCGGAGCGCCAATACCGCTTTCCGCTGGAATACGGCAATCAGCGCCCGCCCACGGCCCAGTGGACGGTGACCGGCGCTGGTTCGACCATCGTCTCCAGCAATGAAAAGGCCCCTGCCATCTGCTGCGCCACCCATGTGACCCTCGGGCGCATCGTCGATATGGCCATCAAGGACGCCAACAACATGGGTGCTGCCATGGCGCCTGCCGCTGCGGATACCATTACCCGCCACTTGCAGGATACAGGGCGTACCCCTGCAGATTATGACCTGATCATCACCGGCGACCTGGGCCGCGTGGGCCATGACGTGCTGCTGGCGCTGATGAGCGAGCGCGGCGTCCCCCTTGACCCCACACGCTATATCGACTGCGGGCTGGAGGTTTTCAGCGAAGATCAGGACACCCATGCCGGCGGCTCCGGCTGCGGCTGTTCCGCCGTGGTGCTGGGCGGTCACATCTTCCGGCGCTTCCGCGAAGGAGATCTGCGCCGGGTGCTCTTCATGGCCACAGGTGCGCTGCTCTCGCCCACCAGCAATCAGCAGGGCGAATCCATCCCCGGCATCGCCCATGCTATCGTATTGGAGGCAGACGCATGACCATCTTTCTCAATCTCCTGAAAGCCTTTGTCGTGGGCGGAGCCATCTGCGTGGTTGGCGAGGCGCTGGTGCTCAAAACAAAGCTGACGCCCGCGCGTATCCTTGTGGGATATATCGTCGCAGGCGTCATCCTCAGCGCGGTGGGGCTTTACGGCCCTCTGGCGGAATTCGCAGGCGCGGGCGCATCCGTCCCCCTGACCGGCTTCGGACATGCCCTCACCACCGGCGTGAAGCGTGCCGTGCAGGAAATTGGCTTCATGGGTGCCTTCACCGGCGGCCTGACCAACACAGCCGCTGGCATCGCCGCAGCCGTATTCTTCGGCACGCTCGTCGCCATGCTCTTCAAGCCCAAGGCCAAACATTAACGTTTGCTGAGTCAAAGTATTTTCTGTTGCAATTTTGCCGTTTTCAGTATACAATAGGCATGGTATCCTCTGTTCATACTAATTTCATATCATTCATTTGGATTTATTCAGGAGGTACGCCATGCAGCCTTACATTCTCATGACAGACAGCGACAGTGATCTGCCGCTGACGCTCAAGGAACAATACGACATTCCCGTGGTTTACATGCCCTACACGCTGGACGGCAAGGAATATTTTGATGATCTGGGCCAGACGCTGGACTCCAAGTCCTTCTACGACAAGATGCGTGCCGGCGCTATGCCCACCACATCGGCCCTCAACCAGACGGTGTACGAGGAGTACTTCGAGCCCATCCTGGCCGATGGCAAGGATCTGCTGTTCCTGGCCTTTTCCAGCCAGCTCTCCATGACCATCAACGCCATCCGTGCCGCCCGCGAGGAGCTGCTGCAGAAGTATCCCGAGCGCAAGTTCATCGTGGTGGATACGCTGTCCATCTCCGCGCCCCAGACCCTGCTGGTGCTCAAGGCTCACGAGATGTATCGCGAGGGTGCGGATATTGAGACCGTCGCCCAGTGGGTGGAGGATAACAAGCTGCGCGCCCAGGCCTTCTTTACCGTCAACGATCTGACCTACCTCAAGCGCGGCGGCCGCATCTCCCCCGCCGTAGCCGCTGTGGGTACGCTGCTTGACCTCAAGCCCATCCTCATCGAGACCCGCGAGGGCAAGCTGGATTCCACCGCCAAGGTTCGCGGCCGCAAGAAAGCCATGAACTTCATCGTGGAGAAATCTGTTGAGAACATCGTTGACCCCAGGGAATCCATCGCGATTCTGCTTCACGCTGATTGCCGGGAGGATGCAGAGAAGCTCGCTGCGCAGGTTCAGGCCAAGCTGCCCGATCTGACCATCCGCATCGAAAACATCGGCCCGGTCATCGGCGCACACGTCGGCCCCGGTGCGCTGGCCTTCTGCTTCATCGGCAAGGAACGCGCACAGTAAAATCACACGCCAAAGGCTCCAACATCCGTTGGAGCCTTATCATTTACCTCAATTGATCCACGTACCACGCTGCCACATCCCGGATTCGCCACAGTTCGCTCTCCTGCGAGACGGTGCGCCACTGCTTTTCGTAGCGGTGCAGCCATCTCTCCATCCTCACCGCCAGCGCAGCATCCTTGCGCCCCTCGCGCACGGCATGGGCTGTTTCGTTCCACAGGCCAATGGCCTCCGCGGCCAGCTGCCAGCGCATCAGCATGGGACGTGCCGATGCATCCATGTGTATGCAGCATGCCCGCAACCCAGCCGCAGCTGCATCAAGGCGCTCCCGGGCAGCCTGCACCGCTGTTCCGGCTGACTGGTATGAATCCCCCACCTGTTGCAGGGGCGGCTGCGAAGGTGCACCCACCAGCATCCCCTGCGCCCAATCCTTGTGGCGCACGATGAACCACCATTTGTATACCGCGCAGCCATCCAGATCATTCAGATGACCCACGCACTTTCCGCTGCGGTCAAGATAGGCAAGGCGCGAGATGCTCTCATTGATAGCCTCGAAAGGCGGCAGTCCTCCACTCCATGCCGCACATGCGCCGTAAATCATCCCAGGCAGGGAAAAGCGCGGATCGTTGATGTGTCCGTAATCACCCCAGTCGGTATTGAGCAGGCCCACCGCATGCCATTTGCGCCCATAAGCGGCCATGCGGCTGATGTTTTCATAGCTGGCGCCCAGCCGGGGCATCCACTGATTCCACCCATTCACGCCAGGGCAGACGTACTGGGTTGCTCCTGCCTGCGCCAGGATGCAGGTGTTGTCCTCACTTTCAGAAGCGCTGTAACCCCAGTTGAGGCAAATCGTCCCCTGGGGCAACTCGCTCAGAGCGTCGGCAAAGCGTACCACGATATCACCCCAGAACATCGGCTGACAGCCGCGCGAAACCACATGCCCGCAGAGCTTCTTCACAAAGCCGATGTAATGGGCGCGCTCGCCGACCTCAGCCATGATATCGGCGCTCCGGCCCTTGCCAAGGTCGTAGGTTTCGTCCGCGCAGATGTTGAACTTCCGCGAACGGAACAACGCCATATACTCGTCGATCATCGCTGCAATCTGCTCAAACGCCGCCGGATCGCTGACGTTCACCGTATGATGCTCCATGCGGTGGGGCATGGTGGAGGGCATCTGATCGCTTCCTTCCATCTCGCACAGATGGCAGAAGGACTTTGACCGCAGCAGCTCCAGCAGATGCCCGAAGGATGACAGCGACGGCACCAGCTCCACGCCGCGGGCGGCGCAGTAATCGTCCAGCGCCATGATGTCCTCCGCCGTTAGAGGCGTGCCGATGCGCCACAGCTCCGTCACATCCCGGAAGAGGTAGGAGTGCTCGACGTACAGCTGCAGCTGGTTGAGTTTGTAAAAGCAGGCCTGATCCGCCAGATGCCTGAGCCAGTCCAGCGTCGGCACGCGCCCCCGGGTCACGTCATGATAAAAGCCGCGAGCCCGGAAGACAGGCGCATCCTCCACGATCAGTTCCGGAAGCATCCACCCGCTTTGACGGACGATCTGGCGCAGCGTCTGCACGCCATGCAGCAGTCCTTCTGCATCACAGCCTGTCACACAGGCACCCTCCGGGTTGATCAGCAGAACATAGCCTGCATCAGCAGCATGCTTCTCCTGCAGGCAGATATCCCCCGCCCGGGCCGTACCGCAGCGGATATCCAGCGTCAGCCCGCAGTCCGCAGCGATCTCCGCCTGCAGCTGCGAGGCCGCCGTGCGGGCCAGAGCGTCATTTGTCCCCTGGAGCACAATGCATGCATCCGGGGTCAGCAAAAACGCGCCCTTCCCCATATGAAGATGGCGCGGATAGGGCAGCAAATGCAGCATATCAGCAGCTCCTTATCATGCCGTGGGCGGCGCCGTCTCCGGGTCGAAGCGCTCCAGCAGAATGCCAGCTTCCCCAAAGAGCTCCAGGGTGAAATCGTCCGGGTAGCCCTCCTGATACACCACGCGCTTGATGCCGGCGTTGATGATCATCCTCGCGCAGACGCTGCAGGGCTGATGGGTGCAGTACAATGTCGCACCATCGATGGATACGCCCAGCTTCGCCGCCTGAATGATGGCGTTCTGCTCCGCATGGATGGCATAGCACACCTCGGCACGGGTGCCGGAGGCAATGCCCAGCTTGCGGCGGAGGCATTCGCCGCGCTCCCTGCAGGTCTTCAGTCCCGCCGGTGCGCCATTGTAGCCCGTGGTCATGATGCGCTTGTCCTTCACAATCACGCAGCCGATGGCACGCCCGGGCGTATTACAGCTCGTCCAGGTTGCGATCACATGCGCCATCTCCATAAACCGGCTGTCCCACTTGTTCATTCGTAGATCCTCCTTGTTATCGCAAGCCCTGCCAGAGGGCTTCATTTTCTTTGGTCAGGGTATCACGGAAATCCGCATCCTCGGTGGAGACCATCGCTTCAAAGATGAGCGTTCCGCCGTATTCGTCCGCCTGATAGTCGCGCACGGTGATGTGCAGCACATCGCTGTGCGTCACCTGCGTATGGATACCGGCCTCAAAGGACCGTTCCGTCCACTCCTCAGACACCGCGCGGCGGATGAGCACGAGCTCATTTCCTTCCCAGCGGAAGAGGCAGTCCTCATGCAGAGCACCTGCATAGCCGTTGTTCGCGCCGGAGTGCACGATGCCCAGCTCCGGATCAAGCCCATAATTGCAAATGCCGTAGTCAATTCCGGGATGCTCAGCACGGACGTAGGTATCCGACGCCTTGTCGTAGACAAAGAACTCGGCGAAGAAATTGCTCGCGCCCAAGGAGACGAACACGACGATATCCGCCATGCCGTCAAAGTTCACATCCCTGAAAACAATGGGTGGTTCCTCTTCGAGGGCTGTCAAGTAAATCTCCTCACCGCCCGGCGCAGTGTAGCGGTGAATGTAATCCCTGTCCGCCGTTGTACCAAGGATGGTCGTGCGCTGCTGCGGAATTTCAGCGAGGTAATCCGTGACCATGTATCCCGTCACACTGCCAAACGCAACATAGCTCCAACCCGTCGACGTTTCACCCAGCACCTGCACCAGCTCCCCGTTGTCAGGGCAGAGGGCGACCAAACCGTCCATCGAGGGCGACAGGCGCAGATTGACCCAGGTGCCGTTGGGGTTGTCCACCAGCCTCCAGGCATTCACGCTCTCGGGCATGCTTTGCGTCAGATACCTGCGCATCATACAGCCGGTTTCCGCGCCGATGCGCACCCAGCACCAGTCTTCTGCGGCATTTTCCAGCAGAATCACCGGCGTCCCTGTCAGGTACAGTCCCAGCGATTCCTCCTCCGAGGAGGGCCCGACACGCAGATGCACGCGGTCAGAATCGTCCCCGTCAACATAGAGCACCGTCTCTGCCTGGGCGAAGGGGAAGCACAGCATCAGCGTCAACAGGCATGCAAGCAGCTTTTTCATTCGTCAGCACCTCAAATACGGATTTGCTATTGAAACGATCCGGCCTTGCATTTTCATCCATACACGGCGCATTCTTCCATCGGTTTATTATACGGCAGAGCATGGGGTGCTGTCAACGGAAAGTCCTGCATATGCTCCCGTGAAACCGAAGTGAAAGGGAGTGCCGCCATGCCCTCGCTCAAACGTCAGGCACTGACGCTGACCCTTGCCAATGCCTACACCCGCGCGCTGGGGTTTGCGCTGCGGCTCATCTCCGCCCGGTGGATGGGCGCAGAGGCCATGGGCGTCATGGAGCTGGCTTCCTCCGCCGTGATGCTGGCGATCACCCCCGTTACCGCAGGATTGCCCACCGCCATCAGTCGCCTCGCTGCCCAGAAAAACGCTGACAGCCATGCCGTCCTTCGCGCCGGACTGCATGTGGTGAAGCGCCTCAGCGCGTTTCTGATCCCCGCCGTTGTGCTGCTTTCGCCCGCGATGGCCTGGCTCCTGGGCGACATGCGCACACTGCCGACCATCCTCATGAGTGCGCCAAGCATTCTGCTGCTGGGACTGTGCGCCGTTTACAGCGGCTGGTTCTATGCTCAGGGTGACGCTCGCATCCCCGCCCGCAGCGAATGCGTGGAGCAGACGGTACGCATCGTGCTCTCAGCCGTCCTGCTCCTGAGCCTGGCCGGAGGGAGCGTCGCCATCACGGCAGCGCTGCCCGGCGTGGCGGAGATTGCAGCAGGCATTGTCGTCTGGATGCTTTTTCGCGCCAGCTCGCCCAGGCTTCCCCGGCAAAGGGCGGATTCGTCCCTTTCGCGCTCCCTCCTGCGCCTTGCTGCGCCTACCACCGCCTCCCGCCTCGTCCAGACAGCGATGCGGGCACTCAATGCCGTGGTTCTGCCCGTGTGCCTGCGGCATTCCGGGCTGAGCGCCGCTGCTGCCACGGCCCAATTCGGCATGCTGGGCGGCATGGCCATGCCGCTGATGATGCTGCCCGGCATCGTCACCGGCGCCATCTGCATGGTTGCTACGCCCGCCGTCTCCCGGCAGGAGGGCAATGCATGCCAGCTGCGTCGGACGATGCGGATGCTCCTTGCCGCAGCAGGCGGCATCGGCATCACAGCAAGCATCCTTCTATTCCTCGCATCGGATTTCATCAGCACCCGCCTGTATTCAGAAGCCGCCCTCGCGCCGCTTTTGCGCCTGATGAGTCCCGCCGCCCTGCTCTTTGCAGTGCAGCAGGTACAGTTTGGTATGATCACCGGGCTTGGCCTCCAGCGCAAGGCCCTCACGGCGACCATTGCAACCTCTGCGCTGTCGCTGGTGCTCACCGCCGCGCTTTGTCCCATTCCGCGCATCCGCCTCTATGGCGCAGCCATCGCTTCGGTCATCACAGCATTGGTGCGCGTCGTGTGGAATCAGGCCCTCCTGCATCGGGCCATGCGCAGTTCCTGCTGAATTCCTTCACCGGCGGTACGGATGCTCTCCGGTGATTTTTTGCAACAAAATTCAAAAAAGGGGTTGACATCCAGACTGATTTGGTGTAAGATATCACTTGTCGCCGAACGAGCGGCAAGGATGACGCGGGGTAGAGCAGCTTGGTAGCTCGTCGGGCTCATAACCCGGAGGTCGCAGGTTCAAGTCCTGCCCCCGCAACCATTTGGCTCAATAGCTCAGCTGGCCAGAGCGTCCGGTTCATACCCGGCAGGTCATAGGTTCGAATCCTATTTGAGCCACACGTCAACGCAAGTCGAAAGGCTTGCGTTTTTTCTTGTCTTTGGGCATAAAGCAACCCGCTGTCATGAATCTGACAGCGGGTTATTTCTTATCCTTGTTCCTTCTCCGCCAAGGCCTTCCCCATTTCGATAAGGGTAGCCAGGGCATTGTTCAGGCGCTTGATATCGCTGAGGCTGAAGCCCTCCGGCCATTCGCGAACCTGCTTGCTGATGCTCTGGCGAATCTCCGCCGCCATCGCCTCGCCCTCGGGCAGCAGATGGACATTCACAATGCGGCGATCCTTCTCGCTCCGCACGCGCTCCAGCAGCCCGCGCTCCCGCAGACTGTCCAACAGGGGCGTGATGTTGGGCTTGGCAATGCCCAGGCTGGCGCTGATCTCACTGATGCTCATGCTGCCGCCAGAAAGCATCACCATGATCTGAATGTGGGAAAAGGGCATTTTAAACTCATGGGATACCTGATCAATATGCACCAACCGCTTGGGCAGCAGCGGCAGCGCATCATATAGGTTGCCGGTAATCGCATCCACTAACGCTGTATCATCCATCCAGTTTCTAGCCATTCTTCCGTCCCTCCGTATCTCTTATGAATATCATCACATCAATAGTCATCAATTATCAATAAATCGATAAGCATTATTATCATATCATATTGCAAAGATTCTGACAATCGTTTCTGTACACAAATCCATGTGTTTTTTACACCGCATTCATCATCTGTTCCAACGCAGCGCGGGTTTCTGCGGGCGACAGCACATGCTTGCGCAGCAGCTCATTGACAAAATAGCTCCGGAATTTCTGCATGAAGGCAGGCAGCGTGATAAGCGCCTCGGAGTGATTCTCGCTCAGCTCATACCCGGTATAGGCGTCCAGCATCAGCACGCCCTTGCCCTCGTAGAGGGTGATTTCATTCTGCACCTCCGGGAAGTCCGCCCGAAGGAGATGGATATGGAAGAACGGATTTTCCGCCGCCACCTGCAGCAAATGCCGGATGATCGCCTTGCGCTCCTCCACCGTATAGGCACGCTGAATGAAGAAGTGATCCGTCTGCACGCCGGTCTGCATGAAGCGCTCCAGAGCCGGCATGCTGTATACCAGATGCGTCGGCCGGTGCTTGGTGAACATGTTGGCGTTGCGGGCGTCGTGGATCTTCACCAGTGCCGCCATAAGCTCGTTGAGCTCAGCGCCTTCTGCCAGGCCAGCCTGCTCGAAGCCCTCGGTCACGGCGCCCAGCAGAAGCTGCGTCGGCAGACAGTTGAAATGCACATCCGGCTTGATGGAATAGATCGCACACTCCTCTTCCAGCGCTGCATACTGGGCAGTGTAGGCCACAAAGTCTTCCGCCCTGCCCTCCAGCCTTAGAACGGGCTTGAGGAGCTCCAGCTTGTACCGCCAGGTATCCAGAATATGAATGACCGGAACAAGCAGTCCGCCCTTTTTGCCATAGGCAAAGCGCCCCTTGTCATAGAGCACAAACTGATGCTGCTGCTTGCCGCCCTGCTCATCCTCCACAATAATGAACAAACAGCCTGTCCGATACAGCGCTACCATCTCCGGCGGACAGCTGTCATGATCGATCAGACGCGCATTGTACCAGATTTTGCTCACCAGGGGCAGGATGCCCGTGATGTTCTGGGCCACTTCGTCATCGCCAATATACACATAATGCCGCATGCTGACCCGACCTTCCTCCCCGGCCCGGTTGAAGGCCTCGGCCAGCGTCCAGCTGATGGCGCTCTGGCAGCAGGAGGACATAACGATCTCCACCTTTGCGCATTGCGCCATGGGCTGGAGCAGCTCCAGCAGCGCATGCTCCTCGTCTGTGCCATCCGCATTGATGCTGCGCACCAGAACCGGCTCGGAGGTTTCCTGATCGTTGATCATCGCGCCGATGGCCTGATAGCTGCGATATTCATTCATGCCCACGCGTTTGATGTTCAGCGCTTCCTCCAGCGCATCAAAGCGCTCTTTGGGCCATGCATCGCCAATGGCTTCCCGGAAGGCCGCAAGGAACTTCGCATCCACCTCGTGGCTCGTATCGCCTGCAAGAATGCGGAACATGCTGTTGCGGCTCCGGAATCCCACCAGCCGGGCAGCCTCCGACGCCGACATATGCTCTTCGTCCAGAGTTCTTTGCAGGCATTCGCTGAAGCTTTCGACTTTCATCCTTTGCATCATTCCTCCATCTCATGAGGTTCGCGCCAAATTTCCTGCTTAGTCATCATTGGGATAATAATATCACCGAATGATGCTAAAGTCAATCAGGTAAACTAATCGTGTTACACGCCAGGAAGGAAGGCGCGCGTATGAAAATATACACCTACAACGGTAAAAGCAACCTGTGCGGGCCGCGCATCCGCATGGAGCGCGAACGGCAGGGGCTGACGCAGGAGCAGTTGGCTGCCCGCCTGCAGGTGGTTGATATTCAGCTGAACCAAAAGGCCATCAGCCGCATTGAAAACGGCGAACGCCTTGTAGCCGACTTTGAACTGAAGATGCTCGCTCAGGTTCTCTGCGTGACTGCGGAGCAGCTGCTGAGCTGACGCAAGCACCATTATACCACATTTTTTTGTGTACAGCCGCATGATTTGCAAATAATCTGTGGCTTTTTTATGTTTTCGGGGCTAAGATTAACCATTCCTCATGGATTTCTAATCCATTCGCACTGGTTTTTGACCATCCGCCGTGATATCATCATAGCCGTAGACAGGAGGTAAGCTACAATGATCGAACTGCTTGGTAATATCATCGACTTTGCCTTTGATATCGTGGGTATGGTTCTGGACATCGTCTTTGAGGGTGTGGGGCTGGTTTTCAGCCTCATCGGCGGACTGTTCTCCCTGGCGCTGTCGCTGGGCGGGATCGCGCTGGTGGTGGGACTAATCGTGGTGCTGGTCAAGCGCAGCAGAAGGAAGCAGGCAGAGAATACCAACACCTTCGAGTACGAAGGCGAAACGTTTGTCAGCTTCTACGACAAGGAGAATTAAGTGAGGGACGCCTCACTTTTTCTTTACCAACCACGGCATTCATGCTATAATGGATACAAATGACGAATTTTCAGGAAGGTGATGTCTCATGGCGCCCCTTATCTCCAAATGGCACCGGGAGCTGGAGCTTTTCAGCGCCGTCAAGCCACTGATCATCCTGGAGGGCAATGTGCTCGACCAGTACCGCTATCCCATTGCAGGCTCCATCCCGGAGGACACCCTGGTTCCCCTGCCGGAATACCTGCAGGGCTTTTTGGCTGACAGCGGCTACGGACAGGTGGTATTCTACTCCAACCTTGTAGGCTTTGTGAACCCCTATCAGCCTGCGATGCTGGAGGCCTTTGCACGGCAGAATGGCTGCAAGGTGCAGTCTGGAGCCATTCCGGCGGAGTTCAAGGGCAATGGTCAGGATACGGCTCCCAATGTCATCCGCCGCGCCATGAGCCAGACCAGCGCCGCCACCGCCGTCATTCTGGAGCTGGCCAGCCACTATATCGTAACGCCCGAGCGCATGGATCAGCACGACGTGAACAGCTTCAACCTGCTCATGCAAAGCGCGCTGGCTGCCTCCGCCGTTCGCACGTCCCAGGGTCGCAGGCAGAATCTGCTGATTCTCCTGGTATCCAAGCTCAACGATCTGCCCGCCTGGTTCTACCTGAACAATCCTTCCTGCAAGACCATCGTGCTGGAAGCTCCCGACCGCGAGGAACGCAAGCGCCTCATCAGCGGCAGCGCCTGGCCGACCTTCTTTGACAGTACGGTCTACCGCACGGATATGCCCTTCTATGAGGAGCACCCGGAGGAATTGAACCGTCTGCGCGAGCGCTTCGTGGGCCTGACCGAGGGGCTCACCTTTACCGAGCTGGACGCGATGCGCCGCCTGTCCAAGCAGGAGTGCACGCCCATTCGTGATCTGTGCACCATCGTTGATCTGTACAAGTACGGCATCAAGGAGAATCCCTGGAGCACCCTTTCCATGGAAAGCCTGCGCAGCGCCAAACAGGATTTCCAGAAGCGCATCAAGGGTCAGGATCCCGCGCTTGAGCGTACCCTTGACGTGGTCAAGCGCGCCGTCACGGGCATGAACGGCCTGTCCTCGTCCTCCACCTCCAAGCCCAAGGGCGTGCTGTTCTTTGCCGGCCCCACCGGCACCGGCAAGACGGAAACCGCCAAGGCCCTGGCAGAGAAGCTCTTTGGTGATGAATCCGCCTGCATCCGCTTTGATATGTCCGAATACGGGCAGAGCCACTCCGATCAGAAGCTCATGGGCGCGCCTCCCGGCTATGTGGGCTACGAGGCTGGCGGTCAGCTGACCAACGCCATCAAGAAGAATCCCTTTGCCATCCTGCTCTTTGATGAAATTGAAAAGGCTCACCCCTCCATTCTGGATAAGTTCCTTCAGATTCTGGAGGATGGCCGCCTGACGGATGGTCAGGGACATACGGTGTATTTCTCCGAAACCATCATCATCTTCACCAGCAACCTGGGCATGTATGTCAAGGACGCGCTGGGCCGCCGCAGCCCCAATGTCACCATTGATATGGATTACGCCCATGTGGAAAAGCATCTGCGCAGCGCCATCGAGGAATATTTCAAGCTGGAACTGGGCCGTCCGGAAATCCTCAACCGCATCGGCGAGAACATCGTAATTTTCGACTTCATACGCCGCGAGGCCGGCGAGGCCATTCTCCGCGCACAGGTGGACAAGATCATCCGCCGCATGGAGGAGCAGAAGAACATCCGCATCCGCATGGAAGACTTTGCCTACGACGCTCTGCGCGAGGCCGCCCTGTTCGATCTCTCCAACGGCGGACGCGGCATCGGCAATCAGGTGGAAGCCCTTTTGATCAACCCGCTCTCCCGCTGGCTCTTCGACAACGGCGTGACGGAAAACGCCGACGTGGTCATCGAGGGCTTTGATGTGACGGCCAAGCCGCCCTGTGTGCGCTGCCGCGTGGAAAAGGAGGATGAACCCCATGACTAACAACCCTCGTCGCGGACTGCTGGATGGCATGGCCGACATCGTGGGTGATCTTTGGGGCGCGCCCGAGGCTCCCGCCCCGACCCCGGCTCCGGAATCGACCTATACCGCGCCGCCCGTCGTACTGCCCTTTGCGCAGCTATGGAAGACCGCCGACGAACCCATCGACTGGACGGATGCCCTCGCCTCCCCCACCCCAACGGATGGCCTGACCTCGCCTGAAAAATGGACGCTGTATCATCAGCACGCCGCATCCGTCCTGCGCGGCGACCTCAAGGCGTATCTGGCCGTGCTGCGGGCCGCCAACCCCATGGCTGACCTCACGCCCTACGCCGATACCATTGATGTGACCGCGCAAAATGCCGATACCCTGCGCGCGACCTTCACCGCCCGGGCGGACCTGCTGACAGAGGACCGCAAGGGGTACCTGTGCGGCATGGCGGTTCGCATCGCCCGTGACCTGTTTGCGGTGCTGCCAGTGACCCGTGTTGCCGTGGAGGCCGCCTACGAGAGCGCGTCGCTGCTGAGCGTCACCTTTGATAAAGCCGACATGAACAAGGTACGTTTCGCCTTTATCGACCCGGTGGAATTTACCGTGCAGTGCGGAGGCGTCTTCACCAAGGAGGAATAAGCATGAAAGCCGACAGCTACCTCAATCAATATTACAGCAGCTATGACGAGGAGGGCCGCCTCCTGACCCGCTTTGGCCGCGTGGAATACGAGACCACCATGCGCTACATCGTCAAATACCTGCGTCCCGGCATGCGCGTGATGGAAATCGGCGCTGCCACAGGTCGCTACAGCCATGCTCTGGCCCGCGCAGGCTATCAGGTGGATGCGGTGGAGTTGGTGGAGCACAACATCGAGCAGTTCAAGGCCCTTACCCAGCCTGGCGAGAACGTCACCATCGCGCAGGGCAATGCATGCGATCTCTCCGCCTATGCGGACAACACCTATGATATCACCCTGCTCCTTGGCCCCATGTACCACCTTTTCACCCAGGAGGAGAAGCATGCCGCGCTCTCCGAGGCCATCCGCGTCACCAGGCCCGGTGGGGTGATCTTCGCCGCCTACTGCATGGGGGATGCTTCCGTCCTCAGCTACGGCTTCATCCGCGGCAAGATTCACGAGATCATTGAGAAGTGCATGATTGACCCGGAGACCTTCGACACCTTCTCCAACCCCTGGAATCTGTTTGAGCTGCACCGCAAGGAGGACATCGACGCCCTGCGCGCTGCCTTCCCCGTGACGCAGCTGCACTTCGTCGCCTCCGACGGCTATGCCAACCACATGCGCGACACCCTTGTCAGCATGGATGACGCGACCTTCGACCTCTACCTCCGCTATCATTTTGCCACCTGTGAGCGGCTGGACATGATCGGCTACTCCCATCACACCCTTGACATTTTCCGGAAGGACTGAGCCGCGATGGATCACCGCCAGAGCCGATGGGCGCAGGAAATCCTTGCCCTCCAACGTGAGGACGGCACCTGGGGCGCCTGCTTCCATTCCCTTGCACAGCCAGGGAAAGCGCCCCTGACCACCGAGCAGGCAATGCGCCGGTTGAAGGCGCTGGGCTTCACCATCGCCGACGAGCCCATCCGGCGCATCGTGAATACCATGTCCTCCTGCCTGCGAGGCGAGCGCCGCATCGACGGCTACTGGGAAAAGGGCGTCGATTGGGCGCTGTACATCAAGCTCATGCTGGGCAGCTGGATCCGGCAATTCGACCTGCAAAACGCCGACGCGCTGGCCCTGGCCCGCCGCTGGGCAGGAGTGATCGAAGCCGCCTTCGCACACGGCGCTTATGACGAGGCCGCCTACCTGGCCGCATATGACAGAGAATTCACCGAGCGAAACCCCGCCTGTCACAGAATCGGCTTCACATCCTTCTACCACGCACCGCTGCTGGTGGGCATGCTGTCTGGCAACACCGAGCGTGCCATGCTGGATTACATCCTCACCCGTCCCGACGGCATGTACTACATCTATGCCAAGCCGCTCATTTACCCGCCCGCCGCCTTTGCCGCAAAGGAAACCAGCTACTGGCTTGCTGCGCTGGAGCTCCTTGCCGACTATGCCTGTGCGGGTGAGAAGCTCGATTTCGCCGCCGCATGGCTGTACCTGTGCACCAGCCCGGACGGGCAATGGGATTTCGGTCCCAAGGCCAACGACAAGGTGTACTTTCCCCTTTCCGATTCATGGCGCAGCGCTGAGTGGCGCAAGGCCGACTGCACCGGGCGCGTCACCGCATTCCTTACCCGCATCACATCAGATCAGCGCACAATGGAGGCCCCATGCTGAAGGACATTATCTCCATGCCCGAAACAACGTATCTGGGCTTGGGCATCATGATGCCCTGGGAAAACAATCTGGACATGCAGTTTGCGCACTGGAAAGAAGCCTTTGCTTCCGGCAAGGTCGACCAGCTGAAGAAAATCTGCGGCAGTGACCGGGTGCTGGGTATTTTCTGCTACCGCTGCGATATGGAGGCGCAAACCTTCTCCTATCACATCGCCTGCGAAAACAAGCGGCATGCTGCAAGCCCTGAGTTTGAGGAGCTGCGCCTGGAGGCGCTCACCTTTGCCCGTTTTGAACGCAGCTGCACCGATGCCAGCCAAAGGTTCTCCGAATACCACGCCCTGTGCGAGGAAATCTGGAGACAATGGCTTGCAAATTCCAGTTTCATTTCACTGATCGAACCTGAAACATGCGGCTGTGTTGAGGGCTACGCATCGCTTGAAATCTACACCCCGGAGAATCCCACCGCCGCAGCGTACACCCTGGAGATGCTGCTGCCGGTTGCAAAAAAGCAGGATATGGCCTGAACCATATCCTGCCTTTTTTGATTGATTCACTTTCTGCGCTTGCGTATCTTCGCCACGAAGAATCCCTCAAAGAGCGCGGTGGGCTTGACGCACATGACCCCCGGAATCGTCACCGGCAACAGCGGCGCGCTTTCCAGCATCGGATGCTCAATGGGGACGATCTCTGCATTCATGGCCGGAAGGACGCTGCTTAGCACGTCCTCATTCTCCTGGCGCAGAATGGAGCAGGTCGAATAGACCATCTCGTGTCCGGCAGAAAGCAGCGTGAGCGCCTTTTTCAGCATGGACTTCTGCGTCGCGGCAGTTTTGGCAACCCATTCTTCCGTCATGCGGCGCTCCTGCTCCCCTTCGGCAATGAGGATGGTGCCGCTGCCCGTGCAGGGGGCATCCAGGAGAACCTTGTCGAATTTGAACAGATCATTCAGCTGCCGTGCATCCTGGCACATGACATTCACGCGCGTAGCGCCCTGGCGGTCAAGATTGAACTGCAGCCGTTCGGCGCGGATCTTGTTCTTCTCGCAGGCCGTGATCAGCGCAGCATTGGCCGAGAGCGCTGCCATCTGCGTGGTTTTGCCGCCGGGGGCCGCCGCCATATCCAGAATGGACTCCCCCTTTTTCGGCTCCATCACCAGCGCAGGCATCATGGAGGACAGGGACTGCAGATACATATGCCCGGCCTCGTATTCCGGCAGGGCACGCACCGCATCCTCGCGAACCTCCGGCAGTATCAGCGCCTCCTCATACCACGGCACCGCCTCATAGGCGATGCCCGCAGCCGTCAGGCGCGCTTTTACGTCCTCCACCGTACTCTTGAGCGTGTTGACCCGCAGCGTCACCGGGCGGCGGACAAATCCGGCTTCAATCTCCCTGGCAGGTTCTTCGCCGTACTGGGCAATGAGGCGCTCCGTCAGCAGCGCGGGAATAGCAGGCAGCATGGGCATGTTCTCCTTTGTGCATCATTGTCGGACGGGTCGGCGCGTCATACGACGCTTCTTCTCCGGCGCTGTAAAAAGCGGCTTGCGTTCGGGCATGCTTCTCCCTCCTTACAGGGATAGCATGCCCGTTTTGATATTCTCTTACAGCCTGTGAATGAAATCCATATCCTCTTTGGGCGTGGCGCTGCCAAGCATCGCCGTCCCCATCACCGCCACATCCAGCCCATGGGCGCGCAACGTTTCGATATTCTTCATGGATACGCCGCCGTCGGCCTCAAGCAGACCGGTATAGCCCATATGGCGCAGCGCATCGAGCTTCCCGAGCATGTCGGCGTTGAACTTCTGTCCGCCAAAGCCAGGCTCGACGGTCATCACCAGCACCATATCCGCCAGGGGCAGCCAGGGACGGATGGTCTCCGCAGGCGTTCCGGGCTTCACGGACAGGCCCGCCAGCACACCGCGGGCGCGGATGCGTTCCAGCAGCGTCGCCACGTCACCCGGGATCTCCGCGTGAATGGTCAGCACCGATGCACCGGCGTCACAGAATACATCAATGTACTTTTCCGGATTGTCCATCATCAGGTGAACGTCCAGCGGCAGCGCCGGAAAGCGCTTATGCAGCGCGGCTGTCAGCGCAGGGCTGAAGGACAGGTTCGGCACAAAATGCGCATCCATGATATCCACATGGAGCCAATCGGTACCGGCCTCCACCATACGCTGCACATCCCGCTCCATATTCAGCACATCCGCCGCCAGAATTGAGGGTGCCACCTTCATGATCGTATCCTCCTTAGCTATATCGCTGCTTCCATGTTTCCCGCACTTCGGCCAGCAGCTGGCGGTAGCGCTCCACGCGCCCGGCGTCGATCTCCCCGGCTTCCACCGCCGCAGTCACCGCGCAGCCGGGTTCCCTGTCATGCAGGCAGGGCGTGAAACGGCAGCAGCCCTCATGTTCGGTGAATTCCGGATACACATGGCGCAGGCTCTCCGGCTCCATCTTCGCATCCAGCTCCAGCAGGGAGAAGCCCGCCGTATCCAGCACACGGATGCCGTCGCGAATGAGCAGCTGCGCATGGCGTGTCGTGTTCTTGCCGCGCTGAATCTTCTGGCTGATATCGCCCGTTTCAAGGTTGAGACCCAGCAGGGTGTTGAGCAGCGTTGACTTGCCCACGCCGGATTGTCCCGTCAAGCAGCAGCAGCTTTCGTCCTGCATCAGCGCGCGCACCGCCTCCAGGCCCGTTGCCTCCCTGGCGCTTACCGCCAGCACGGGACACTCCGCGCCTGCATAGGCCGCGCGAATCTCCTCCGCAAGGGATGCATCCATGTCGCACTTGTTCACCACGATGGCAGTCTTCATGCCCTGCAGCCTTGCACGCACCAGCAGGCGATCCACCAGCAGCATGTCAGGTTCCGGCGAGGGGCAGATCACCACCAGCAGCAGCGTTACATTGGCCACTGGCGGACGGATGCACTCCGTCTTGCGGGGCAGGATTTCCTCCAGCCAGCCATGCTCCTCACCCTCGCCGGGAATAAAGAGGATCTCATCCCCCACCAGAGGCGAGAGGTGCATGCGGCGGAATTTCTTTTTACAGCGCAGGGTGTACTCCGTGCCGTCTGGGGCGGCGGCCACATAGAATCCGCCAAAGCCCCGTACCAGCACGCCCTGCATCATTCCATCACTCATTCAAGCGTCACCTGCTGCTGATAAGCAAACACATTGTTGAAATACACGCGGTAGGTATAGCTGCCCGCGTCATTGGCCACCAGCTCCACCACAGGGTGGCGGCTGGCATTGGCCGGGAAATCGCTCTGATAGACGGTATATTCACCGCCTTCGTCCGAAAGGGTCACGCGGACGCTGGTCAGGCTGTCGCTCTGGGGCAGATCAAGGGAGATCTCCGCCCGCGCCAGCATGGCGGGCACGCGGCAGACCGTCAGCGTCACGCTGGTACCCTGAATAACCTGCGTGTCCGCCGCCGGGGACTGACTTGCCACCAGGCCGTGCAGGGACGGCTCCGTGGTTTCGATGTACTGAATGGAGGCGTTGACGGACAGACCTGCCGCGAGGATGAGGTCACGTGCTTCACCCAGCGTCTTCCCCGTGGTGCGCGGCACATAGGCCACGCCGCCGGAAACCGTCACCTGAATGATATCGCCACTCTGGCACACGCTTCCTTCCTCGGGATACTGGCTGATAACAAAGTCGGCCGCCTGGGTCTTGGATACGACGCGTTCCACCACCGTCAGGGTTAGCCCATAGGGCTTAAGGGTCGCGGCGGCATCCTGGATGGTCATGTTCACAATGCGCGGAACGGACTGGCTGGCCGGGCCCTTTGATACCGTGAGTACCACCGCATCACCCTTGCGCAGCGTGGTATCCTCCTGGGGCGCCTGCATGATGACCGTCCCTGCCGTGATGGACGGATGGTTGATTTCCACCACCTCCGCCTTCAGGCCGATGCGTGAGACCGCCTTTTGGGCCGAGCCCACATCCAGGCCGACATAGTCATCCACCGTGGCGCTGTTGACCACCTTTTCATAGATCGCCATCGTGCCTACGTAAATGCCATAGACCACCACCAGCGCCACGATCGCAGTCATGATCCAGACCTTTGTGTTCGGCTTCTGGCTGCGACTGCGCCCGGTTGTCTGACGTACCGCCGTCTGGCGGGAGGGGGCCGTCTGGCCCTGGGGGGCAGGCATGTGCTCCACCAGGCGGGGCTGCATATCGCTCACGCGGCCCTCCAGCGCCATGCGCAGCTCGCTTGCCATCTCCCTTGCAGAGTGGTAGCGGTACTGCGGGTTCTTCTCCATGGCCTTCAGGCACACATGGCAGATAGCCTCCGGCACCTCAGGGGCAAATTTACGGATGTTCTCCGGCACCGCGTGCACATGCTGCATGGCAATGGCCACGGGGCTGTCTCCATCAAAGGGCACACGCCCGGTAAGCATCTCGTAGAGCGTCACGCCCACACTGTACAGGTCGCTGGTGACGTCCGTTCCCTGTCCCTGGGCCTGCTCGGGGCTGAAATAGTGCACCGAGCCCATGACGGAATCACCACGGGTGAGGGTTGAGGAATTGGCCATGCGCGCAATGCCGAAGTCCGCCACCTTGATGTGGCCGTCAGCATGCACGAGGATATTCTGGGGCTTGATATCGCGATGGATAATGCCATTTTGATGGGCATGCTGGAGCGCCGAGAGGATGCGGATGGTGATCTGCACCGCCACGGGCGCGCTGATGCGGCCCTTCTCCTGAATGACCTCCTTGAGCGTCTTACCCTTGACGTACTCCATGATGAGGTAGCGGTTTTCACCGTCCATACCCACATCAAGAAGGTTGACAATGTTGTGATGCGTCATCTTCGAGGCGGCCTCGGCCTCGCGCTGGAAGCGGCTGACGAATTCCGCGTCCCGGTTGAATTCGGGCTTTAGAACCTTCACGGCGACGGAGTGCCCGGTATTACGGTCAATGGCCCGGTACACGATGGCCATGCCGCCAATGCCGATCTGCTCCACCAGCACGTAGCGCCCGGCGAGTATCTTCTCCCTCATCGTGCGCCCTCCTCATCCCGGAGGATCACAAGGCTGATGTTATCCCGTCCGCCAGCCTTAAGCGCTGCCTCCAGCAGAAGATCAGCCGCAGCCTCGGGCGTATTGACGCTCAGAATGGACTCCATCGCCCGGTCGGATACCAGTCCGTGCAGACCGTCGGAGCAGATCAGCCACAGATCGCCGGACTTCCGCTCCTCCACCGCCAGGTCAGCGTCGATGCCCTCCTCCGTGCCCACAGCGCGGGTGATGACATTCTTCATGGGATGGTTGGCCGCCTGCTCCTGGGTGAGCATGCCAGCGCGCACCAGCTCCTCAACAAGGCTATGATCGTCCGTCATCTGGCTGAGCTTGCCATCCCGCATGCGGTAGATGCGGCTGTCGCCCACGTGACCAAGGTACATGAAATGCTCGCTCATCCAAAGAACGGAGAGCGTGGTTCCCATACCGGAGAGCTTCTCATCCTCCGCCTGCTGGCGGAAGAGACGGCTGTTGACCTCCGCGATGGCGCCGCGCAGGTTGTCCAGCGAGGGCTCCTTGCCCTGCAGAAGTTCGATCATGCCGTCTCTCGCGCCTGCAGAGGCTGTCTCGCCGCCATTGTGCCCGCCCATACCGTCCGCCACGCCATAGAGGCGCAGGGTATCGTCCACAACCAGCGCATCCTGATTGCTGGCGCGCATCTTGCCCACATCCGTGCGGGCATACACGGCAAAGGCAGCCTTTTCAGGAGCCTGCGCGGCTTCCTCGTCTGCGGGCTCCTTATCGGCTACGAAGTCCTTCAGGCGCTTCATGGTGTCCTTGGTGAAGTGAAACTTACGACTCATTGCTGTTCTCCAATAATCGTCTTACGGCGCAGCTGACCGCACGCGCCCTCGATATCGTCGCCCATCTCGCGGCGGCGGGTCACCGAGATATGCAGCCCCTCCAGCACCGACATAAAGCGGCGCACGGTGGCCTCGGTCACGCCCTTCAAATCGCGCTCCTCCACCACATTCAGTGGGATGAGGTTGACGTGGCACTGCATGCCCCGCAGCTTCGAGGCAAGCTCAATGGCGTGCCTGTCCTCGCAATTCACACCGCCCACCAGCGCGTATTCAAAAATCACGCGGCGGCCGGTCTTTTCAATATAGTTTCGACATGCGCACAGCAAATCCTCCATGGGATGCGCCTTGGCGATGGGCATCGTCTGGCGGCGGATCTCATCATTGGGCGCATGGAGCGATACCGACAGCGTAACAGGCAGATCTTCCTGGGCAAGATCATACATCTTCGGCACAATGCCGCAGGTGGACAAACTCACATTGCGAAGGCCGATCTGAATGCCGTCCGGCTCGCGCAGCAAACGCAGAAAGCGCATCACATTATCGTAATTGTCCAGCGGCTCACCACTGCCCATGAGGACGAGATTGTGCACGCGATCCTTGCCGCCAAGGTAATTGTTCGCACACAGGACCTCGCCCAGCATCTCGCCCGCCGTCAGCGAGCGGACGCACCCCTCCAGCGTGGAGGCGCAGAAGGTGCAGCCCATCCGGCAGCCCACCTGGGTGGAGATACACAGCGTATACCCGTGATGGTAGTGCATCAGCACGCCCTCGACGCAGTTACCGTCCCGCAGACCAAAGAGGAACTTCACCGTGTCGTCGATCTTTGACCGGCGCTCGGTGAGAATCTGCACCGGCTGGGCGACGGCCTCAGCCTTGAGCTGCTCGCGCAGATTCAGCGGCAGGTTCGTCATGCCGTCAAAGTCCGCGCCCTGATGAATCCAACGAAAGATCTGCTTGGCGCGGAAGGCGGGCAGCTTGCGCTCCTTGCACCAGTCGATGAGCTCCTGCTGGAACATTCCCGTCAGCTCTATCATAGACGCTTCCTCCGCATGCGGCAGATATAGAAGCCCTCCACGCCATCGCGGTGCGGCAGCAGCTGGAGGCCAATGCCCTCATGCTGACGGAATTTCTCCGGGATGCTTTCCGGCAGTTTGACCAGTTCAAACTCAGGATGGCGCGCCAGGAACTTCTCCGCCTGGCGGACGTTCTCATCCTTCAACACGGAACAGGTGGAATACACCAGCGTACCGCCCTTCTTGACATAGGGCGCAACGGTGTCCAGAAGCTTTTCCTGCAGCGCCGTCAGCTCCTGCACGCTCTCCTCGCTCGCCCGATACTTCACATCGGGCTTGTCCGCCATCACGCCCAGGCCGGAGCAGGGCGCATCCAGCAGCACCGCATCCATGGTGGACGCCAGATCGGGGCGGGGCTTAACGGCGTCACGGGTCATGGGGCGCACGTTTTCAAGGCCAAGACGCTTGGCCTGGGCGGTGATCAGGTTCGTGCGGTGCTCATGGAGTTCCCACGCCTGCACGCGGCCCGTGCCGCCCATCAATTCCGCCATCAGGCAGCTTTTGCCGCCCGGCGCCGCGCAGCAGTCAAGAATCTGCATGCCGCGTTTGGGCTCCACCGCCATCGCAGCCATCATCGAGGATTCGGACTGAATGGAGAACTTGCCGCCCACAAAGCCCGCATCATGAGCGATCTCCGCCATGTTGCGGATGCGCCAGGAATGCGCCACCTTGCCCTTTTCATGCTCCCAGACCTTCTCATTCAGGAAGGCCTCAAAGGCCTCGTCATCAAGCCGGGTCAAGTTGGGGCGCACGGTGATGTAGGAATCATGGCTGCGGCAGCTCATCAGCGCCTGCGCATCCTCGCCCCAGTCAGCCTGCAGGCGCTCCACCAGCCACTGCGGCACGCTGTACTTGATGGACAGCGCCTTTACCATTTCGGTTTCGGGATCAGGCCATTTCAGCTCGTCCTTCTGCCGGATGAGGTTGCGCAAAATGCCGTTGCACACGCCTGCAAGACCCTCCATCCCCAGCTCTTTGCACAGCACAACCGAGGTATTGCACGCCGCGCTTTCGGGGATGCGATCCTCCATAAGAATCTGGCAGGCGCCAAGGCGCAGGACATTGCGGAGCTTGATGTCACAGTCCGGCTTGGCCATGATCTGATCCAGCGCATGATCGAGGTACATCTTGTTCTCAATCGTATCGTAGGCCAGACGCGAGGCCAGGCGGCGGTCAATCACCGGCAAACCGCAGTTGCGCAGCTTTTCATCCAGCGCAAGGGAAATGTAGGAATCCTTCTCCGTCACCGCACGGATGACCTCCAGTGCGATGCGGCGGGCCGGGAGGCCCTCCTGCTGCTCAGGACGCGCCTTGCGGGGGCGATCTTCCACACCGTTACCACCAAACCCAGGTTTTACTCCCGGTTTTCCATAGTTTTTACCACCAAAGGCAGGTTTTTTGCCGTCAAAACGGTGTTTTGCGCCACCAAAGGACGGTTTCGGCTCCTCCCCTTGTCTTCCTTTACCACCAAAAGGCTTCTTTTCGCCCAATTTACGTTCGCTATTTCCACCAAAAGACCGTTTCTGCGTGCCGTTCGCATCCTTATTCCCACGGAAACCCTGTTTCTTCCCGTTTTCCATCACTCTTCATCCTCTTTCAACACAGTTCCCACAGCCATAGGATGGCCGCGCAGATAGTCCTTGGCATTCATGGGCTTGCCGCCAGGAGCCTGCAGCTGGAGTACCTGCACAGCTCCCTGACCCGCTGCAATGACAAGGCCGCCCTTGGTATCCGCCTTGATGATCTCACCCGGCATGCCGCTGCCCTCGGCAGCCTCCGCCCGCAGCACCTTCAGCCGTCCTCCGGGGATCGCCGTGGAGCAGCCCGGCCACGGATTCAGCCCATGCACCCGGTTCACGATCTCCCCGGCCGACATCGACCAGTCGATCACGCCCATTTCCTTGGTCAGCATGGGATCGTAGGTCATGTCCTCCTCATTTTGCGGGATGCGCACGAGCGTCCCGGCTTCAAGGGCCTTGAGCGTATCGATGAGCAGCGCTGCGCCCATGTCACTCAGACGCAGGGTCAGCTCTCCCGCGGTCTCACCCTTTTGGATGGACGTTTCACTCTTAAGCAGCATATCGCCGTTATCGATGCCCCGCGCGGTCATCATGGTGGTCACACCGGCAACTGCATCGCCCTGCAGAATGGCCCAGTTGATGGGCGCGCTGCCGCGGTGCCGGGGAAGCAGGGAGGCATGGACGTTGATCGTCCCCAGCGGCGGGATATCGAGAATCTCCTGGGACAGAATCTGCCCGAACGCCGCCGTGACGCACAGGTCGGGGGCAAGAGATTTTAAGTCCTCCACGCCATCCTTCTTGATGCGCTGGGGCTGAAAGACCGGGATGCCGCGCTCCATCGCATACTGCTTCACCGGGGATGCGATTACCTTGTTGCCGCGTCCCTTGGGACGGTCGGGCTGGGTGAACACGCCCACGACTTCATAGCCGTTTTCACACATTGCCTTCAGGCTCGGCACGGCGAAATCCGGCGTGCCCATGAATACGATCCTCACTCCGCATCATCCTCCGGGATATGTCCCTCGATCTCCTCCGGGGTCAGCTCGCGATCCATCACGTCGATATAGACCGTGCCGTCCAGATGATCCAGCTCATGGCACACCGCGCGGGCGAAGAAGCCCTCCGCCGTCAGCTCGCAGTGATTGCCCTTGCGGTCCTGATATTCCACCGTGACCTTGTTGGGACGCGTCACCACGCCCTGACGGCCCGGCAGGGACAGGCAGCCCTCGCGGCCCGTCTGACTGCCCTCGCGGCTGGTAATCACCGGGTTGATGAACTCATGCAATCCCTCACCGATATCGATCACCGCTACCCGGCGCAGCACGCCCACCTGAGGCGCCGCCAGGCCCACGCCCTCCGCGCGATACATGGTATCCGCCATATCCTTCAAAAGAATCGCCAGGCGCAGATCAAACTTCTCCTGCGTACGGCAAACCTTGCGCAGGGTCTCATCCCCCAGCTTCACAATTTTACGAATCGCCATAACTATACTTCTCCTTCATACAACACTTTTGCCGCATGCATACCGCACGCGTATATCTATTCCGAATCATATTTCCATCACATCATCGTCGTCGGATTATACTCAAAGTACACGTCCGCGCCCTCGAAGGGCTCCCGCGCCATCTCGGTCAGCGCGGCCACGAAGGCTTCCGTCTCCGGATGCACCAGCAGCTTGAACATCACGTGCCAGCGCGCCTTTCCCCGCAGAACCTTGACGCTGGGCTGATCCAACAGCATCATCAGCACACGCTTTTTCCACTGGGGATGCTTTTCCAGCAGCGCCAGGCAGCGCGCATGAAGCGCCGAGGCCGCGATCTGGGCGGCGCGTTCTGACTGGCTCTCCACCAGCAGACGCGACAGGATCGTGAAGGGCGGATACAGGCCTGTGCGCCGCCGGTCAAACTCCATCTGGAAGAACGCGCGGTAATCCTGCTGCGCCGCTGCCACGATGACCTCATCCTCGGGCTTGTAGGTCTGCACGATCACCTGCCCCGGGAGTGTTCCGCGCCCCGCACGGCCCGCGACCTGCGTCAGCAGCTGGAAGGTGCGCTCCCGACTGCGGTAGTCGGGCAGGTTCAGCGTCATGTCCGCCGCTACCACGCCCACCAGCGTGACCCTGGGGAAATCCAGCCCCTTGGCGATCATCTGTGTCCCCACAAGGATGCGCGCCCGCCCGGAGCGGAATTCATCCAGCAGCTTGGCATGGCCTTCCTTGCCGGAGGTGGTGTCGATGTCCATGCGCACCACGCTCACATTGGGGAATAGCTTGTGCAGCTCCTCCTCGATCTTCTGCGTACCGGCCCCGAAATAGCGGATATACCGGCCGGCGCAGGAGGGGCATTTCTCCGGCTGGGGCGCCACATGCCCGCAATAGTGACAATGCAGCTGACCATCGCCGCCATAGAGGTGATAGGTCAGCGCCACATCGCAGTTGGGGCATTTCATCACCAGACCGCAGCTGCGGCAGCTGATGAAGGAATTGTATCCTCGCCGGTTCATCAGCAGCATGGCCTGCTCGCCGCGCTGCATGCACTCGTGGAGCTTTTGCGTCAGCAGCCCGGAAAACACACTCCGGTTGCCGTTTTCGATCTCCTTGCGCATGTCCACCAGCGTGACCTCCGGCATGGGGCGGTTGCCCACGCGGTGGGGCATTTCAAGCAGCGTATAATCGCCGCGCCTTGCTTTGGCAAAGGATAATATGCTCGGCGTGGCAGAGGCCAGCAGGAGCGTCGCTCCCTCATGCTCGCAGCGCCACGCAGCCACATCCCGCGCGTCGTAGCGGGGATGACGGTCACTGAGGTAGGTTGTTTCATGCTCCTCGTCCACAACGATGAGCCCAAGGCCTTCACAGGGCGCAAACACTGCGCTGCGTGCGCCGATGATCACCCGCGCATCGCCCCGGCGGATGCGCCGCCACTCGTCGAAGCGCTCACCCGCCGACAGGCGCGAATGCAGCACCGCCGCCACCGCACCGAATCTCGCACGGAACCAGCTTACCATCTGTGGCGTCAGGGCGATCTCCGGCACAAGGATCATCGCAGCTTTCCCCTGCGACAGGACATGGCGCACCAGCCGGATGAAGACCTCCGTCTTGCCGCTGCCCGTCACGCCATGGAGAAGATACTTCCCCCGTCCCTGCGCGATATCCGGCAGCATCACATCCAGCACCTCCTGCTGGGAGGCGGTCAGCACAGGATCCGGCACGGGCTCCTCCGGCGCATCACCGCCGGGGCGCCGCAGCACCTCCTGCAATGTCATGCGGATGAGCCCTGCCGCTTCCAGCTGGCGGATAGCCTCCAGGGGCTCGCGGACCAGCATTTTGAGGTCGCCCACAGTGTGGATTTCGCCATCCCGCAGCAGCGTCAGAAGCATCCGCCTTTTCTGGGAGCGGCCCTGTTTGGCAATGGCCTCGTCAACATCCGTTACCGGAATGGCCAGTTGCACCACAGGCTGCTGCTTGACCTGAATGCGTCCGCCGCGCATTTCAGCGGGGAGCATCAGGCGGAGCGTCTCGGCCAGGGAGCAGTGGCTGTCCTCGGCCATGCGCCTGGCAAGGGTCAGCAGGCAGGGCAGGATCGCAGCGTAATCCTCCAGAGGGGCCCGCACGGATTTGAGCTTATCCGGCGGCACATCGCACTCCTCCGTAAAGCCGACCACCACGCCCTCCTTGATCATGCGGGCAAAGGGAACCTCCACCCGCTGGCCCACGGACAGCTTCATATCAGGCGGCACCAGGTAGGAGAAGGTGCGGGGGTGAGCCGCAGAGCCTGCCACGTTTTCATGCACGATGTCCACGATGACCTGGGCGTACATGGCGCTCCCACCTCCTTGATGCCGATAATTCGCCATAATGATTATACCTTTTTCAGCCCCATGAAGCAAGGGGAAATCCACATTATTGTAGAAATGATTTATTCAGAATTTTTTCCGGACGATCAGTCAAACACCCCACCCCCTGCGTCTAAGAAAGTGAAAGGAGGCGATGCTGATGGAAGCTGTCAAGCGCGCTGACAGCCGTGACGATACCCTGCTTCGCCTGATGACCGAATACGAGATTCCCATTCGCCGCATGTGCTGCGTGTACCTGCGGGATGAAGCCCTCGCCGCAGACGCCGTGCAGGAGACCTTCCTCAAAGCTTACCTCGCCCTGCAGCACTTTCGTGCACAGGCCAGCGAGAAGACCTGGCTTACCCGCATCGCCATCAACGTGTGCAAGGACATGCGCCGCAGCGGATGGCTGCGGTTCGTCGATCGCCGCGTCACGCTGGACAAGCTGCCCGAGCCCGTCTCCGACGCGCCCTACGCGCTGATGGAGCTGACCCTGGATATCATGCGTCTGCCGCAAAAGCACCTGGATGTGGTGCTGCTGCACGATTATCAGGGCCTGACCGTCCGCGAAGCCGCAGAGGTTCTGGGTATCCCGCATCAAACCGTCATCAGCAGGCTGAACACCGCCCACAAAAAACTCCGCATGGCATTCTCGGAGTCTGAACACAGCCCGACCAGCCAGCGCATGACCCGAAAGAAAGGAGGCGCACCTGAATGACCCGTCAACCCGAGGATATCCGTACAGCATTAGATGCCGTCCTCTCCGGTGCGTCCCACGATCCGACGCTTTTCAATCGCGTCGTGAACGCATCGAAAGGAGATACACCCCCGGTGAAAAAGAAGCTGACCCTGTCCTTTGCCCTGGTGCTTGTCCTGATGCTGCTGACGGCCACTGCCGCCATCGCAGCGACCTACCACGGCGTATCCTATTTCCTGACCGACAAGACCTGCGAGCCCACCACGCTTGACCCTGAGCTGCTGATGGACGCGCTTCAGCAGAACCACACCAGCAAGCAGCTCAACGCCACCGTGGAGGACGCATACTGGGACGGCACTACCCTCTCCATCGCCTTCCATATCACCGCCGGCGACCCGTCCATGGTCGTCGTCATCCCCTGCGATACGGAAACCCATGAACACTACCGTGCCGTGAGGGATGCGGACATCCTGCTGGAAATGCCTGAATTCATCAACATCACCGTTGGCAATGAAATCATCCGCCCCCTCGGCAGCTCCTTCAACTGGCTGTACGAGGAGGACGGAACACTGACCATCATGCACAGCTTTGCCGTGAACAGCATGTCCGCCCCCATCAGTCTCTCCATCCCGATTGTCAGCACCATGGTGTCCAACGGCAGTGAGGAATTTGCCATGCTCCACTGCAGCCTGCCTGCGATGGTCGATCCCATCGAAGAACATGTGCACGATTGGGCCCCTGCAACCTGCGTCAGCCCCACGACCTGCCGCATCTGCGGGCGCTATACCGGCGTACTGGGCAATCACAATTACCAACCCGCAGCGGACACGAATGTGCTGGCGTGCATCATGTGCGGCATCGAGTTGTCTCCCCCGGTTGATGATGTCCGCATGCTCAATGCAGGAAGCATCTGCCCCGGTGAAAGGAGCAATTACGTGGCTACGCTTCAGCTCCGCCTGCAGGCTCTGGGCTACTACAACGGAAACATCACCGGCCAGTACGACGAGGAAACCGCCGCAGCTGTGAAGACCTATCAGACGGATACCGGTCTTGTTCCCGACGGCATATGCGGCCCTGATACCCTCGCCCTGATGTTCAACTAAACACAAACCAGGCGGTATGCCAGTCATCACGACCTGCATACCGCCCTTTCATTATACAATTCCGAATTAGCCGATATACTCCTTGCCGCCCATGTACATCCGCAGCGCCTCGGGAATGCGCACGCGGTAGCCACAGGGGCTCCCGGCATCCGCCTGCAGGTTGTTCTCCAGGAAGGCGATCAGCATGCGCGGCGGAGCGACGCAGGTGTTGTTGAGAGTATGGGCAAAGTACTTCTGCTTACCAGCTTCGCCGCCCTTGACGCGGATCTGCAGGCGGCGGGCCTGCGCATCGCCCAGGTTGGAGCAGCTGCCGACCTCGAAGTACTTCTGCTGACGGGGGCTCCAGGCTTCCACGTCAATGGACTTGACCTTCAGGTCAGCCAGGTCACCGGAGCAGCACTCCAGCGTACGCACGGGAATGTCGAGGCTGCGGAAGAAATCAACGGTGTTCTGCCAGAGCTTGTCGAACCACATGGGGCTGTCCTCGGGCTTGCAGACCACGATCATCTCCTGCTTCTCAAACTGGTGGATGCGGTACACGCCGCGCTCCTCGATGCCATGGGCTCCAACCTCCTTGCGGAAGCAGGGGGAATAGCTGGTCAGCGTCTGGGGCAGCTCCTTCTCCTCCAGGATGGTGTCGATGAACTTGCCGATCATCGAATGCTCGGACGTGCCGATCAGGTACAGATCCTCGCCCTCAATCTTGTACATCATGTTTTCCATCTCGGCAAAGGACATCACGCCCGTCACCACATCGCCATGGATCATGTAGGGCGGGATGCAGTAGGTAAAGCCGCGGTCGATCATGAAATCGCGGGCATAGGACAGCACCGCGCTGTGCAGACGGGCAATATCACCCATGAGGTAGTAGAAGCCGTTGCCACTGGTCTTGCGGGCGCTGTCCAGATCGATGCCGCTCAGGCGCTCCATGATTTCCACATGGTAGGGGACCTCAAAGTCCGGCACGACGGGCTCGCCGTAACGCTGCACTTCCACGTTCTCGCTGTCATCCTTGCCAATGGGCACGGTGGGGTCGATGATGTTGGGGATGACCAGCATGCGCTTGCGGATCTCCGCCTGCAGCTCATCCTCCTTGGCAGCCAGGCCTTCCAGCTCCGCCTTGCAGGCAGCAACCTTTTCCTTCGCGGCCTCGGCAGCCTCAGCAGCGCCTTCCTCACCCTTCTTTGCCTTGCCCATCAGCGCGCCGATCTCCTTGGACACAACCTTGATCTGGTTGCGCAGCGCATCGGCCTGCTGAATCGCGGCGCGGTACTCCTTGTCCATGGCGATGACTTCATCCACCAGAGGGAGCTTCGCGTCCTGGAACTTCTTGCGGATGTTCTCGCGCACCACATCGGGGTTGGTACGCAGAAGATTGATGTCCAGCATGTTCTTTTCCTCCTTAAATGTTCTTGCAGCAATGAAAAAGGCCTCTCCTCCCATGAAAGGGTCGAAGACCCCCGGGACGAGAAGCTCGCGTTGCCACCCGGTTTGCTCACCGAATGCCCCGGCGAACCACCTTGATCGTGCTGTATCGGGCACCCCCGGCAGACTCCTCGCCTGCGCCCCTCCGGAAATGGAAAACGCTCCGATGTCTGCTGATTCGCACCACCCATCAGCTCTCTGAAAGACCAGGTAGAAGCGCCGTTCTCCGTCAAACGGGCATTTGTACAAAAGATATTATACAACGCCTCGCCGAAGATTGCAAGAGCAATCTTTCTAAATTTGGAATAGGAAATGGTGAAAGCGCAAGGCGCAAGGAGCGCTGCCCCTGGACCCCGGAAGGGCGCTGCCCTCTACCTGTTTAGGAGCGCTTCGCCCCTAAGAACCCCGTTTCGCGATCTTGCTTGCTTTCCTCCAGTTGGAATTGAGCTCGCGTGGTTATTGAGGGGATGAAAGCTTGTGGTGCTTTGTTGGTCACGCTTTGGCTCGACTCCCCTGCGGTCGTCTCTCATCACCCGCAGCCCGCGCGTGCCTTTGCTGCAGCAGGAGGTGTCCCCCCTCCTGCGGAGGGAGGGGGCGGGAGTAAGTGGTCACTAAAGCCTTCCCGCCACCGGGATTCCCAGCTCTGAGGAAGGTGGCAGCAACCACAGGGGCGCTGAGGGATGAAATTCCTCCCGCAACAATTTTCCTCATCTCAAAAGGCAATCGTCCCAGCCTCCCCATAAAAATTCCCCCACAGCCTTTCGGCAGCAGGGGAAAAGCACACTTACTTGCGCAGGGTAATCACCACATGACGGTTCGGCTCGTCACCCTCGGAGTGGGTGTCCACCGCCTCGTTGGCCTGCAGGGCGCTGTGAATGATGCGGCGCTCATAGGGGTTCATGGGCTCCAGGGACACCTTGCGGCCAGTCTTCACCGCGCGGTTGGCCATGCGGTTCGCCAGACGGATCAGCGTGTCCTCACGCTTGGCACGGTAGTTCTCCGTGTCCAGGGTCACACGGGTGTAGCCCTCCTGACCGCGATTCACCTTCAGGCTGGTCAGGTATTGGAGCGCATCCAGCGTCTCGCCCCGGCGACCGATCAGAATGCCCAGGGTATCGCCGGTCATCTGCACGAAGACGTTATTCTCCGCATCAGTGCCGACGGCAACCTCCACGTCCACGCCCATCAGGTGGGTCAGCTCCTTGAGGAAGGCCTGGGCCTTGCCGGGCGCGGAATCCGCCACAACCTCCGCATCGGGGATCATGGTCACAACGGGCTTTTCAAGGGGCTTGGCCTCGGGCTTGGGAGGCAGGGGCTTCTTCTCAGCCTTCTCCTCGGCGGGCTTTTCAGCCTTGGCAGCGGGCTTCTTCTCCTTGCGAGGCTTGCGCTCCTGCTTGGGCTTGTCGGTGTGCTCGCCATCCTGCTTGGCCTTACGCTGCACCGGCAGGGGCTTCTTCTCGGCCTTCTCCTCGGCAGGCTGCTCCTCCACCTTGGCGGGAGCGGGCTTCTCGGCCTTGGGTTCGGACTTCTTTTCCTGCTTGGGCTCAGGCTTCTTCTCGGCCTTGGGCGCTTTGGGGGCCTTGGGCTGCTCGGGCTTGACGAACAGATCAGCCAGCGGATCGTCCTCGATCTCTTCCTTCACGGTCAGGCGCAGCTTGAAGGGGCGGCTGCCGAAGAGGCCAAACAGACCCTTGCTGCCCTCTTCCAGCACATCGATGGTCACATCGCTGATGGTCGCACCCAGAGCGGTCAGGCCGTTCTGTAGCGCTTCTTCATAAGTTTTGCCAGTGGCTTCGTAATTCTTCATGATGGTTACTTACTCCCTTTAACTCCAGAATGGTTGACCGGATTACTTCAGGCCCTTGCCAGAAACATCGGTGGTTGCCTCGGGATTCGCGGCAGCCTTGGCTTCCTTCATGTCCAGATACTTATTGATGCCGTAGTTCTGGGCCATGGCGATGAGGTTGCTGGTGACCCAGTAGGCGGCGAAGGCCGCGTTGTAGCTCAAGCAGATCCACAGGGAGAACAGCGGGAAGAACCACTTCATGAAGTTGTTGGTGCTGTTCTGCTGGGCAGCCTGGTCACCGGTGGCGGCAGGCGCAGCCGTGCTGGGATTGATCTTGCTCATGAGGAACTGGCTGGCCGCAGACAGCAGGGGCAGAATGAAGAAGCCGTTGTAGTTCACCGCCACGGACATCTGCGTCACCAGCAGGTTCAGGGTCAGATTGGTGTTCACAGCGGTGTTGGCCGCATATTCCGGCACCGTCTGCAAGGTGAGGCCAATGTTGGCGATGGTGGACTTCAGCGCATCACCAGCGAAGGACGCCGCCGTCAGCTCCATGCCGGAGGCAGCCAACACCTTCTCCTGCAGCACCGCGAGGGTCTCGGCAGGCAGGGCGTTGAACATGCGCAGCCATTCGCCCTCCGGGATCAGGTTGAGGCTCTGCAGATCAGGCCAGGCAGAGGTAAAGGGGCTGTCGGGCATCCACAGGTTCTTCACCCACAGGAAGGGCTCCAGCGTGGGCGCTCCAGCGGTGATGATGTCAAAGGTCTGCTGCACCAGCTGCTCGTTGGCCATCATTCTCATGGCCGCAAACATGGCAAACAGGATGGGCATCGACACCAGCATCGGCCAGCAGGAAGACATGGGCGACACCTGTTCCTTGCGATACAGCTCGCTCAGCTTGCGCTGGAACTTCTCCTGATCCTTGGCATACTTCTTCTGCAGCTCAGCCTGCTTGGGGGCCAGCTTGGATATCTTGCGCATGCCCACGCGGCTCTTGTAGTCCAGCGGCATCAGGACCAGGCGGATGAGGATCGTAAAGGCCACGATGCTCCAGCCGTAGCTGGGGATGACCATGTGGATCCCGTCGAGGATGGATTTGAGGAACTCATTCATGTGCGGGGGTCACTCCTTCCGAAAGGTCAGGCAGGGATCCTCCGGCACCGGATCGTAGCCGCCCCTGGACCATGGATTGCAGCGCGCAAGCCGCCATGCCGCCAACCGTGCGCCCTTCACCGCGCCATAGCGCTCAATGGCGGTTCTGGCATACTGGGAACACGTCGGTACATAGCGACAGCAGGGCCCGCCCTTGTTGGGGCTGACAGCGCTGCGGTAGAAATCAACCGATTTGAGCATTGCCCGGGAAAGAAAGGAACGTTTCATTGTGCGCTTGAGCCTTTCGCGGCGGGAGCCTGGGGGCTCTTTTCGCCTGAGGGCTGCTTATCCTTGGGCGGAATGGCGCCAAGCTTCCTGAGAAGATAGCGCACATCCCTTTGCAGCGATTGAAAGGAGGCCTGAGCGGCTGAGGGTCTGGCGACCACCACGTACAGGCCGTTTTTCGCGTCCCCCAGATAGGGCCGGAAGCATTCACGCAGGCGGCGCTTGACCAGATTGCGGGTCACGGCATTACCTACCTTCTTGCTGACGGAAAAGCCGACCTTCATGCCGCGGCCCTTGGCCTGCAGCATGACCAGATCCCGACAAGTCACGCTCTTTCCGCGATGATACACGTACTGGAACGCCTTGTTTTTTTGCAGCCGATAACGTCTTTCCATGGTTGATTTCCTCCGTGGTTCAAGAGGATACGACGGTGCAGGATATGCCCTGCAGTTTAACAGGAAAAGCCCGCCCGTTTTCGTGCCGGTAGCACACGGGCGGGCTTCATCCAACTGAATTGGGTGCATGCGTCGCACAGGGCACATGCGCATCTGCTGACAGCAGAATCAGACAGTCAGCTCCTTGCGGCCACGACGACGGCGGGCGGCCAGGACGCGACGGCCATTCTTGGTGGACATACGGGCGCGGAAGCCGTGCACCTTGCTGCGCTGACGCTTCTTGGGCTGGTAGGTACGGAACATGTGTCAACACTCCTCACGTTTTGTCAATCAGGACATCGCTGTCCTGCATCGCTAACTTTACAGCCTGTATAGTATACCTTTTTCTTTCTCACTTGTCAAGGGATTCTGATTGACTTTTCTCCTGTTTCGGCAAAATTCTGCGGAGGTGCCCGGCAGGATAGGCATTCAAAAGGCGGCAGACCGAAGTCCGCCGCCGGATGTACAGATCGAAACGCTTACACCTTGAAGTTGACCGCCTGATCGCCCTGCTCGTTGTCGCCGAACTTGTAGTCGTTGCCAGGCAGAACAGCATTCAGGATGATGCCCACCAGAGAGGCCACAGCCAGACCGGACAGGCGGATGGTCACCTCGCCAATGTTGAAGATGATCGCGCCAGCGCTGGAGAAGTTGATGCCCAGCGCCAGGGACATGATCAGAGCCGCGATGATGACGTTGCGGGACTTAGAGAAGTCCACCTGATTCTCAACGATGTTGCGCACGCCAACAGCGGAGATCATGCCGTAGAGGATCATGGACACGCCGCCGATGGTGGCAGCAGGCATGCAGGAGATCAGGGCCGCAAACTTCGGGCAGAAGGAGAACACGATAGCGATCACTGCCGCCAGGCGGACAACACCGGGGTTGTACACGCGGGTCAGGGCCAGCACACCAGTGTTCTCGCCGTAGGTAGTGTTTGCAGGAGCGCCGAACAACGCAGCCAGAGAAGTCGCCAGACCGTCACCCAGCAGGGTACGATGCAGGCCGGGTTCCTTGACGAAGTTCTTGCCAACGGTGGAAGAGATAGCGCAGATATCGCCGATGTGCTCCATCATGGTCGCCAGAGCAATCGGAACCATGGTGATCAGAGCGGAAATCAGCAGGGAGATGTCCACATTGCCGAACAGGGAGAACGCAGTGTCTTCCATCTTCAGGGGGAAGCCAACCCACGCAGCCTGCGCCACGGGAGTGAAGTCCACCAGACCGCAGATGGCAGCCACAGCGTAGGAGCCCACAACGCCCAGCAGGATCGGAATGATCTTGAACATGCCCTTGCCCCAGATATTGAAGGCAATGACGATGCCCACCGCCAGGATAGCAATCCACCAGTTATTGGCGCAGTTGTTGATAGCGCTGTTGGCCAGGGTAATACCGATGCAGATGATGATGGGGCCGGTAACAATCGGCGGGAAGAACCGCATGACCTTCTCAGCACCACAAACCTTGAACAGCGCAGACAGCAGCACATACAGCAGGCCAGCCGCCGCAACACCCAGACCCGCATCGGGAATCCAGTTAGCGCCAGTGCCGCTGTCAGCCACCAGGGCCTTCACAGCCTCATAGCCGCCCAGGAAAGCAAAGGAGGAACCCAGGAAGGCAGGCACCTTCCACTTGGTCAGGAAATGGAACAGCAGCGTGCCCAGGCCAGCCCAGAACAGCGTTGCTGCCACGGAGATACCCGCCACGGTGTCGGGGGCATAGATCTGGGTCAGCGCAGGCACCAACACGGTTGCGCCGAACATGGCAAACATGTGCTGGAAGCCCAGCAGGCCAAACTTGGCAGGAGAAAGCTTCTGATTCTCGCTCATTGGTAAAACTTCCCTTCCTCAGTCATGTAGTAAACAGGTGCTATGTACTCCGGCGAAACGCCGGGGAACATCAAGGTTAATTCGGAGGCACGCCGCCAGAGTCTCCCCGGCTTAGCGGTTCATCCGGCCGTCGTAGAGGGCTACGCCGTCGCCGCCATCGATTTCCTCCATCTGCACGCCGATACGCTCGTTACCCGAGGTGGGCACGTTCTTGCCCACGAAATCCGCGCGGATAGGCAGCTCGCGGTGACCGCGGTCGATGAGTACCGCCAGACAGATGCGGGCGGCACGACCCTGATCGAGGATGGCATCCATCGCAGCGCGAACCGTGCGGCCAGTGTGCAGCACATCGTCCACCAGCACCACGGTGCGGCCAGTCACATCCACAGGCAACTGCTGTTCCTGCACCTTGATTTTGAGCTCAGCAGGATCAAGGTCATCGCGATACATGGCAATATCCACCTCGCCCACGGGGCACTTGACATGCTCGTACTTCTCGATAATATCCGCCAGACGCTGCGCCAGCGGCACGCCCCGACGACGGATGCCCACAAACACCAGATTGTTCAGATCCAGCTGCTCCATCATCTCATGCGCCATGCGGGTCAGCGCGCGGTTCATCGCGTCGCCCGCCATCAACTGCGCCTTGGGAATTCCGTATGCCATATTCGCCATCTCTGTTTCCTCCTCAGCCAAAATAAAACGCCTTTTCCACACATTACTTGCAGAAAAAGCGCTCTCTACCTATTATAACGAATCCGCGCGCCTTTTCAGCCTCTCGTGCTGAGTTAAAGGGATCGCCGTGATTTCCGCCGATGATTATAGCACACAAACCTGCTTCTTGTAAAGAGGGAGACGGAATTTCTTTTCGGCTTTTCCCGCAGCGGAAAGGACGCATCCCCCTCCAGCACCCCCTCCCCCATCCCGTCATACGCTGTAACAGCAGGCGTCCTCCGTCTGCAAATTTCCCTTGACAACCCGAAAAGAGTGTGACAATATAATGAAACGTGGAGATATTTACCGCGCCGATCTGGATCCAGTGATCGGCTCTGAACAAGGCGGTATACGACCGGTGCTGATCATCCAGAATGATAAGGGCAACCTGCACTCGCCCACAGTGATCGTGGCAGCCATCACCACCAAACGCAAGAAAATCGAGCTGCCCGTCCATGTGCCCATCACCGCGCAGGAGAGCGGCCTTGCCCGCGACTCCGTGGTGCTGACAGAGCAGGTGCGCACGCTGGAGAAATCCCGGCTGACACGATACCTCGGCACCCTGGACGCCCGCGCCATGGCCCGCATTGACGAGGCGCTGCGCCAAAGCCTTGGCACGCATGAACACGATGGAGGAAAAACCGATGAACCTGATGACAAAGCTGCAAAAGCTGAGCAAACATGAACAGATCATGGCCTGGGGGCAGATCGTGCTGGGATGTCTGATCGGCGGCGCGGCTTATCCGCTGTTTCTGGATCCCGGCAAGATCGCCCCCGGCGGTCTGACCGGTGTGGCGATGATCCTCAAGCACCTCTTTGGCTTTGATATCGGCATCACCAGCCTGTGCCTGAACGTCCCGCTGTTTTTGCTGGGCTACAAGGTCATGGGCGGCGTATTCGTCTTCCGCAGCCTGGCGGCAACGGTGCTGTTCTCCCTGTCCATCGATCTGCTCAAACTCCCGGCGATGGATGTGGAGCCCCTGCTGGGGGCCATCTACGGCGGCGTGCTGCTGGGCATCGGCCTGGGCCTGATCCTTCGCGGAGGCGCCACCACCGGCGGCACGGACATGGCCGCCCGCATGGTACATCGCAGACTGCCCTTTATGAGCGTGGGCATGTTCCTGTTCCTGATCGACTGCGTGGTGGTGCTGGCGGCGGGCTTCTTCATCGGCTCAAGTGAGGCCATGTACGCGCTGATCTGCATCTTCGTATCGGACAAGGTGGTCGATGCCGTGATGCTCGGCCCGTCGAAGAACAAAGCCTGCTTCATCATGACGGAGAAGTGGGAGCGAGTGAATGCACGCGTTCTGGAGGAAATGGAGCGCGGCGTGACGCTGATGGAAGCCCGCGGCGGTTACACAGGCGTGGAGCGTCCAGTGGTGATGTGCGTGCTCAGCCCCCAGGAGGTCGCCAAGATCAAGGCGATCATACGTGAGGAGGACGACAAGGCGTTTATGTTCATCACCGAAGCCCACGAGGCCCTTGGCGAGGGCTTCTCCCATCTCAATACCGAGGATTGACAAACATGCGAAAGGCCATCTGCAACGCAGCAGATGGCCCTTTTTATATACAGATGTCTTACCCTTCCTTCTTCCAGTCCCGGTACAGCCGGGCAATCACCTGCTCAATGGCTTCATGCCCCAGCTCGACGTCCTCCACCTGAGGAATGCCGGAGATTGCGCCGAAGATCTGCTGAGCGCTGGTCACGCTGGCGTCGTAGCGGTAGAGGTGCTTCCCCTCCTCCGTACCGGCGTAGATTGCGCCATCAATCCGAGGGGCATCGCCCTTCATCGTCAGCCGGATGATGCGGTTGTCGCCCGCCATGCGGATGAGATGCTCATAGTCGCCATCAAAAGCGAGGCGTCCGCTGTTGATGAGCAGGATGCGGTTGGCCATTTCGGTCAGGTCGTCCATATCGTGGGAGGTGACCAACAGCGTCACCTGCTTTTCCCGGTTGATCCGCTTGAGGAAATCGATCATCTGGCGCTTGGCCAGCACATCCAGGCCCAGGGTGGGCTCGTCCAGCAGTACCAGCTCCGGATCATGTAGGAGAGTCAGGGCCAGATTGGCGCGCATCCGCTGTCCCAATGACAGCTCCCGGGCAAAGCTGTTCCAGATTTCGCCGATACCCAGCAGCTCCCGCATCTCGCCGCAGACGCGCTCATAGGTGGCGTCATCGATATCCCACACAGCCTTCTTCCACTCAAAGGATGCGCGGATGGGATGATCCCACCACAGCTCGCTCCTGTTGCCAAAAAGCACGCCCGTACGGCGCATCACGGGGATGCGCATATCGCTCGGATCCATGCCGAAAATCCGCACGCTGCCCTTCTGCGGACGCAGCATGCCGCTGAGCAGCTTGAAGGTAGTCGATTTTCCTGCGCCGTTTGGCCCTGCATAGGCAGCAAACTCACCCCTTTGCAGGGAAAAGGAGACGTCATTGAGGGCATAGATGCGATGGTTTTCCCTTTTGACCAGCGACACCGGACGCTTCTGATCGAAAAACTTGGTCACGCCGGAAATCTCAACAACGGTGTCCCATTTCCTTGTAACGGTTGCAGCTGTATTCTTCATAGTGTTTCAATCCTTTCTTAAAACAGATGATGGCGGCGGTCACAAACACGCCTGCCACGACAAAAGGCAGCGCGATTTCAACCTCCCTGCCCAAATCGCGCAGGAGGGCAAGGGCGGGAAGATACCCCAGCAGACCGATGGGCAGCACCGTATGCAGCACGGTCAGCAGCCATTGCGGCAGTCCGAACAACGGAAACTTCCCCAGCTGATGATTCAGGTCAAGAATCATGGAGGATATCTCCTCGCAGGCCACGGGCCTCCAGAAGGCCATCGACCCATAAAACGCGCACTGGGACAATTGCAGCGCCATGTGGATGATCAGGTAATATCCCAGCATCAGGAACCAGGCAGGCGTCAGGGTGATATGCAGTCTGGACACGGCGATGCCCGTCAGGATTGCCCCGATGACCATCCCGTGGCTACCGGACACGGGCATGAAGCCCTCCGTCGCCAGCTGCATCCACAGCGGGCGCGGCTGGATCAGCATGTGATCCACCTGACCGCGTCCAATGCGGCGGCTCAGGTGCATGACGTTGTAGTTGCCAAAGAGCATCCAGCCGATACCATCCGCCAGTTCAAAGAAGCCCAGCATGAACAGCACCTCGTCAGCACTCAGCCCGCCCACGCCGCCAAAACGAATTGCCAGCAGCAGCACCCCCACCATGGAGGAGAGGTTCTGCAGCGTCTCCGAAAGCACGATGATGACCACGCTGATCCAGTCCTGCAAAAGCCAGTTAATATCCATGCGTGCGTAGATTTTCCACAGCCTGAACAGGCTCCTGAGGTTATCCGCCATAGGACACCATCCTTTCCCTTGATGCATGAAAGCAGCCGATGGCCAGCGGCCATAGCACAATGTTCCACCCGATCTGCGCGATGAGGATCGTCCCCGGCTCTGCCAGACCCGTGTAGATGCCCAGCGGCGCACCCGCCAGCGTCCCAAAGGGCGAGAGCTGCAGGAATTCGCCAATGCCCCAGGGCAGCGCTGCAAAGGGAATCAGCGAACCCGTCAGCAGCGCTGTCAGCGCCTCCCGCAGGCTGTGGACGCACCATTCCAGGTTCCTTAGCCGGATGAGCAGGCAGGCAAAGAGGAAATCCACCGCAAAGCCCTGCGCCACCGCCAGCGGCAGTGACAGGATGAACCACATGCTCCTGGGCCGCATATCCACGCCGCACAAAACAGCAATCGCCGTGACCGGCACCGACAGACACAAAAGCCGCATCGCCCATCCGCCGATGGTATGCGCCGCCAATTGCATGAACACCCCTGCCGGACGCTGATACAGCCCGAGCAGCGCTCCGTCATGCAGCCAGCCGGATACGGGCGTCTGCACGTTCAGCATGGGCGCGAGGGCGGTGGAAAGAATGGTGTACACATAGAGCTGGTTGAGGGTCAGGCCCTGCTGATCTACGCCCTGCAGGAACAGCGAACGCCAGATCATCAGCAGCGCTGCCAGCGCACTGGCCTGCAGAAGATACTGCGCCAGCTGGTTGAAGAATCCGAAATAGCTTTTTTCCTTCAGGCACAGCTTCATGGTCGCAAAGCTCGCCCGGATGATTTGTCTCATAAATGTTGCCTCCAAAAACACAAAAAATCAGCGCCCCCTTATCGGAACGCTGATGACTCTACAATTCAAAAAATTGCACAGTTATCGGCAAACTGACCCGAAAAAGGGCATAGTTATCCCGTTCTGTGCAAAAATGTACGCAAAACAACGAGCCACACGCGTCAGATACTGCTGCTGTTCGCTCATGGATAACCCTCCCTTCATCGTGTTGAAGCGATTATAACACATGGAGGGAGGGTTTGTCAAGGGGGCAGAGGCGCTGCCCCGCACCCCGCGATGTAGCGTTACAATAGAAGTGAGACTGAAGGTATAGAAAAAGACGATTGAGATCATTAGAATAAAGCTACCACACCCAAACTAATGAAAGGACTCAA